>DAOUAB010000171.1:0-17192 GCA_034434015.1 Anaerolineales bacterium
TGCACGCGGTCAGCACCGGCGACCCCTACGCCATGGAGTTCATCCGGCGCGCGCGGCCGCGCGTGGTCAAGGCCGTCGGCGACTACGGCTGGCTGGCGGAGGTCAAACAGGTCTCGCCCGAGACCGTCACCATCGGCCGCACGCTGGGCCAGGAAGGCGGCTGGGTCCTGACGCTGGATCCGGCCGTCGCCGCCGAGCTGTATATCCAGCAGCACCTCGACCAGTATCGGCTCAACCCGTTCGTGGACTATTGGGAGGGCTGGAACGAGTTCATCTTCGGCCCGGCCGAGGAATTGCGCTGGTTCGCGCAGTTCGAGGCCGAACGCGCCTGCCAGATGCAGGCGCTCGGCTACCGCGCGGCCGTCGGCGGCTTCGCCGTCGGCTGGCCGCGCACGTATCCCGAGATGGAGTTGTTCCTGCCCGCGCTGGAAGCCGCGCAGCGCTGCGGCGGCCTCTTCCACCTGCACGAATACAACAAGCCGTTGCTGCACTGCGCGGTGCAGACCGGCTCGGATGAGATCATTCCCGGCGCCCCGGCCCTGCGCGTGCCGGCCGGCCCGCTCACCTTCCGCTACCGCTTCTGGTACGAGGGCCTGCTCAAACCGCGCGGCCTGGGCGACCTGCCGCTCGTGATCAGCGAGTACGGCATCGACGCCGTCACCGCCATCGGCTGCGCCGACCCGGATTCGCACGGCGCGCGGACGTGGAAGCATTACGCCGCGTGGTGGACGGCCAACGGATTTGGCGTGGATGGCCCGGCGGCCTACGTCAACCAGCTGGCCTGGGCCGACCGCGAAATGCGGCACGACGGCTACGTCCTGGGGGCCACCGTCTTCACGGTCGGCGCCACCGATTCCGGCAGCCAGTGGAACGGATGGGACATCCACGACGTCCTGATCCCATTGGCGCATTACCTCGTCACCCAACGCTGAGTGCTCATGTTTTTCCCGATAAACGCCCGCCGGCGGGCGCAGGCCATGCTCGGCCTCGCGGTCTGGCTGGCGGCCTGCACGGCCGGCGCCCAGACCACGGCCCCGACGCCGGACGCCCCGGGGCCGACCGCCGCCCCGGCGACCCGGCCGCCCGACACGGACCGGCCGGCCGCCGAGCCGACGGCGACCGCCCCCGCCACGCCGGCCAGCTCGGTCTACCTGCCGCTGATTCAACAGTCCGCGACCGCCACCCCGGAGGCCGGCGCGCCCGAAGCGCCGGCGGCCCCGCCCGCCTCCCCGACGCCGGACTGGCCCGCGCCGCGCGCCAGTCTGACCTCCAGCAAACTCGGCCTGCACACCCTCGGCCCCACCGACCCGTACATCATGGAGTTCGTGCGCCGGGCGCGCCCGCGCGTGGTCAAGTCCGTCGGCGATTTCGGCTGGCTGGCCGAGGTCAAGCAGGTGTCGCCGGAGACCATCACCATCGGCCGCCACCTGGACCAGGAGGAGCACTGGGTGCTCACGACCGACCCGGCGGCGGCCGGGGTGGTGTTTGTGGAACAGCACCTGGAGGCTTACCGGCTCAACCCGCAGGTGGATTACTGGGAGGGCTGGAACGAGCTGGGGCTGGGGACGCCGGAGCGCATGACGTGGTTCGCGCTCTTCGAGGCCTCGCGCGCCTGCGCCATGCAGCAGCACGGCTTCCGCGCCGCCGTCGGCGGTTTCTCCACCGGCGTCCCCGAGTACGACCTGATGGACGAATTTCTGCCGGCGCTGGAGGCCGCCCAGCGCTGCGGCGGCCTCTTCCATCTGCATGAATACGCGTCGCCGACGTTCCAGTGCGGCGTCGCCGTGAACGTGCCCGGCCTCATCCCGGGCGCGCCCGCCCTGGGCGTGCCGGCCGGGCCGCTGTCGCTCCGCTACCGCTTCTGGTATGAGGGCCTGCTCAAGCCGCGCGGCCTGGGCGGCCTGCCGCTCGTGATCAGCGAGCTGGGCATCGACGGGCTGGCGCCGTCGCCGGCCTGCGACGATCCGGGCTATCCGGGCTGGAAGCTCTACAGCGATTGGTGGGTGCAGCGCGGCTACGGGCCGTCCGGCCCGCAGGCGTACGTCAACGTGCTCGGCTGGTACGATCAAGAGATGCGGAACGATCCCTACGTGCTGGGCGCGGCCATCTTCACCACCGGCGCGCTGGAGCCGCAGCAGCAATGGCACCCGTTTGAACTGCACGACGCGCTCATCCCGCTGGCCCATTATCTGGTCAGCCAGCCGTAGCGCCGGCCCCCATCGTCTATAATCGCGGCATGCCGGCCGCCCAACCCCGACCTGAACGCGCCCTGGCGCGCAAAGCCCTGCGCGTCCACGCCCGCCTGCTGGCCGAATACGGCGTCCCCGACTGGGGCGAACGCCTGCCCGCCGTCGAAGAACTGGTCGCCACGATCCTGTCGCAGAACACCAACGACACGAACAGCGGCCGCGCCTTCGACCTGCTGCGCGCGCGCTTCGGCAGCCTGGAGGCCGTGCGCGACGCGCCGCTCGACGCCGTGATCGAGGCCATCCGGCCGGCCGGCCTGGCCAACCAGAAAGGCCCGCGCATCCAGGCCGTGCTGCGCGCCATCACGCTGGAGCGCGGCGCCCTCGACCTGACGTTTCTCAAGAACCTGCCGCCGGGCGAGGCGCGCGCCTGGCTGACCAGGTTCCACGGCATCGGGCCGAAGACCGCGTCCATCGTCATGCTCTTCTCGCTCGGCCTCCCGGCCTTCCCGGTGGACACGCACGTCCACCGCGTCACCGGCCGGCTCGGCCTGCGGCCCGCGAAGATGTCGGCCGACGACTGCCACCCGCACTTCGAGGCCCTCTTCCCGCCCGAGACCTACGGCCCCGCTCATCTGAACCTCATCCAACACGGGCGGCAGGTCTGCCACGCGCGCCAGCCGGAATGCGGACGTTGCGTGTTGCGCCGGCTGTGTGACTTCTATCAGCAGGGGACGCCCGACGGCTGACCTCCGTCGTCTGTTGTCTGTTGTCTGTCGTCTGTCGTCTGCAATGACCTTCCCCCTCCTCCCCGATTACCAGCTCTTCCTGCTCCCGGCCCGCACGGCGCAGGAGGCCTCGGCCTGGGGGAGCGCGGCCATGGCCTACGCGGCCTTCTTCCCCGACGTCCACTTCGCCCGCGACCCGGCGCGCGTCGACTGGCGCGGTTATTCGCACGTCACCATCGTCCACCCCGCCTTCTGGCCGGATGACCTGATCGTGCAGATCAAGCAGGCCAACCCGCGGGCCGTGATTGACCTGATCCCGGTGACGGCGCCCGAAATCCTGCAGACGGTCCTCAATGTGCGCCTGTCCACCGGCCTGCGCTACGGGCCGCAGCGCGAGTTCGATTGGACCGCGCTCTGGCCGGCCGGGCGCTGTCTGGTGGGCCTGCACGGGCGCGCCGACGGCGAACTGGAAGAGCCGGACTACGCCGTCGTGCAGGCGGCGCGCGTCGAGGCCGTCAAGCTCACCTCGGACGCGACGGCCGAGTCGATCCGGCGCCTGCGGGAGATCGACCCGGAGGTGTTCGTGCTGGTCCGGGCCTTCCTGCCCTTCGGCGCGCGCGAGCAGCCGCGCCTGGTCAGCCCGCGCGAGTTCTTCGCTCTGACCGAGCCAAACGTCGTCCGCCTGGTGGACGCCGGCGCGCGCTACGTGGAGCTGCACAACGAGCCCAACCTGCGTTCGGAAGGTCTGGGCGGGAGCTGGAGCGACGGCCGCACGTTCGGCGCGTGGTTCCTGGAGGCGCTCGACCTGTTCCGCCAGCGCCTGCCGGAGGCGCGGTTCGGTTTCCCGGGCCTCTCGCCCGGTCCGCAATCGGAGGCGGCCGGCCGCGCCGACTCGGAGGTCTTCATCGCGGAAGCCGCCGACGCCGCCCGCCAGGCCGACTGGATCGGCGTGCACGCCTACTGGGTGGACGAGCGTGAGATCACCGACGACCGCAACGGCTTCGGGTTCACGCGCTACCGCGAGCGCTTCCCGGAACAGTTGCTCTTCATCACCGAATTCGGCAACCCGGCCCAGCCCAAACCGGTCGTCGCAGCGCAGTACGCGCGCTACTACGCCGCCCTGCGCCGCGTGCCGGGCCTGGGCGCCGCCTTCGCCTACGTCGTGTCCACGTCGAACCCCGAGGAGTCGGCGCGCTGGGCGTGGCGGGACGAGGCCGGGCAGGACCTGGGCCTGGCCGCCGCCGTCGCCCGGCGGCAATTCGATGACGCGACAGGACCGTAATTCGCATTGGCCCCCCGCTCCCCGGCCCCGGCGCTCTCCGTCGCCCAGGGCCTCCGCCGGACCCTGCCGTACGCCGCCCTCCTGCTCGCCTGGTGGCTGGGGGCGCGCGGCCTGGGCGCGGCCAGCTTCTGGTACGACGAATTGCTCAGCGTCGGCCTGGCGACCGGGCCGGATTTCGTCGGGCGTCTGCTGGCCCGGGAGCCGTATCCGCCGCTCTACTATGGCCTGCTGAAAGGCTGGTTATGGGCGGCGGGCGCGCGCCCCTACGCGCCCGGCCTGGAACCGGCCCGCGGCCTGGAGTTCCTGGCGCGCCTGCCGAGCCTGGCCGCGGCCGTCCTCGCCGTCGCCGCGCTGGCGGCCCTGGCCCGGCGCTGGCGTCTGCCCGCCGCCGGCGCGGCCCCGTTCCTGCTCGCGGCCCATCCCCTGTTCCTCTGGTATGCGCGCGAGGCGCGCATGTACCCGCTCTGGATGGCGCTGTTGCTGCTGGCGCTCCTCGGCCTCGCCACACGCCGCGGCCGGCTCTGGGCGCTGGCGGCCGGCGCCGCGCTGCTCACCCACTACTTCGCCCTGCTGCCCATCCTGGCGGCGGCGCTCTCCGCCCTGTGGCTGCGCCCGCGCCCGCCCTGGCGCTGGCTCGCGGCGCCTTTCGCGCCGTTCGCGCTCTGGCTGCTGCTGGCGCTGCCGGTGGTGTCCGCCTTCCGCAACATCGCGCCCGGCGCGGCGCCCACCCTCCCCATCTTCCTGCGCGAGCTCGGGCCGGACCTGCTGCTGGCCGATCCGGTCCTGCGGCCGGCCGGCTACGCCGCCGAACCGGCCTGGGGCTACGGCCTGCTGGCCGCCGGCGCGCTCGGGCTGGCGCTGCGCGCCTGGCGCGACCCGGAGCGCGGGCTCCTGCCGGCCGGCGCGTTCACGTTCGGCGTCCTCGGCCTGTTCGTCTTCTGGCAGGTCCGGCCGGTCCACGAGGTCCGCTATCTGGCCTGGGCGCTGCCGCTGTTACTGCTCGGACTGACTTCGCTCCCGGCGGCGCTGGCCGGGCCGCGCGCGGCCGCAGGCGGCCTGGCCGCGCTGGCGGTCGCCGCCGCCGGCTGGGGCCTGGCCGCCGCAGGCGTGATCCAGGCCGCGCCGCGCACGACGTGGGCGCCTGACTTCCGCGCGCTGGCGGCGTTCCTGAACGAACACCGCGCGCCCGGCGACCGCGGGCTGGCGATCCCGGGTTACGGCGTCAATGTGCTCGCCGTGTACACCAGCCCCGTGAACCTGGACGCCGGCCCGGAAGTGGGCGAACGCGTGCGCGTTGACGACGGGGCCGCCTGGCTGGCGGCGGCCCGCCCCGAACCCGGCGGTCGCTTGTGGCTGCTGCTGTTCCAGGATGAGGTGGTCGATCCCGGCCGGGTGTTGCTCGGGACGCTGGAGCAGGCCGGCAGTTACCGCGCCGACTCGTTCTACAGCCGCGAGGCGCGCCTGTTCGCGTACGCCGGCGCGGGGGCGCCGGTCGCCCTGAGCCCGGACCTGAGGCTGGACGCGGCCTTCGAGGGCGGGATCAGGCTGACCGGCGCGGCCGTGCGCCGGCCGCCCGGCGAGAGCGCGCTGCTGGCCGTCTACCTGTTCTGGGAATTGACGTCGCCCCAGACGCGCTATCTGACCGGCGCCGTCCACCTGGCGCGCGCCCCCGGCGAGCCGCCGCTGGTCCAGCGCGACAAACTGGTGTTGAACGAGTTCTGGCCGGCGCCGACGCTGCCGGTGGGCGAAGTCCTGGCGGACCGTTATGAGCTGCAACTGCCCGGCGATCTGGCGCCCGGCGTGTACACGCTCTCGGCGTTGCTGTACGACCCCGAGACCGGCGCGCGGCGCCGCCTGCCGGACGGCGCGGAGACGGTGCCGCTCGGCGCGTTTCAGGTCCCCTAAACGATCTCCAACCCGGCCCGGCGTCCGGCGGCGAAAGGGCCGATGCTATAATGCTGGCCACATAAGGTGACGGCATGCCCGATTTTCAGATTTTGCTCCTGCCGAAGGCCCAGTATTGGGATTGGGTGGCGGCGGCCAAGGACTACGTCATCCAGTTCGGCGTCAATCTGACCTCGGACCCGGACGCCGCCGGCCGCTATATGATCCCGCAGCAGACCGTCACCATCGCCGGCGCCCCGGACGGTTATCCCGGCCAGGGCGACATCCAGGCCTGGTTCACCAAGAACTACCCCAGCGTGCGGGTGGATTATGTGCCGGCCAGGACCCCGGCCGAGTTCCAGGCGCAGCTCGCCAGACGCCTCGCGGCCGGCGACCGTTACGCCCCGGTCGGCCCGGATTTCCGGCGCCTGTGGCCGCCCGGCGTGTGCCTGGCCGGCGTCCACGGCCGCTCCGACGGCGCGCTGCTGGCCGCTGACTTCCACGCCGTGGCTGAGGCGCGCCTGGAGGCCGTCAAGCTGCTCTCGTCCGCCGCCGCCGAGGACTACCCGCGCCTGCTGGCCATCAACCCGCAGATGTTCGTGCTGGTGCGCCTGATGGCCATCATCGACGGCTTCGTGCCGCCGGAGGAGTTTGTGGCCCGCGTGCGCGGCGACATGGGCAAGTTCTATCGCCAGGGCGTCCGCTACTTCGAGGTCCACAACGAGGCCAACCTCAAGGCCGAGGGCTGGACGCGGACCTGGCAGGACGGGCGCGAGTTCGCCCAGTGGTTCCTGGCCGTGCGCAACGCGCTCAAGGCCCAGTACCCGGAGGCCAAGTTCGGCTGGCCGGGCCTCTCGCCGGACGGCTTCCCGATGCCGGAGCGCACCAACGATATGCGCTTCCTGGACGAGGCCGCCGACGCGGTGCGCGCCGCGGACTGGATCGGCGTGCACTGCTACTGGCGCGACGAAGCCGAGATGCGCTCGCCCAGCGGCGGCCTGGGCTTCCGCGAATACCGCCGCCGCTACCCGGACAAACTCCTGTTCATCACCGAGTTCAGCAACCCCGCGCCGAACGTGGACGCGCGCGCCAAAGGCGAGCAGTACGCAACGTATTACCAGCTGCTGCGGCATGAGCCGGGCGTGGGCGCGGCCTTCGCCTTCGTGCTCTCGGCCTCGGCCAATTTTCCGCACGAGGCCTGGCGCTTCGAGGACGGGACGTTGAGCGAGATCGTGAGCGCGGTGGGGCGGCGGGCGGGGACGGCGTGAAGAGCAGCTAAAGGAGCCTGGATGATGCCGAAGTCCTTATCGTTCTTGCGGGCGCTGACCTGGATCGGGATGGCCGCCCTGGTCGTTGCGCTGGGGGCGCCGGCGGCGGGCGTGACCAGCGCGGCCGGGGCCTGCGGCGCGGCCACTTGCCTCTATCTGCCCACGGTCAGCACGGGCTGCAAGGCCGTGGGGGGGAGCTACAATCAGGGCGTCGTGTTTCAACGCGACCCGGACAACCCGCCCAAACAGGCGTCGCAACATCCGGGGAAGAACCTTGATCTGCGCGGTTATGAGCAGCGCACGGTGGGCTTTTCAACCTCCCTGATCGACTATGGCTCGGGCGGCGACCCTAACGCGCCACAATTCCCGACCCTGTTTACTACTCCCCGCGCCATTGTGTCGCGGTACTTCCAAATCTACAGCTGGGATGATTTCAATAATCAACCCGGTTCGTTGCTCAGCGAGAATAACGGGAGCTACCCCATTACGGCGCTGGGTCTGTCAACCACCGCCGGGGAGACGATTCGAACGCCGCTCGCCAATTACGATCTGGGCGCCGGCGTCGCGGCCGTGGTGCTCTACGCGGATGCCGACAGCGTGACCGTGCATTACACGCGCGATGACAGCTCGGCCTACGGCTACACCATCTTCATCGACAACCTCTGCACCGATCCCAATCTGCTCGCCAAGTACACGGCTCTGGATACCGGGGCGCGTTACGTCTTTGCCCCGGGTTCGGGCTACGATCTGCCGACGCTGACGGCCAACCAACCCGTTGGCGCGGCCAGCGGTTCAGAAATCGTGGTGGCGATCACGGACGCCGGGCCGTTTGTAGACCCGCGGACATGTAACCCGGGCGCCGGTTTCTGGAACAGCCTGGGCAGCCTCTCGACGAATGTCGCCTGTCTGGGGCGGAATCCCGGCGGCGGTATCCTGAGCCTTCCATGAACCTGACGGCTTCCTCCTCCGCCTCCGCTCCCGATCACGCCCGGCTGGCCGCGCTGTACGACGTCTCGCGCGCGCTGGGCTCGTCGCTCAACCTGGACGAGTCGCTCACCGTCGCCCTGGACGCCGCCATCCGCCTGACCGGCGCCGAGCGCGGCTTCCTGATGCTGTTCGACGGCGAGGCCGCCGACGGCGAGCTGGTCTTCCGCCTGGCGCGCAACGCCAGGCAGGAGACCCTGGACGAGAGCGCCTTCGAGGTCAGCCGCTCGGTGGTGCGCGAGGTGGCGCAGAGCAACACCCCGGTGGTCACCAGCAACGCCGAGAAGGACCCGCGCTTCGCGGCCCAGGAGTCGGTGATCAACTTCGCCCTGCGCTCGGTGATGGCCGTGCCGCTGGCCGTGCGCGGCAAGACCATCGGCGCGCTGTACGTGGACAACAAGGCGCGCGCCGGCCTGTTCACCCAGAGCGACCTGGACCTGCTGGCGGCCTTCGCCGGCCAGGCCGCCATCGCCATCGACAACGCCCGGCTGTACACCCAGGTCGACCAGGCGCTGGCGCAGCGCATCTCCGAGCTGCAGACGATGCAGATGATCGACCGCCAGCTCAACGCCACGCTCGACTTCGAGAAGGTGATGGCGCTGACGCTGGAGTGGGCCGCGCGCTACACCGCCGCGCGCACCGGCTGGATCGGCGTCCTGGAGGACGGCGAGAAAGGCCAGCAGGTGCGCATCATCGCCCGGCACGGCACCACCGGCACCCGGCCGCTGGGGAGCAACGCCCCCGCGGTCGGCAACGTCCGCGCCCTGAGCGACCCGCTGGTGCAGACCGCCATGGCCGTGCGCCAGGCGCAGCGCTTCCCGCCCGACGCGGCCGGCGGCGGCCAGGCGCGCCTGATCGCGCCGGTGGTCATCCACGACGAGCGCATCGTGGCCATGATCGTGCTCGAGCGGCCCAACCACGCCTTCACGGCCAACGCCGCCGAGTTCCTCTCGCGCCTGGCGGACCACGCCGCCGTGGCCATCGAGAACGCCCGCCTGTACGCGGCCCTCAAGAAGGCCAACGACGCCAAGAGCGAGTTCGTGCGCACCGTCTCGCATGAGCTCAAACTGCCGATGACGTCCATCAAGGGCTACGCCGAGCTGATGCTGCACGGCATCGCCGGCCCCGTCTCCGACCAGCAGAAGCAGTTCCTGCAGACCATCCGCAGCAACGTCGAGCGCATGGCCGTGCTGGTCTCAGACCTGGCCGATATCTCGCGCATCGAGGCCGGGCGCATCAAGATCGACCTGCGCGCCGTGGACGTGGCCCAGGCCGCCCAGGACGCGCTCAAGCAGCTCCAGACCGCCCTGGACGCCAAGCAGCAGACCCTGCGGCTGATCATCCCGCCGGACCTGCCCCGGGCGCGCACCGACCCCGGACGCCTGGTCCAGATCCTCAGCAACCTGATCAGCAACGCCAACAAGTACTCGCCGCCGGGCGCCAGCATCACCGTCACGGCCGAGGCGGCGCCGCCGCAGATCCGCCTGAGCGTGGCCGACACCGGCTACGGCATCTCGCCCCAGGACCAGGAACGGCTGTTCACGGCCTTCTTTCGCTCGGAGGATCCCAGCATCCGCCAGGAGAGCGGCTGGGGCCTGGGCCTGCATCTGTGCCGGCGCCTGGTGGAGGTGCTGGGCGGCGAGATCATGGTCACCAGCTTCTCGGGCAAGGGCAGCACCTTCTCCTTCACCGTCCCCATCGACAATTGACGCCGGCCGGGGCGCAGCGGCGGCTCAGGCGGACAAAATCCGCCTGTTACCCGGTTCACAAACTGTGCTAGAGTCACGGTACCCTGGCTCTGCCAGCCGTTCCCGCGTTAGCGTTGTTGTCCGCCACATCCAATATCATTATTCCCTATTCCCTGGAGGCAGACTATGTCCCGCGCATCCGTCGAGCAAATGAAGCAGGCCTGGGCGACCGATCCACGCTGGCAGGGGGTCGTCCGCCCCTACTCCGCCGAGGAGGTCGATAAGCTGCGCGGGTCGCTGCAGCTCGACCACACCCTGGCGCGCCTGGGGGCCGAGAAACTGTGGAAGGCGCTGCACACCGAGCCCTTCATCCGCGCGCTCGGCGCGCTGACCGGCAACCAGGCCGTGCAGCAGGTGCAGGCCGGCCTCAAGGCCATCTACCTGAGCGGCTGGCAGGTGGCCGGCGACGCCAACGACGCGCTGACCATGTACCCGGACCAGAGCCTGTACCCGGTGGGCAGCGTCCCGACCGTTATCAAGAAGATCAACAACGCCCTGATGCGCGCCGACCAGATCCAGTACATGGAGGGCGAGGGCGACGTCGATTACTTCGTCCCCATCGTGGCCGACGCCGAGGCCGGCTTCGGCGGCCCGCTCAACACCTTCGAGCTGATCAAGCACATGATCGAGGCCGGCGCGGCCGGCGTCCACCTGGAGGACCAGCTCTCGTCGCTCAAGAAGTGCGGGCACATGGGCGGCAAGGTGCTCGTGCCCATCCACGATTTCATCCAGAAGCTGATCGCCGCGCGCCTGGCCGCCGACGTGATGGGCGTGCCGACCGTGCTCATCGGCCGCACCGACGCGCTGGGCGCCAACCTGATCCGCGGCGACATCGACCGCGTGGACCACGAGCACCTGACCGGCGAGCGCACCGCCGACGGCTTCTACATCGTCAAGAACGGCCTGGAGTACGCCATCGCCCGCGCCCTGGAATATGGGCCGTACGTGGACCTGATCTGGTGCGAGACCTCCACGCCGAACCTGGACGAGGCGCGCGAGTTCGCCCGCGGCATCCACGCCCGGTACCCGGGCAAGCTGCTGGCCTACAATTGCTCGCCGTCCTTCAACTGGAAGCGCAACCTGAGCGACGCCGACATCGCCCGGTTCCAGGACGAGCTGGGCGCGATGGGCTACAAGTTCCAGTTCATCACCCTGGCCGGCTTCCACACCCTCAACGCCAGCATGTACGAGCTGGCCCACGGCTACGCCCGCCAGGGCATGCCGGCCTTCGTGCAGCTGCAGGAGCGCGAGTTCCAGATGGAGAAGGACCTCGGCTTCAGGGCCATCAAGCACCAGCGCTTCGTGGGCGCCGGGTATTTCGACCAGGTGCAGATGACGGTGACGGGCGGCGAGGTCTCGACCGCCGCGCTCAAGGGGTCCACCGAGGAGCAGCAGTTCTACAGCGGCGGCGGCGACAACGGCAAGGGGCACTGACGCGTCACAAGAAGAACGGCGGGCTGGTGCACACGTAGTTTTCGAAGCGACCCAGGGGGACGTCGCTCATGAACAGGGCAAAGAAGGCGTCGAAGCGGAAGCCGCGCGCCAGCAGGTGCTCCACCGCGGCCTGATTGACCATCGGCACTTCCACCCCGAAATGGGCCCGGCCCTGACGGGCCGCCTCGGCCTCGGCGTGCGCCAGCACGGCCGGGAAATCGCGCGCCTCCAGCAACGCGAACGGGCCGTTGCGGTACCCCGTGTAGCCGTAGCCGGCCGGCCGGCCGCCGCGCCGGTACAGGTAGCCGGTCCGGTTCGCCAACAGCCAGCGGTGGTCCTCGTCGCGCGCGTGGCCCAGCACGGCCTCATCCAGCTCGCGCAGCACGGCCAGCGCCTCGTCCGAGGCGGTGATCGCTTCCGCGGCCAGGTCGGAGGCCGCCGTCAGCGCCTCCGGCTGGCGCGAGAAGTAATAGATCGGGAAGCGCGGGTAGACGCCCAGCTTGAGGTAACGCGCCTGCGCGCGCTGGTCCGTGGTGGCGACGATGACGCGGTGCCGCGCCGCGCCGTCGGCCGGGAAGGCGCGCGCCAGCAGCTCGCGGCCCACCCCGGCCGACTGCAGGCCCGGGCGCACAAAGAACTCGGTCAGCTCGCGCACGCCGCCGCGCAGGATGGTGCGCGCATAACCGATCGCCTGGCCGTCGGCTTCGGCCAGCCAGAAATGCTCGGCCGTGCGCGCCAGGTGCTCGAACAGCGGCCGGCGCTCGTCCCACAGGCGCTCCCGGACCGCCGGATCGTCGCCGTTGGTGATCGCCATCACGCCCAGACGCTGGCCCAGGTCGGTGAGCGACGCTTCGAACAGCTCGTACGCCGCGCGGCTGTCGGCGAGATGCCCCGGACGATAGGTGACAACCATCGCAGCGAGTATAGCACCGAAAGGGGCGTTATAATCGCGGGCAGATCAGAGGAGGTGCGCCATGTCGACCACACCGGACTTTTCGCGGCGCGTGTTTGTGCAGGCGCTCGGGCTGGGAGCGGCCGGCCTGCTCGTCGGAGGCGGCGCCGCCTGGGTGAAGGGCCGCCTGGACGAAGAGGCCGCCGCGCAGGCGGCGGCGCAGGACCTGCAAGCGCAATTGGCCCAGGCGCAGACGGCGCGCGCCGCGCTGGACGGCGCCCTCGCCGACCTCCAGGGACAGGTGACGACGCTGAACACCCAGCTCGGCGCGGCGCAGAGCCAGAACGCGCAGCTGGCGTCGTCGCTGGCGACGACGCGCCAGGAGGCCGACGCGCTCCGGGCGCAGCTGGGCGAGGCGCAGGCGCGCCTGGCCGTCGCCGAAGAGCGCCTGGGCCGCTACCAGGGGCTGGCCGCGCTGTATGAGCAACTGGAAGGCGTCGGCCTGGACACGCTGGCGCGCGACGGCCTGCAGGCCGCCGCGGCCGGCCTGACCGGGGCCCTCGGCCTGGTCCCGCTGCTGCGCGCCGGCGTTCAGGCGGCGCGCGATCTGCTGGCCGGCTTCGAGAAGGCGCTGCCGGATTTCCGCGACGGGCTGGCCTGGCTGGGCGAGCAGGTGATCCAGCTCCGCCTCAACCTCTACGCGCTGGAGCGGACGGCCCAGCGCCTGCTGACCAACGCCGCCGCCGGCAGCGTGGCGGTCTTCGGCGGGTTCATCCGCCTCGTGCTGGACTATCTGCCGTTCGACGTCGGCGAGAAAGCGCGCGCGACGCTGGACGCCGCCCAGGCGCTGGTGGGGCAGGCCGACACGCTGGCGCGCCAGGCGGAGGCGCAGATGTTCGCGAAGATGTCGCGCTTCGTGAGCGGCGGGCCGCAGAGCTGGCAGACGCAATTGCTGCCGCCGCTGCGCGACGGGGCGCTGGCCCCGGCCGAACACCTGGTGAGCGCCCTGGAGAGCGCGCAGGCGACCTTCGCCGCCAGCCTGCAGGCCCCGGTGCAGACCGCCCTGGAAACGCGCGCCGCCCTGCGCGAGCAGATCGCGGCCTATCGGGCGGCCCATCAGCTCTGACGCGCGATGAAGCGGCATCCGCTGTTGCTCTATCAGCGCCAGTTTCGGAGCTGGCGCTGGCCGGCGTTGCTCATCGCCGCCGGCTGTGCGGCGCTGTGGTGGTTTGCGCCGGACCTGGCCGGGCCCGGCGCCCGCGACCTGCTCTCGTCGGCGGCGCTGGTGGGCGCCGGCGGCGGCCTGGCGCTGTTCGTCTACACCCTCGTCGCGCCCTCGCTGGCCTACGTCCAATGTCTGCCCACGGTCCTGTGCGTCAACACGCCGTTTTACCGGCTGGTGGTGGCGTACAGCCGCATCCGCAGCGTGCGCCCGGTGAAGTTCCTGGCGCCGGGCGTCGGCGGCCTGCGGCGCGAACTGGTGGAGCCCTTCCTGGGCCAGACGGCCGTCCAGGTGGACCTGACGCGCTATCCCCTCCGCGAGGCCTGGCTGCGCGTCTTGTTGAGCTGGTTCATGTTCCCGCCCGAGTCGACCGGGCTGCAGTTTGTGACCTCCGACTGGATGGCCCTCAGCCGCGATATCGACGTGCATCGCGCTGAATGGAAGACGCGGCGCAGCGCGCGGCGCGCTTAGAGCGTATCTCTAAACCCGCCCGATAGCCGACGGCACTGCCGTCGGCGACGCCTCTGCTGAGGTTTAGAGACAGGTTCTTAACGAAGGTGCCCATGACCGCCTCTCAAGTCCTGTCCGGGATACTCGTCTTCCGTCAGTGGGACCGCGCGCGCGGCCTGCAGGAGACGTTGCAGCCGTTTCACACGCTGGATGAACTGTATGCGCTCTGCCTGGCGGCCGACGCGCCGGACATGATCGACCGCATCGTCGTCCAGGGGCTGGACACCGACGAGCAGCCGCGCACGCTCACGTTCGTGTTCCAGTCCATCACTGTCAGCCCCAAGCGCCCCATCTGACCAACGCGGCTGCTCCGCGTTCCCTGAATCAAACGTGGATAAATCTATAATAGATATATCGAAGTAGTAGTAGGGGGTGTGGAATTGTGGACGCGGCCGCGCGGCCGCGTTTTTCGGCGGAGATATAGGCCCGCAGGACGCCGCCCCCCTACAGGCGGCGGGCGCAAACGAGCCGGGCGTCCACAGTCAATGTGGGGACAAAATGTGGACACTGTGGAGGCCCTCCAGCCCCGAAAATCCTCTGAGGCGCGCCGCCAAACATATAGACCCCCCTCCAGGCTGCCCCCCATATCTGGGGGCCGGCTAATTGAACCCGCCTGTTGGACTGGGGCCGACAAGCCCAACTCTCCCCAAAAGCAATCTCTTCTCCACAGTTATTCGGGTACTTATCCACATTCACATCTTGTCGAAGTGACATAACTATCGTATCGGCCTGAACCCGGCCTCGAGGCCGCCTGAGCCAGCCCCAATATATGCCGGTCACAAACAAAAATCCGGGCCACGTTTATGGCCCGGATCCATGGATAGGGGCAGACAGCGGGTAATCAGGCTGGCGCGCCCACCTGGCTGTACAGGCGCCCGCGGATCGCCAGGACCTGGCGGCGGGCGGCGTCATCGCGCTCGATGGCGTCAGCCACCTTCTTGCAGCCGTACATAATCGTAGTGTGGTCGCGGTTTCCCAGCGCATCGCCGATGGCGGGCAGCGACGACTCGGTCTCTTCACGGATGAGGTACATCGCCACCTGGCGCGCCCAGGCCGTGTCTTTGGACCGGTCCGGCCCAAGCAGGGCCGAGCGCGAGATGCCCATCTCACTGGCGACCACGTCGATGATCTGGTCGGCCGAGAGCGTGCGCCGGCGGGGCAGCAGGTCGGCGATGGCGTTGGCGGCCAGCTCCAGGGTGACAGGCTGCGACGTCAGGTCCGCGTAAGCCAGCACGCGCGTCAGGGCGCCTTCCAGTTCGCGGATGTTGCTCTGCACGCGGCGCGCGATCAGTTCGATCACGGCCGGCGAGACGCTCACCCGGCTGCGCTCGGCCTTGGTGCGCAGGATGGCCTGCCGCGTCTCGAAGTCCGGCGGCTGGATGTCCACCGTCAACCCCCACTCGAAGCGCGAGCGCAGCCGCTCCTCCAGCGTCACCATCGCCTTGGGCGGCCGGTCGGACGAGATCACCAGCTGTTTGTCCTGGCCGTGCAGGGTGTTGAAGGTGTGAAAGAACTCCTCCTGCGTGGACTCTTTGCCGGCGATGAACTGGATGTCGTCGATCAGCAGCACGTCGATGCTGCGATACTTCTCGCGGAAGGCCTCGGTGGTGTGCGAGCGGATGGCGTTGATCAGATCATTGGTGAACTCTTCCGAAGAGACGTACACCACGCTCAGGCCGCGCTGGGCGCAGGCGTTGCCCACCGCCTGGAGCAGGTGCGTCTTGCCCAGGCCGACGCCGCCGTACAGGAAAATCGGATTGTAGGCCTTGGCCGGGTTCTCGGAAGCGGCCACGCAGGCGGCGTGCGCCAGGCGGTTGCTGGGGCCGACGACAAAGGTGTTGAACGTGTATTTCGGGTTGAGCCGGCTGGGCAACGCTTCCGCCAGCGGCTCCGGGGCGCTGCCGGCACCATTCTGGCCGGCCGGCGGCTCCGGCCTCTCGGGCGCCTGCGGGCTCCAGACGACGAAGCGGACCTCCAGGCTGTTGCGGCCGGCGGCGGCCGCCAGGTTGCGCCGGATGGACGCTTTCAGCCGGTTGTCCAGCCAGTCGCGCGCGTAGGCGTTGGGCGCGCCGATGACGAACGTGCCATCTTCCTGGGTCACCAGGACCGTCTCGCGTACCCAGGTGTCATACGTGGCCTTGGGCAACTCCAGTTGCAGTTGCCCAAGGACCGTCTGCCAGAGTCGTTCTGATTGCATACCCCTCTCCGCGATTCAAACGCCCCCGGGCGGCAAGCAACACGGCGCATAAGTGGGGAGTCAGCCTCTCCAGGAATGACCGGTGTATGCGCTTGCCGCTAATGTGGCGGGACAAAAGAGACGAGATTTCCAGACGGCATGACCAGGGAAGTCATGCGGATGTTAAGGTCGCGCAGTCTCGTCCAAAGGTGCGCGCATTCTAACAAAGCGAGGGGGAGGATTCAATACGCCAACCGTACGCGAGTGTAAAAGAATCCGATTCTTTAAGACAAACGAAGCGGGGCCATACCGGTATCTATCGTGGACCCGCTCACTTGTGAGAACCGCCGATGGGCCGCCACAGCTACACCCTGTCGGCTGGCTGGTACCCAGATATAGGACTGATCGGACCTCGCGCCAGGCCGTCACAAATCCCTTAAAGAATCGCCGGACGGCCGGGCGGCGCGCCGGGCGAGCGCGATGCTCTCCGGCGCTTCTTCAGCTGCCCTTGAGAAAAGGCGCCGGCGCATGTCGCCGGCGAGTCGTGGTTCGACTCATCCATCTGCCTGCAATACTTAAAACACGCGGCAAGTTATCCAGAGAACAGCCCGTTTACTCCACATGTTCTCTCCACATTTTGGCGGACTTATCCACAGAATTCTCCCGGTTTTCCACAACCGCCGAATGATTTCCCACAGCCGTGTCATTATAATCAGGCTATGACCCTCCGGATGGCCGAGCGTCTGCTGGCCTGGTACGCCGTTCACGGGCGACGCCTGCCGTGGCGGGGCGTCCGCGACCCCTACCGCATCTGGGTGTCCGAGATCATGCTCCAGCAGACGCAGGTGGAGACGGTCAGGCCCTATTACCGGCGCTGG
>DAOUAB010000172.1:0-8311 GCA_034434015.1 Anaerolineales bacterium
GGGGGGGGGGGGGGGGGGGCGTGCCGGCCGTCAGCGCCGGGGGCTCGCCGGGCATCGGCGGCTCATGGCGGACTGCCGGGGCAGGCAGGCCGGGCGAAGCCGAAGGACGATCATCGCTCGCAAGAGACGTTGAGCCGGTCAGCGGCTGAAACAGTGGAAGAGCGAGGGCGACGGCCAGGCCGGCGGACATGAGCTGGCGGACCGGCTTCATCGCGCTGATGGCGGACGCGGGCTGGGGGCGCGCGAAAAACGACATGAGGCCTCCCGGCCGCAACAGGCGTTGCGGCGCAACGAGTGTTGCGGGGTATGGAATTGTGGTGGCTCGGACTGCGCGGTCTATTATAGAGCAAGGCGCCGCAGGTTGGCGCGGAGATTCAGCGCCGCGGCGAGACCTGGCCGGGGTGAGTGTGCAAGAAATGTGCCGCCGAATGCGGTTATACTGTCCGCGTTGCAGGAGGCGCGATGAGCTACTTTACACGCTACCAGGATCACCTCGGCTCGCGGCCGGATAAGTTCTATAAAGCGACCTTATTCCAGAGCCCGCGTCTGTTGCTGGGTTTAAATTGTCTGGAGCCGGGCCAGGTCCAGGCCGTCCATGATCACGCGGATCAGGACAAGTTCTACCTGGTGATGGAGGGGCAGGGGGAGTTCGTCGTCGGTGAGGCGACGCAGACCGCCGGCGCCGGGGGCGTGGTGTGGGCGCCGGCCGGCGTGCCGCACGGCGTCCGGAACACCGGCGCCGTGCGGCTGGTCATCGTCATGGGGATCGCGCCGTCGCCGTAGCGGCGGCCCGTCGGGCCGTTGTTACGGCGCGTTGTTGTTATAGAACCAGTTGAACGCGTAATACCCCGTGGAGAGGTGTTCCAGCCGGATCGCGATCTGGTAGGCGCCCCTCAGGCCGGCCGGGATCGTGTACGTCGCCTGGAACCGGCCGCCCTGGCCCGAGTCCTGCGTGGTGACCAGCGTGCCGCCCACGCCGCGCGTGCCCATGGCGCCCATGCGGACGTCGAAGCGTAAGCCGGCCGGAAAGTTGTTCGTCTCGATGGTGACCGACTGGTCGCGCACGACGCTGACGATCCGGAAGGTTGGGATGCCGGTGTAAGGCGGGCGCGCCGTCGCGCTGGGCGGCGCGGTGCTGGTCCGCGTCGGCGTAGGGCCGGTGGCCGTGGGCGGCGGCGTGCTCGTCGGCCGCGTGGCCGTGGCCGTCGGGGTGGGCGGGAGGCACAGCACCTGGCCGGGGTAGATCAGGTCCGGACGGGCCAGGTTGTTGATCCGCACGATCTCGCGCCAGTCCACGTTGAACTGCCGCGCGATCTGGCGCACCCAATCGCCCGCTTTCACCACGTAGCGGTTGGCGCAGGCAGTGGGCGTGGCGGCCTGCTGGGCGACGGCGCTGCCGGCCGGGCTGGCGGCGCCCATCAACAGGGCAAGGGCGAGACCGAGGACGATGGCCGGATAGAGTCGCTTCATTAGAAAGCCTCCCTCATCAAATTGTGGGCGACGGTGGAACTAACTGTATTCTACAACGATTGCTAAAAATGACCGACTATCGCTATCCGAACGAGCGCCTGATCCTGGCGTTGACCGTGCTCCTGGTCCTGGGCGTCATCGCCTTCACGGCGGCGGCGACGCTGTGTGGCAGCCTGTTGTTTGTGGCGACGATGGTGGGCTTGGCGTACTTCCTGAACCGCGCGCACCACGACGAGCTGGTGCGCCGGGCCCAGCCGGTCACGGCGGCCTCCCTGCCCGGCCTGGAGGCGCTGGTGCGCGAGACGGCGGAGCGCCTGGACGTAAGTCGGACGGTCACGTACGTGGCCCCGGGCCGCGCGTTGAACGCCTACACGTTCGGCCTGACGGACCCCAGGGTGATCGTGCTCTCTGCCGGTCTGCTGCCGGTGATGGACCGGGATGAACTGCAATTCATCCTCGGCCATGAGATGGGCCATGTCCGGCTGGGGCACACCTGGCTTAATTCGCTGCTGGGCGGGATGGCCGGCATCCCCAGCCCCTTCGGGGCCGCGGTTATCCTCTACTTCGCGTTCCGGTGGTGGAACCGGGCCTGCGAGTTTTCGGCCGACCGCGCCGGCCTGCTGGCCTGCCGCCGCCCGGACAAGGCGGTCTCGGCGCTGGTGAAGCTGGCGACCGGGGGCGCGGCGCGCACGGCGCGCGGCCAGCAGCAGGCCCGGCTGCAGTTGGAGAAAGAGGCCGACGACCTGGGCGAGGTCGTCGGCGAGCTGCTGTCCACGCACCCGCTCATCGCCCGGCGCCTCGCTGAACTGAGGAAGTATGCCGCCTCGGACGAGTACCGGCGAAAGGTCGAATTACCGGGCCGTTCGTCCTGAGCGCGGCCCGGTCGAAGGACCGCTAGCCCGCGCGCTGTTTCCAATAGCGCAGCAGTCCATCCACCGACATCCCCATGGGGCCGACGCTGCCGTACAGCGCCTGCTCCTGGTCGCTCAGGCCGTCGGCCGCCAGGCGCGCCGCCTCCTGCTCCGTGAAGCGCGCCAAAATCGCGTCCCGGTCGGCGCCGCGCTCCAGTTCCGCGCGCACGCGCTCCGGGTAGTCGTTCACCAGCCGCGCCACCGTCTCCCAGTGCGCGTCCACGTCGTCCAGCGGGCCGAAGTGGGTGAGGTAAAGGCGCGCGAACCGGCGGGCGCGGACCTTCTCGAGGCTGGCCAGCCAGGCCTCGCGGTCGAATTCGGGCGGCGGGGTGGGCAGGCGCGTGTGCCGGCGCGCCGACAGCCGGATGCCGGCCAGGTCGCCGGTGAAGGCGATGTCCCCAAGCTGATAGACCAGGTGGTGGCGGGCGTGGCCGGGCGTGTCCAGGGCCAGGAAGCGCAGGCCGCCGGCCGCCACCACGTCGCCGTCGTGCAGGGCGTGGACGCGCTCGGCCGGCGAGGCCAGGTAATCGCCCCACAGCGGCTTCATCATGTCGCCGTAGATGCGCTGGGCGCTCGCCAGCAACTTGGACGGATCGACCAGGTGCGGGGCGCCGACGTGGTGCACGTGGACGCGCGCGCCGTTCTGCGCCCACCAGCCAGCCGCGCCGCCGTGGTCCAGGTGGATGTGCGTGATCAGCACATCGCGGATTTCGGCCGGCTTCAGGCCGAAGCGGGCCAGCTCGCGCTGCAAGGCGTCCAGCGTGGAGCCGGGGCCGGTCTCCACCAGCACCGGGCCGGATGGGCCGAGCACCAGGAAAGAGGCGATGGCTTCGGGCGCGCCTTGAAAACGCAGGTCGAGGGTGTGGATGGTGAAATCCGTCATAGGGCCTCCCAGCCGGATGGTATCATAAGCGCATGTCGTCTCCGGCGGCCCGGCGCCGCTTCCCCTGGCGGTGGTCGTCTCTGGTCTGGCTGGCCGTGCCGGCGCTGCTGTGGTGGTCGCTGCGCGGCATCCGCCTGACGGACGTGTGGGCGGCGCTCGCTCGCCTGCACCCGGCGCAAATACTGGCCCTGGTCGCCCTCAACGCCCTGACGCTCCTGGCCTTCACGGCGCGCTTCTGGTTCATCTTGCGCGCCCAGGGGCTGTCCGTCCCTTACTTTGCCCTGACGCGCTATCGCATCGCGGCGTTCGGCGTCAGCTATTTCACGCCCGGCCCGCAGTTTGGCGGCGAGCCCGTGCAGGTCTACTCGATCGCGCGCTATCACGGCGTCCCTGGCGCGGCGGCGGTAGCCGCCACCGCCCTGGACAAAGTGATCGAACTGCTGGTCAATTTCGCCGTGCTGGCCGCCGGCGCGCTGGTGATGGTGGAGACGCGCATGTTCGCGGGCCTGCCGGTGGAGAATGTGGCCGGGGCCGCGGCCGGCCTGTTCCTGCTGCTCCTGCTGCCGGCGCTTTTCCTCGTCGCGGCCTGGCTGGGGTGGAAACCGCTCACCTGGCTGCTCGGTCGTCTGCCGGCGCGCTGGCAGGCCCGCCCGGCCGTCGCCGCCGCGGCGCGCTCGGTCGAGGCCGCCGAGGCCCAGGTCTCCGATTTTTGCCGTAACCGGCCGGGCGGCTTCCTGCTCGCCCTGGCGGCGACGCTCGTGAGCTGGGGCTTCATCCTGGCCGAGTACTGGCTCGGGATCGCGTTCCTGGGGGTGACGCTGACGCCCGCGCAGTTGATCGGCGTGATGACCCTCAATCGGCTGGCGTTCCTGGTCCCGTTGCCCGCCGGCCTGGGCGCGCTCGAGTCGAGCCTGGTGGCCGCCTTCACGGCGCTTGGTCTGAACCCGGCCGTGGGCGTCAGCCACGGACTGATCATCCGCGCCCGCGATGTCGGGGTCGGCCTGCTCGGCCTGTACTGGGCGGGGCGATTGGTGACGAAGGACGTTGGGCGGCAGACGGACGCGGCCGAGTCGCCGGCCCCCGTCGCTCGCCCGTCGTCGTTCGTCAGCTCGGGAGAGAGCGATGGCTGAACTGTTGCTGCTTGGCGCCGGCGCGGCGCTCACCGACGGCAGCCGCGAGCCCACCATGCTGGCCCTGCGCGGCGCCGCTTCGACGGTCCTGATCGATTGCGGCGGGAACGCTGTGCGACAGTTGCAGCGGCTGGGGACGCCGCTGGACTCGCTCGAGCGCGTGATCCTGACGCACGAGCACCCCGATCACACCTCCGGCTTCGCGCTGCTGGTGGAGATGCTGTGGCTGAGCGGCCGGCGCCGGCCCATCCCGGTCCACGGCCCGGCGGCCACGCTCGACGTCGTGCGCCGCGTCTTCGCCCAGTGGAACACCAGCGACTGGGTCGGCTTGCCGGCGCTGGAGTGGAACCCGGTTCCCCTGGAGATCGGCGCGCCGGTGGCGACGGGCGCGGATTTTGAGCTGACGGCCGCGCCTGGCGCGCACGGCCAGACGCCCGTCATCGGCCTGCGGGCGCGCGACTTGCGCGGCGGCGGCACGCTGGCCTACGGCGCCGACGGCTCGCCCTCGCCCGGCGTCCGCTGGCTGGCGCGTGACGTCGATCTCCTGGTGCACGAGGCGACCGGAGCGCACCCCGTCCACAGCTCCGCGGAGGAGGCGGCGGAGCTGGCGCGCGAGGCCGGCGCCCGACGCCTGGTGCTGGTCCACCTGGCGCCGACCCAGAACAACCTGGCCGCGCAGCGCGCCGCGGCCGAAGCCATCCTCAACCGGCCCGTGTTTATCGGGCAGGACCTCGACCGTTACACTTTCTAAAATCTATGACCGCTAAATTCATTTCCGGTGTGTTTGCCTTGATCGCAGCGGCCCTGGCGGCCGGCTTCCTCTGGCTGGCGACGGAAGCCTCGCCCGTCTTCGGCGGGCCGGCGCTGGCCGGCCTGGCGCTGGGCGACTTTGAGACCGGCGTGCGTATCGCGGGCCGGCATCTCAGTTGCGCCGACGCCGGGCCTTCGGCCACTCAGGCGGCCTGCCGCCTGGAGGTGGCCGGCCGACCCCTGGGCGTGGACGTGGTTTACTCAGACGCGGGCCGCGCCGCCTTTTCCAGTTGCCGGGCAACTTACGCGGACCGCGCGATTGCATGTGGGGCCGCCTTTTTCGTGGCGCAGGGTCCGGCCTGGGCGGAGATCAAAGAGCCGGCCGCGCTGGGCCTGACCGCGGCCGATCTGCACCGTCTGGCTGCGCAGTACCCGGCCAGCACCTGGGGCGAGACCAACTGGACGTGGACGGGCTTCCTGGTGGCGCTGACGGCGGCCGTGCTGCTCGGCCTGGCCGCGGCCGGGTGGATCGGCGGCCGGCTGCGCGCCCGCCGGTTCTGGATCACGGCCGGCCTCGCGGCGCTGGCCAGCTTCTTCGCGCTCACGATCGGGCTGATGACGGTCCTGTCCGGCCTGGCGCTCATCGACTGAGGGGCTTATGCAACTGACCATCCGCTCCGGCAACCTGATCGAAGCGCCGGCCGACACCCTGCTCGTCAACCTGTTCGAAGGCGTGGCCGAGCCGGGCGGCGCGACCGGCGCCGTGGACCGCGCCCTGAACGGCGCGCTGCGCGAGCTGATCGCGGGCGGCGATTTTGCCGGGAAGTTCAACACGGTCGCCGTGCTCTACCCGCGCGGCGCGCTCCCGGCGCAACGCGTGCTCGTCGTCGGGCTGGGGCCGGCCGAGGCCTTCACGGCGGACCGGGCCCGCGTCGCCGTCGCCACGGCGGCCCAGAAGGCGCGCGACCTCGGCGCGCGCCATCTCGCCACGGTGGCCCATGGCGCCGGCGCCGGCGGCCTGGACAGCGCCCGGGCCGCGCAGGCGACGGTGGAGGGCGCGCTGCTCGGGCTGTACGAGTTCGAGGGCCGGCCGTCGCCGGAACCGGGGCGGCGGGTGGAGGCCCTGACGCTGGTCGAATTCGACGCGGCCAGGCTGGCCGAGGTCGAGGCCGGGGCGCGCGCCGGGCACGCCATCGCCGAGGGCGCCAACTTCGCCCGCGACCTGGTGAACCAGCCGCCGAATGTCTGCACACCGCATTACCTGGCGGAGCGCGCTGAGGCGATGGCGGTCGAGGTCGGGCTGCGCTTTGGCGTGCTCGGGCCGGACGAGATGCGTGAACTCGGCATGGGCGCCCTGCTGGCTGTCGCTCAGGCCTCGGCCCTGCCGCCGCGCCTGATCATCCTGGAGCATCGCGGGGCAGGCGCCGGAGGTGCGCCGCCCGTGGTGCTGGTGGGCAAGGGCGTGACCTTCGACAGCGGCGGCCTGTCCATCAAGCCGGCGGACACTATGCCAGCTATGAAGTCAGACATGGGCGGCGGCGCGGCCGTGATCGGCGCGATGCGGGCCGCGGCGCGGCTGTCGGTCCGGCGTCCGGTCGTGGGGCTGGTGCCGGCCGCTGAGAACGTCATCGGCGGCGCCGGCTACCGGCCGGCGGACGTGTTGCGCGCGTCCAACGGCAAGACCATCGAGATCATCAGCACCGACGCCGAGGGTCGCCTGTTGCTGGCCGACGCCCTGGTGTATGCGCGGCGCTACAACCCGGCGGCCGTCATCGACCTGGCGACGCTCACCGGCGCGTGTTCCATCGCGCTCGGGCGCGGCATGGCGGCCGGCCTGTTCGAGACCGACGCGGCCCTGGGCCAGCGTTTGCGCCGCGCGGCCGAGGCGTCCGGCGAGCGGGTCTGGCCGCTGCCGCTGTACCCCGAGTATCGCGAGGCGCTCAAGTCGGACGTGGCCGACATGAAGAACAGCACCGGCGACCGGTACGCGGGGGTGGGGTCCAGCGCCGCCTTCCTGAAAGAGTTCGCCGAGGGTTATCCGTGGGCGCACCTGGACATCGCGCCGATGGCCTATCTGGACAACGCCAGGCCCCCCTGGCCGCGCGGTGCCACCGGCTACGGCGTGCGCCTGCTGGCCGAGGCCCTGCGCGCCTGGGAGGCCTGAACAGACCCGCACCGGTCAAGACGGTCCTGCGTATTTAATGGGGAGAGGCAGGCGCTTCCGCCATCCGCGCCTGCCGGGGAGACTTCATGCGCCGCAGTGGAATCTTCTGGGGCCTCGCGCTGATCGTGTTTGGGGCCGCGCTCCTGCTGGATAACCTGAACCTCCTGCCGTTCCGGGTCTGGTCGCTCCTGTGGCCGGCGCTGCTCATCGCGCTGGGCGTGTGGATCCTATGGGGGCGTTTCGGGCCGCGCTCGGCGGGCAGCGTGGAGACCGTCTCCCTGCCGCTGGAGGGCGCAACCCAGGCGCGATTGCGCCTCCGGCACGGGGCCGGGCGGCTGGAGGCGGGCGGCGGCGCCGGCCCGGGTGAGCTGCTGGCCGGGGCGTTTGGAGGCGGAGTCGAACGGCGGGTGAATCGGACCGGGGATGCGCTCGACGTCGAGCTGCGTGTGCCAGAGGGCGCCTGGACCTGGGGGCCGTGGGGCTGGGACCGCACGATGGACTGGGCGATCCGCCTCAGCCCGGAGGTGCCGCTGACCCTGGACCTGAACACCGGCGCCGGCGAGACGCGCCTGGATCTCAGCGGCCTGCGCGTGACCGACCTGTCCCTGAAGACGGGCGCGAGCAGCACGGAGATCATGCTGCCGGCCGCCGCGGGCCACACGACGGTCAGGGTGGAGGCCGGCGCGGCGTCGGTGGTATTGCGCGTGCCGGATGGCGTGGCGGCCCGGATCGACGCCGGGGCTGCGGCGGGCGCCGTGGACGTGGATCAGCGCCGGTTCCCGGGCAACCAGTCGCCGGATTTCGCTATGGCCGCCAATCGGGTGGAGATTCACGCCCGCGTGGGCGCCGGCTCGTTGTCGGTGCGCTGAGCCGGGAAGAGGCGATGATCATGCGCCGTTTTGACCCGCGCCTGTGGCTGGGCGTGTTGCTCATCGCCGGCGGCGTGCTCATCCTGCTCCAGAACCTGGGCGTCCTCGACCGCGGGCTGGATTGGCTGTGGGCC
>DAOUAB010000173.1:0-17407 GCA_034434015.1 Anaerolineales bacterium
ACCCCGGCGCCGCCGACGCCCACCGTCGTGATCCCGGCCACCGCGACCTCGGCCGCGCCCACGGCCACGCCGGAACCGACCACCACCGAGACCGCCACGCCGGACATCGCCGCCACGCCGGACCCCAACCTGGGCGTCGGCGCCACGCTGTATGAGGACCGCTTCGACGGCGCGCGCTGGGGCTGGACGTTCCAGGACGACGTCGTCAAGTTCGGCATCGAGAACGCCCAGCTGAACGCCGTGATGACGCGCTCGGACGCCGGCTGGCGCATCTCCATGGGCCCGGAGGTGATCGCCGGCGACCAGCAAATCCAGCTCACCGTGCGCGCCAACCTGTGCTACGAACGCGATGAGTACGGGCTGTTGTTCCGCAACACCACCTCCAGCGGCGACGCGCCCCGCTTCAACGGCTACGTCTTCAAGCTCAACTGCGCCGGGCAGGCGCGCGTGGAGCTCTTCCGCGACAGCCAGCCCAGCGTGCTGCTGGATTGGACCGCCTCGCCCGCCATCCAGGCCGGCGCGCCGGCCGAGAACACACTCCTGGTCTGGGCGGCCCGGGACCAGTTCCATTTCTACGTCAACGGCAAGCACCTCGGCTCGCTCACGGACAGCGCCTTCGCCGAGGGCGACTTCGGCGTGTACCTGCGCGACCGCACCAATGGCGGCGTCTCGGTCAGCTTCACGGCGCTGACTGTTAAGGAAGTAAAGCTGCCGTAATCCAGGGGGCGCCTTCGCCTTTTTTGGCCGCCGTCGGCTTCGCGCCGACGGCGGTTCAGAACCGCCCGCCGTCCCCCTATCCCCAGCCCTTCCCCCGGCGCCGGGAGAGAAGGGCCGGGGATAAGCGGGGTCGAATTCGCCAGCCGTATCCAGCGGGAAATAGACCCGTCCCCGCCCGGCCTTTGCGCCCCGGGCGTCTTTTGTGGTTAAATCAGGGACGCCTGACCGGAATCCACTTCAGGCGCACCAGGACCCCATGGCACCCGACGTCAAACCTTTTCGCAACCGTCTCAACAACCTCGACCCCAAGACCTGGCTCAAGTTCCAGAAGTCCTGGTTCGTCCACAACCCGCCGCCGCGCCGCAAAGATGTGCTCACCCACCCGGCCAAGTTCCCGGAGACCCTGGCGCAGGAGTTCATCGAGTTCTTCACCAAGAAGGGCGGCACCGTGCTGGACCCGATGATGGGCACCGGCTCGGCGCTGGTGGCCGCGCTGCGGGCCGGGCGCCACGCCGTCGGCATCGAGCTCAACCCCAAGTACTTCAAGATCGCGCGCCAGATCCTGGCCGACGAGCAGGCGGCGCTCGGCCGGCCGGCGCGGAAACTGACGCTGACCCTGTTCAATTGCGACGCCGCGCGCGCCGCCCAACTCACCCTGCCGCCCATCGACTATGTGCTGACCTCGCCGCCCTACTGGGATATGCTGCACGCGCGCGGGGCCGAGACCCAGAAGAAGCGCCGCGGCACCCCCGGCCTGGATGTGGTCTACTCGGACGATCCGCGCGACCTGGGCAACATCCGCGACTATGACGAGTTCGTCGAACGGCTGGCGCAAATCTACGAGGCCCTCCACCCGCACCTCAAACCCCGGGCCTACCTCACCATCATCGTCAAGAACGTCAAGAAGGGCGGACGCATCTACCCGCTGGCCTGGGACCTGGCCCGGCGCCTGAGCCGCACTTACGCCCTCAAGGACGAGCGCATCTGGATGCAGGACAACCAGCGCCTGGCGCCCTACGGCCTCGGCAACGCCTGGGTGAGCAACACCTTTCATCATTACTGCCTGCAGTTCCGCAATGAATGACGCTCACCGCTGAAGGCTGACCGCTGAAGGCTCAATGCTCACCGCCCTCGATCTCCTCCGCCTGCCGTACGACGACTCCCTCACCCGGGCCGGCGTGGAGTATGCCAAGAAATCCCTGCACTACACCTACAACCGCATGCACCTGGAGCCGGGGCCGCGCCTGCGCAAGATCGTGGCCGGCGTGGCCGTGGAGCTCGCCCTGCGCCGCTGGCTGGACGCCAACCAGGTGCCGTACGACCTGCTCGGCGCCACGGCCTTCACCGAGCGGGATAAGTACGACCTGCGCCTGGGCGGGCGGCGCGTGGACCTGAAAAGCTTCTTCATCACCGACCGCGACGACATCACGGCGCTGCGCCACGACCCCGGCTGGCTGCTGGACGCCGCCGCCCTGGTGCCCGAAGACCAGTTCAACAGCCACAAGCTTGAGGACGGCGACGTGTACGTCTTCGGCTTCCTGGCCGGCCTGGAGGCGCGCCAGCAGGCCGACACGCGCCGCGTGCTGGACGCCGGACAGCCCGTGGAACTCGTCGCCACGTTCGTGGACGACGACTGGCTCGGCCGCGCCCAGTGGCGCTCGCTCGGGACACTGACCCTGCATAACGACGGCCCGTTGCCGCTCGAGCTCGAAGTCGGCGGGCAGGGGCGCGACCGCGAGGCCATCGTCGAGCCGCTGGTGGTGCCGGCCGAGGCGCGCGCCGCCGTGGCCGCCCGCCTGTACGCGCTGCTCTACCTGCGCGCCTTCCAACCGCCGCCGGCCGGGGTCGACGTGCGCAGCTCGGCCCTCCACCGCACACACTCGGTGCTGCCCAGCGACTGGCACAATATCTGGGTCTACGGCATGGACGTCTTCATCGCCGGCTGGCTGACGAAAGGCGAGTTCCGCGAGCGCAGCCGCCGCCTGCCGGCCGGGTCGCGCGTCAAGCAATACCCGCGCACGCAGACCGTGAACCGCAGCCTCCCCATCCGCGACCTGCGCCCTATCACCGAGCTGGCGAGGCGGATTAAGGATTTCGCCAGTCGGACATAATTTCACAGCCTGTTCTGCGAAAAACAGTCTTGTTTGATACAATTTTCACGGATGGCCCATGATGGTGTCGTGGGCGCCGCTTGTTGAGAGGCCTTGTGGACGTTCCCATTGATCGAACCGTAGCCCCCGCGCTCGAACCTGCGCTGCGAGAGGGGATTCGGCACGCTCAGCGCCTGGGCCGGCCCATCGTCGTCAGCGTGGTCGAACCGATCCTGACCTTTGATGCCATCGAACTGTTCGAGCGCGGCGGGACCGCCGTCTCCGACCGGTTCCTGTGGGCGCGGCCGAGCGAGGACTTCGCCCTGGTCGGGCTGGGCGCCGCCGCCGTCGTCGAGATCCAGACCGGGTCGGACCTGCGCTTTCGCCAGGCGGCGGAGGCCTGGCAGGCCCTGCTGGCCGATCGGGTTTACGCAGGCCCACGCGGGCTCTCCGGTGTGGGCCCGCTGCTGCTGGGCGGGTTC
Organism: Anaerolineales bacterium; assembly: GCA_034434015.1. Classification (GTDB taxonomy): domain Bacteria; phylum Chloroflexota; class Anaerolineae; order Anaerolineales; family UBA6663; genus SpSt-583. The sequence goes on from DAOUAB010000173.1 coordinate 3,290, forward strand.
GCCTTCGACGGCGAGCGGCCGGCCACGGCTCTGTGGGCGGGTTTCCCGGCCGGCCGGCTGGTGTTGCCGCACCTGACCTTCACGCGCCACCAGGAACGCGCCTGGCTCACCCAGACCGTCCGGCTCGACCCGGATGACGACGCGGCCGAGGCCGCCGACGAGCTCATCGCTTTGCGGGACCGGGTGCTGGCCGCCGCCGAGGCCCCCGTCCCGGGCCAGCCGGTGACGCCGACGACCCTGAACGAGATGCGCTCCGCCTCGGATTGGCAGGCCGACGTGGCCAAGGCCGCCCGCGCGGTGGCCGCCGGCGACATGAAGAAGGTGGTGCTGGCGCGCGCGGCCCAGCTGGAAGCGGACACGCCCTTCCTGGCCGGGCGGGCGCTGCGCTACCTGAGCGCCAATTATCACGGCTGCTATGTCTTCGCCGTGGCCCGCGACGAGCGCTGTTTCCTGGGCGCCACGCCCGAACAGCTCCTCCGCCTGAGCCGCGGCGAGGTGCGCACGATGAGCCTGGCCGGCTCCATCCGGCGCGGCCGGACGCCCGAGGAGGACCAGCAGCTCGGCCAGGCCCTGCAGGACAGCGCCAAGGACCGCAACGAGCACGCGGTGGTGGTGCAGTCCATGGTGGAGGCGCTCTACGCCATCTGCCCCAGCCTGAACGTCGGTCCCACCGGCCTGCTCAAGCTGGGCAACATTCAACATCTGTGCACGCCCATCACCGGGCCGGTGGCCGAAGGCCACACCCTGCTCGACCTCGTCGAGCGCCTGCACCCGACGCCGGCCGTGGGCGGCCGGCCGCGCGACGTGGCCCTGCAGTGGATCCGCCAGCACGAGCACCTGGACCGCGGCTGGTACGCCGGCCCGGTGGGCTGGGTGGACGCGCGCGGCGAGGGCGAGTTTGCCGTGGCGCTGCGTTCGGCCCTGCTGGCCGGCGACCGCGCCACCCTGTTCGCCGGCTGCGGCATCATGGCCGACTCCGATCCCGAACGCGAGTACGTCGAATCCAGCCTCAAGCTCAAGCCCATGCTGGCCGCGCTGACCCAGTGACGACGAACGACGAAAGACAAAGGACCAACGCAGGCTCTCGTCTTTCGTCTTTCGTCCTTCGTCCCGATGACCCCTGCCCAGGCCCTCTACCTCTACGTCAACGCTTTCGTGGATGAGCTGGTCCACGCCGGCCTGACAGATGTCTGCCTGGCCCCGGGCTCGCGCTCCGCGCCGCTGGCCTACCGCCTGGCCGATCATCCCGGCCTCAAGCTCTGGACGCACCTGGACGAGCGCTCGGCCGCCTTCTTCGCCCTGGGCCTGGCCCGGGTCCAGCGCCGGCCGGTGGCGCTGGTCTGCACCTCCGGCACCGCCGCCGCGAACTTCCTGCCCGCGGTCGTGGAGGCGCACCTGGCGCGCGTGCCCCTGCTCGTGCTGACCGCCGATCGGCCGCCGGAACTGCGCGACACTGGCGCCCCGCAGACCATCGACCAGGTGCGCCTGTATGGCGGCTTCGCCAAATGGTTCGTGGACATGCTGCTGCCCGAGGCCGCGCCGGACGCCCTGCGCTACGCGCGGACCATCGCCGGGCGCGCGGTGGCCGCCGCCCGGGAAGCCCCGGCCGGCGTGGTCCACCTCAACTTCCCTTTTCGCGAGCCCCTCATCCCCGCGCCGCCCGACGCGCCGGCGGCGGATATGGCCCGCCCCGGCGGCCGGCCTTACGTCTCCGTCGCCCCGGGCGTGCGCGCGCCGGAGCCGGGCGCCGTGGCGGCCCTGGCCGCGGAACTGGCGCGGACGGAGCGCGGCCTGATCCTCGCCGGGCCGCAGACCGATCCAGCGTTCCCCGCCGCCGTGACCCGGCTGGCCGCCGCGCTGGGCTATCCTGTGCTGGCCGACCCGCTCTCGCAGACACGCTGTGGGCCGCATATCAGCGGCCCGCCTGACCGGCGCACGATCATCGACGCGTACGACGCGTTCCTGCGCCATGCGCCGACCGTCGAGGCGCTCGCCCCCCAAGTCGTTCTGCGCTTCGGGGCCATGCCCACCTCCAAGCCGGTCCTGCAATACTTGCAGCGCTACGCGGACACCGGTCAGGTCTTGATCGACGCCGGCGGGGCCTGGCAGGATGCGCCGCGCCTGGCGGCCCGGGTCATCCAGGCCGACCCCGTTTTGACCTGTGACGCGCTCACAGCCTCTCTGCCCGGCGTCGCCCGTGTGCCCCCTCTCCCTGGGGGAGGGAGTCGAGGGGAGGGAGACGATGGTCCCTGGCTCGCCCGCTGGCAGGCCGTGGACGCCTGCGCGCGTGAGGCGATCGCCCGGCAGGTCGCGGCTTTCGCCGAGCCATTCGAAGGCCGCGTCTTCGCCGAGCTGGCCGAGTGTCTGCCCGACGGCGCGACGGTCTTCGCCAGCAGCAGCATGCCGGTGCGCGACCTGGACACCTTCTTCCCCGCCTCTGCCCGGCGCCGGCTGTTCCTGGCCAACCGCGGCGCGAACGGCATCGACGGCGTGGTCTCCAGCGCGCTCGGCGCAGCGGCGGCGGGCGCGGGGCCGCTGGCGCTCGTCATCGGCGATCTGGCGCTGTATCATGATCTCAACGGCCTGCTGGCCGCGAAGCGGCATGGCCTGAGCGCCATCATCATCCTGATCCACAACGACGGCGGCGGCATCTTCTCGTTCCTGCCGCAGGCCGCGCACCCGGAGCGCTTCGAGCAGCTCTTCGGCGCGCCCCACGGCCTGGATTTCCGCCCGGCCGCCGAGATGTATGGCGCCGCTTACCGGCGGCCCGCGGACTGGGCCGACTTCCGGCGCGCCGTGGCCGAGGGCGCGGCCGGCTCCGGCCTGACGTTGATCGAGGTGCGCACCCGGCGCGACAGCAATGTGACCATGCACCGCGAGGTCTGGAAAGCCGTGGCCGCCGCGCTGCCGGCGTGAGGCCCCGACATGCGGCTGACCGTAAACGGCGTCCGGCTGAACGTGGAAGTGGCCGGCGCGGGCGAACCGCTGCTGCTGCTGCACGGCTTCACGGGCAGCCTGGAGAACTGGCGCGGGCACGTCGACGCCTGGAGCGCGCGCTTCCAGACCGTGGCCGTCGATCTGCTGGGCCACGGCCTGTCGGACGCTCCGGCCGACCCGGCCCGCTACGCAATGGAGCCGTGCGTGGCGGACCTGGCCGCCGTGCTGGACCAGCTCGGCCTGGGGCGAGCCGGCGTGCTGGGCTATTCGATGGGCGGCCGGGTCGCCCTGCACCTGGCGGCGGCCCATCCCGGGCGCGTGGGCGCTCTGATCCTGGAGAGCGCGTCGCCCGGCCTGGCCACGCCCGAGGAGCGCGCGGCGCGGGTCGTGGCCGACGAGGCGCTGGCCGGGCGTCTGGAGCGCGACGGGCTGGAAGCCTTCGTTGATTATTGGGAGCGCCTGCCGTTGTTCGCCAGCCAGGCGCGGCTGCCCGAGCCGGCGCGCGCCACCCTGCGCGCTCAACGGCTGAAAAACCGGCCGGCGGGCCTGGCGAACAGCCTGCGCGGCCTGGGTACCGGCGCGCAGCCGTCGTTGTGGGAACGCCTGCCCGAAGTTCAGGCGCCGGTTCTGCTGATCGCCGGCGCGCTGGACGAGAAATTCACGGCCATCGCCCGGCAGATGGCGTCCCGGCTGCCGGCCGCGCAACTGGCCCTCGTGCCCGACGCCGGCCACGCGGTGCACCTCGAACAACCCGAGGCCTTCCGCGCCCTGGTGACGCATTTCCTGACGATGACATCCGGGCGGGGATGACATCGGGGCGGGTCGTAGGGGCGGGTCTGAGACCCCCCCCTACGCCCCGCCTCTACGACCCGCCCCTACGACCCGACGTCATCATATCCACCCAATAGGAGCCGTTTCTCTATGTCCATCACCTGGCGAAAACTCCACGATTACACCGACATCCTCTACGAGCGCGCCGAGGGCGAGGCCATCGCCAAGATCACCATCAACCGCCCGGAGGTGCGCAACGCCTTCCGGCCGCAGACCGTGCATGAGTTGATCGACGCCTTCACGCGCGCCCGCGACGACCAGTCCATCGGCGTGATCCTGTTCACGGGCGCCGGCGGCCAGGCCTTCTGCTCGGGCGGCGACCAGAGCGTGCGCGGCCAGGGCGGCTACGTGGGCAGCGACGGCGTGCCGCGCCTGAACGTGCTCGAACTACAGCGCCTGATCCGCACCACGCCCAAAGTCGTCATCGCCATGGTGGCCGGCTACGCCATCGGCGGCGGCCACGTGCTGCACGTCGTCTGCGACCTGACCGTCGCCGCCGAGAATGCCATCTTCGGGCAGACCGGGCCCAAGGTCGGCAGCTTCGACGGCGGCTACGGCGCCGGCTACCTGGCGCGCATCGTCGGCCACAAGAAGGCGCGCGAGATCTGGTACCTGTGCCGGCAATATAACGCCCAACAGGCGCTGGACATGGGCCTGGTCAACACCGTGGTCCCGCTGGAACAATTGGAGGCCGAGGCCGTGCAGTGGGCCCGCGAGGTCCTGGAGAAGAGCCCGCTGGCCATCCGCATGCTCAAAGGCGCGTTCAACGCCGACACCGACGGGCTGGCCGGCCTCCAGCAGTTCGCGGGCGACGCCACGCTGCTCTATTACCTCTCCGAGGAAGCGCAGGAGGGCAAGAACGCCTTCCTGGAGAAGCGCAAGCCGGACTTCAGCAAGTTCCCGCGCTTCCCCTGATCAGAGCGCGCCTCCATGACCACCCTGCCGGACTGGCTCCAGCATCGCGCCCGGATCACGCCGGCCCGGCTGGCGCTGATGGCGGACAACACCCGCTGGACCTTTCGGGAACTGGACGAGCGTGTGACACACGCCGCGGCCCGGCTGCATTCTCGCGGCGCGCGGCCCGGCGACCGGGTGGCGCTGCTGGCGCGCAACAGCGCCGACTACGCCGTCCTGGTTCACGCGGTCAGCCGCCTCGGCGCGGTGCTCGTGCCGCTCAACACGCGCCTGACCCCGGCCGAGCTCATCTGGCAGGTTCAGGACGCCGGCGCCGGCCTGCTGCTCGTCGATGACGCCCATGCGCCGGCCGCGGCCGAGGTGCAGGCTGGCGCGCCTGGCCTGACGGTTGCGCAGGTCGGCGCCTTCAGCGCGCTCCCCGCTCAACGTGATTTCCCCGCGACGCAGTTTCAATTGGATGCCGTCCACAGCCTGATCTACACCTCCGGCACCACCGGCCGGCCCAAAGGCGCGCAGTTGACCTTCGGCAACCACTGGTGGAGCGCGGTCGGCTCGGTCCTGAACCTCGGCCTGCGCGCCGACGACATCTGGCTGGCCTGCCTGCCGCTCTTCCACGTCGGCGGGCTGTCCATCCTGCTGCGCGGCGTCATCTACGGCATGACCGTCGTCATCCACCCCGGCTTCGACCCGGCGGCCGTGAACCGCGCCATCGACGAGGACGGCGTGACCCTCGTCTCGGTCGTGAGTACGATGCTGCAACGGATGCTGACGGCGCGCGGCGACGCGCCTTACCCGCCCACGTTGCGCTGCGTGCTGCTGGGCGGCGGCCCGGCTCCGCGCCCGTTGCTGGAAGCCTGCGCGGCGCGCGGCCTCCCGGTCGCGCAGACTTACGGCCTGACCGAGGCCGCCTCCCAGGTGGCTACGCTGGCCCCCGAGGACGCGCTGCGCAAGCTCGGCTCAGCCGGCAGGCCGCTCATGACCGCCGAGCTGCGTATTGACGGCGCGGACGCGTCCGGCGCCGGCGAGATCGTCATCCGCGGGCCGACGGTGACGCCCGGCTATCACGGCCAGCCGGAGGCCACGGCCCGGGCCTGGCGCGGCGGCTGGTTCCACACCGGCGACCTGGGCCGGCTGGACGAGGACGGCTACCTGTACGTGCTCGACCGGCGCGACGACCTGATCATCTCCGGCGGCGAGAACGTTTACCCGGCTGAGGTGGAGGCCGTCTTGCTGGCGCACCCGGCGGTGGCCGAGGCCGGGGTGACCGGCGCGCCGGATGAGCGCTGGGGCCAGGCGCCGGTCGCGTTCGTGGTGCTGCGCCCGGGGACCCGGGCGAGCGCGGCCGAGTTGCAGGCTTTCTGTCAGGCCCGCCTGGCGCGCTACAAGGTGCCGGCGCGGGTAGAATTCGTGCCGGCCCTGCCGCGCAACGCCGCCGGCAAGCTGCTGCGCCGGCAGTTGGGCGTCTGACGCAGCGGCCCGCTTTTCATTCACACGGAGGCCCGATGTCTGCTGAACGGCACCTGACCCAGGCAGAACTGGAGGCGGGCCTGGCGCACATCCGGCAGGCGCCCAAGACCGAGGGCGTGCTGGAAATGATCGTCCGCCGGCCGGGCGTTGACGAGCGCGAGGCGCTGGAGGCCGCCGAACTGGACCCCGCCGCCGGCCTGGTGGGCGATGACTGGCGGGAGCGCGGCAGCAGCCGGACGGCCGACGGGTCCGCGCACCCCGACCGGCAGTTGACGCTCATGAACGCCCGCGTGATCGCGCTCCTGGCGCAGGCGAAGGCGCGCTGGCCGCTGGCCGGCGACCAGCTGTACCTCGACCTGGACCTGAGCGCGCACAACCTGCCGCCGGGCGCGCGCCTGGCGCTGGGCTCGGCCGTGATCGAGGTGACGGCTGAGCCGCACACCGGCTGCAAGAAATTCGAGGCGCGCTTCGGGCGGGAGGCGCTGCGCTTCGTCAGCTCGCCGGTGGGCAAAGAACTGCGCCTGCGCGGCCTGTACGCGAAAGTCGTGCAGTCGGGCGTGATCCGGCAGGGTGACGTGGCCCGGAAACTCTGAACGGCGCCAGAATATCGACGCCATCACCCGGCGCCTACCCGCTCTTCAACAGCTTCCGCGCATCCTCATACCCCAGCTGGATCAGATGGTCTGTGTTCTGCGGGTCGTATTTCAGGATCCACGCCGCCGGGATGTTCTCGCTGGGCGCGATGACGCGCACGTTGACGATGTGATGGCCGCTGGCGTCGCGGCCCTCGCGCACGCGCCGGTTGACCTTCTCCACCAGTTTCAGGTCAACCTCGAATGAGGCCAGCAGGGCCATATCGAAGGCGTGGGCGGCGGCGTCGAGCAGGTTCGGCGGCGGCGGCAGCTCGCGCGCGCCGGCCGGCGAGAGCAGGACCACGTAGATCTCCTCCGCGCCCTCGTCGATGGCCGGCCGCAGCGGGGTGTTGGCCACCACGGCGCCGTCCCAGAGCAAATCCCCGTCCAAATCCGTCCACGGATACACCACCGGGATGCTGCACGAGGCCAAGATGTGCTTGACCGTGATCTCGGGGTTGCGGAAGACGCGCAGCTGGCCGCGGCGAATGTCGGTGCTGGTCACCAGGAAGACCTTGTCGCTGGTGCGGACCCGGTGGAAGTTGATCTGGCGTTCCAGGGTCGCCTCCCACGGGCTGTTGTCCAGCAGGCTGGGGCGCTCGAAGTACTCCAGCGGGTTGAGGCGGAAACGCTGGACCATGTCGGTCTTCATCGCCCGCCACTCGCGCTCCAGGTCGGCGGCGCTCAACCCGGCGGCCAGCATCGCGCCGTTCACGGCCCCGATGGATGTGCCGACGATGATGTCCGGGGCCAGGCCGCGCTCCTCCAGATACTTGTAGACGCCGACGTGATACGCGCCGCGCCCGCCGCCGCCGGACAGGACCAGGGCGCGCTTGTTTAGATTGGGCATGCCGACCTCCCGCTCGTTTTGATAAGCAAGACGCGTGCGAATAATAGTCCGGAACGATACTCCGGGCCAGTCATGGCGCGGTAAACTTAATCATCAGGACACAGCGTCTCGAAGCGCACGCCGGGCGTTGCAGGCCTGGCGCTTTCGCGGCGAAAGGAGCCTCCCATGCAGACGGTCTACCAATGGATTGCCCGGACCGATGTCCGCCTCACCCGCTGGATGGCGCGCTACGGGGTGGCGGCGCTGCGCGTCAGCCTGGGGGTGGTGTTCTTCTGGTTCGGGGCGCTCAAGTTCTTCCCCGGCCTCAGCCCGGCGCAGGACCTGGCGACGCGCACCATCGAAATGCTGACCTTTGGCCTGATCCCGCCCGGCCTCAGCCTGTTGATCCTGGCGGCCTGGGAGTGCGCCATCGGCCTGGGCCTGATCACCGGGCTGTTCATGCGCGCCACCCTGCTGTTGCTCCTCCTGCAGATGCTGGGCACGATCACGCCGCTGTTCTTTTTCCCGGCGGAGACGTTCACGCGCATCCCGTACGCGCCGACGCTGGAGGGCCAGTACATCATCAAGAACATCGTGCTGGTGACGGCGGGCCTCGTGCTGGGGGCCACCGTGCGCGGCGGCGACCTGGTGGCCGATCCCGAGGTCGCGCGATTGGCGGGGAAGTAAAAAAAGGCCCGCGACGCGGGCCTCGGTCTCACTTCTTTTCGGCGGGCGGCGGACCGGCTTCCGTCTGGTCGTCGTCCTCCTCCCAGCCAATGATCCACACGCACAGGCCGGCGACCAGGGTCGTGGCGATCACCAGCGCCGTCCATTGCCCGGCCACGAGGCCGACGTCGCGGGCCTCGTAGACGACGATGGCGTTCATGCCCAGCCCCAGCACGATCCAGGCGGCCAGGCGCGGGTGGGCTTTGGCCCAGTCGATGAGTGGGGTCATGTCACACCGGCCTCAAAACGCGGTCCTCGCGCAGCTTTTTCCACAGCATGCCGGTCCCGGCCGGCATCGACTCTTTGGCCGCCTCGCGCCAGGCGTCCACGCCGAGTTTCTCAGGCGCCAGCGGCGCGTAGCCGCTCCCGTTGAGCGCCTGGGCGGCCGTCGGCGCGACGTTGAGCGGGAAGAACAGCAGCGCCGCCTCGCACTGCAGCTGGCGCGAGGCCTCCTCCACCGCCTCGAACAGCGGCGCCGCCACCGCCTCCAGCGGCACGCCTGGCAGCAGATAGACCTCGTCCACGCGTGAGACCAGGTTCTCCACCTTAAAGCCGGCGATGGCCCCCAGGCGCCCGCCGTATTCGGCCAGCATGTAAGCCTTGTCGCCGAAGGCCGCGATCACGTCGCCGCGCGTCAGCGCCCGCTGGCCGCCCGTGGCCTGCTTGATGAAATCGGCGATGACGGCCGCGTCGCCGGGCTTGCCGCGCCGGACGCGCACCTCGCGCGCGCCGTCCGCCCCGGCCGGCCGGGCCGGCTCGACCTCGGCCGGGGCCTGGCCGGCCGTGATCTGCGTGAACGCCGCCTGCACCTGCGTCCAGGTGTCCTCGAATGTGCCGCTGTTGTCGATGAGGAGGGTGGCGGCCTTGCGCTTCTCGGCCTGCGGCGGCTGGGCCGCGATGCGCTGGCGCGCCTCGGCCGGGCTCAGCTTGCGCTTCTCCACCAGACGCGCTTCCTGCACCGCCTCGGGCGCATGCACCACCCACAGCGCGTCGCAATCCTGCGCCGTGCCGGACTCGATCAGCTTGATGGCCTCGATGACGGCCACGCTCGCCTTCGAGCGCCTGATCAGCAGGTCGGTGGCCTGCTTGACCAGCGGGTGGATCAGGCCCTCCAGCCGGGCCAGCGCTTCCGGATCGGCGAACACGATCCGGCCCAGCCGCGCGCGGTCCACCTCGCCCGTCGGCGTCAGGATCCACTCGCCGAAGGTTTTGACGACGGCCGCGTAGGCCGGGCCGCCTTTGGCGATAGCCTGGTGCGCCAGGGCGTCGGCGTCGATGCTGAACGCGCCCAGATGCTCCAGCATCTTGCGCACCACGCTCTTGCCCACGCCGATGTTGCCGGTCAGGCCGATGACGTATTTTCCGGGCCAGCGATTGCTCATCGGTTTCGCTCTTCAGGGATGCTGGACGCGATTGTAGCCGCCGGGGAGGGAAGTGGCAAGGTCGGCGGCAGGCGCGCCTTCTCCAAGGTCACCGCCGCCGGCCGCCTTCAGGGCCGCGACGCCACGTAAACGTTGTCGCGCGTGGCGACAAAGAAGCGCTTGGAGAGGTCAACGGCTACGGCGCTGATCGGCGCGCCGAGCGGCCGCGCCGGCCGGAACTGACGCGCGAAGACCAGTTTTAAGCTGAGCTGGATCAGGCTGCTGTCCGCCGGGTCCAGCATGATCACCGACGGCTCGGGCGGCTGGTCATAGAGCAGGCGCGTCGGCGCGGGCGCGTCGGCTAGGCGCTCGCCGTTCTGGCGGCCGGGGCGCTGATCCGTGAACTGGGCGGTCTCGACGCACGTCGCCGTGTCGAAGGCCTGCGCGCGGCTGCAGATGGCGATGCGGCCGTCGCGCCGCAGCAGCATCAGATCGCCGCCCGCGATGGTGAAATCCACCACATCCTTGAGGTCGTAGACGACGCTGCTGAAGTAGCCGGCCGGCGGCTGGTTGAACACGCCCCCGGCGCCAGGGTATTGCCAGAGCTGGTTGCGGCCGATGTCGAGCACATACAGGCTGTCGTTGAAGAGCTCCATGCCGATCGGCTGGACCCAACCCGTGTCCGGCGCCGGCAGGTAACTGCCCAGCGGCGCCTCGCCCGGCGCACAGTACAGCAGGCCGCCGACGCTGTCCAGCGCGATCACGGCGTCGCCGTCGCGCACGTTCGGGCCGGGCACAAAACCGATGTCGATGAGCGCGCCGATCGTCATCCCCTGGCCGATCGGACCGCTGGCGCATTGGAAGGTGTCGTCCACCGAGTAGACGCCCGATGGGTTGGCCGCCAGACGCCAGACGCGCTTCTGGGCCGCGTCCAGCGCGTACACGTCGCGGCCCACCAGCGTCATCGCCTGAAGCTCGACGTTCGGGCCGAGACCGGTGGGGATGAGCGGGACGTAATCGAGGCGCACCACCCAGTCCAGTTCGTCCAGCCGGGCCTGGGCCTCCTGCCGGAGCTGGGCGACCTGCGGCTGGCCGGGGCGCAGGCGCTCGGCCTGCTCCAGCGCTTGCAGCGCCGCCTCCCAGTTGGGCCGCGCCGCCAGCGGGTCGGCCGCCAGGCGCCCGCTGGTCACCTCCGTCTGGGCGGTCAGCAGGGCGCTGGCGTACTCCTCTTCGACGCCGCGCTGGAGGTAAATGATCGCAGCCACAGCCACGACCAGCAGCGGCATGCCGACCGCGACGCCGATCAGGACCGAGGGCGGCACCATGAACAGTCCGTCGCGCTGGAGGGCGCCCTCGGGCAACGCGCGCGCCATCAGCCGCCGCAGACTGCGCGCCGCCTCGGTCAGGGTCACGCCGACGGCGCGCCCCAGCGACCGGCCCCACTCAGCCGCGCGCTCCCGGACCCGGGCCGCCGCCTGGCCCAGGCCGGCGCCGGCGCGCTCACGCGTCCGGGTTGACGCGCGCTCGAACGGCGCAGGCCCCTCGGCTTCGGCGGCCTCCTCCGCAACCGCCGGGCCGGGGCGCGTCGCCGCGAAACCGGGCGGCTCCGTTGGCGGCGCGCCCGGCTGGTCCTCGACGCGCCAGCGGTCGGTGCGGCGCAGCAATTCCTGCCAGTCGGTGCTGGCCGGCGCGGCGGCCGCGGCTTCGGGCGGCGGGGCCGCCGGCGCCTCCGCCGTTTCGGCGGGCGGGATAGTTTCGGGCGCGGACGGCGCGGGCGCAGGCTCCGGGCCTGGCCGCCCGGCGGGGCGCAGCCGCGTCGCAATCTCGGACAGCGAAGGCAGCGCGGGGAGCGGCGCGGCCGCTGCGGCGGGCGCCGCCCCAGGCGCCGTCGGCGGAGTCACCGTCAGGGCGCCTTCCGGCTCAAAGCGGGCGACGAGGGCCTGGAGGTCCCTGCCGGCGGCGTCTTTCAGGCGCTCGGCGGCCGCGCTCAAGGTGGCCAGGCTACCCAGCCCCGCCAGGGCCTCCGGCGTCCAGGCGGCGGCCGGGCTCAGGGCCAGATAATCGCCGGCGCGGACGGTGGTGTGGAAGTACTGGGCATCGAGCACATCGCTCAGACCGAGGGGCCGGCCCGCCGCCGCCGGGAAGCGCTCGACCGACTCCGGGTGCGCCACAACCAGGGCGCCCGGCCCGCATTGGACGGCGTACAGGTCCTGGCCGCGCAGCGCAACGCTGCACAGCCCACCCTGCATCGGCGTCCCTTCGCGCAGGTTGTGGTCCAGCAGCTGGCGGTTGACGGCCGCCACCGCCTGGCGCGCGGCGGCCGTCACCGAGCCCGGCGTGCCGAAGTACGTCGCCGCCGCCAGTTGCAACAGCTCGGCGTGCAGTTCGGCGGCCCGCTCAGCCGCCAGCGGCGTGCGCGAGCGCAGGCCCAGACACAGACAGAGCAGGTCCCGTTCCCGGCCGCGCGCCGCCTTGCGCGGGGCGGCGAAGTACGCCAGGCCGGGGGGCTCGGCGCTCACCGGCCGCCCGTCGACGACGTTCAACAGGGCTATATCGGCTTCCAGACGTTCAGGCATGCGACGATTATAGATGACGCGAAACGGCGCGCAACCCCGGCGGGTGTGGTAGCAAGGAATGTGCCGCCGGATAGCGGGCAAGGTATAATCGAAGCGCTGGTCCGCGTTTCTTCCCCGGGATCACCATGTCCATCTCAAAAAACAGCACCGGCTCGCTCGACGAGCAGAAGGCCTGGGACAAGTATTTCGATTACCTGATCAAGACGCTTCAGGAGCCGGACGGGAGCGTGCGCGCCCGCACCGCCAGGCTGTTGGGCGAAAACCGGGAGCCGCGGGCGGTGCCGGCCCTGGCCGGCCTGCTGATGGACGACCCGGACATGGCGGTCCGCGAACAGGCGGCCCTGGCCCTCGGCCAGATCGGGGCCGTCGAGCCCCTCATCCAGGCCCTGCATGTGCCGGATGCGCACGTCCGCCAGCTCGTGACCCAGGCCCTCGGCCAGATGCGCGACCCGCGCGCCGTGGAGCCGCTCATCGGCGGCCTGCGCGACACGCACGGCGAGGTCCGGCAGCAGGTGGCCTTCGCGCTCACCAAGATCGGCGCGCCCGCCGTCGAGCCCCTGATCGCGGCGCTGCGGCACCCGGACCCGTTCGTGCGCTGGAGCGTGGCGCGCGTGCTGGGCACCATCGGCGATCAACGCGCCCTGCCCGAGCTGGACCGGCTGGCCCGGGACGACCACGCCGCGATCACGCCGCAGACCGGGATGCTGGACGACGGCAAGACGACGCGCCCGACCGGCACCGTCGCCATCGCCGCCAGGCAGGCCGCCGACAAAATCCGGCGCGGCCCGGCGCACACCGGCCCGCTGAAAGGACGCTGAGATGCCCCAGGAGACCCTCGGATACGTCGAAATGGAGTGGACGTGCCGGCGCTGCGGCACGAAGAACAAGGGCCTGACCAGGACCTGCGCCAACTGCGGCGCGCAGATGGAGGCCGAGCAGCAATTCGAGAAGCCGGCCGAGCAGCCGTTGATCGACGACCAGGCCAGGCTGGCCCAGGTGGGCAAAGGCGCCGACGTCCACTGCCCGTTCTGCGGCACCCGCAACGCCGCCGACGCCCAGGTCTGCTCCCAGTGCGGCGGCGACCTGACGAAGGCCCAGAAGCGCGAGGCCGGCCAGGTGGTCGGCGCCTATCAGCCCGGCGCGGCGGCGCCGCCCGTGGTCTGCCCGGCCTGCCAGACCCAGAACCCGGCCGGCGCCGCGAACTGCCGGAGTTGCGGCCGGCCCTTAGGCGCGGCGGCGGCCATGCCGCCGGCCGCGGCGCCGGGCCCGACCGCCGCGCGCCCGACCGCCGCGCGCCCGACCCGGCCCAACTGGGTCCTGGCGGCCGTGCTCGGCGTCGTCGGCCTGGCCTGCCTGTTCGGCGTCGGGTTCCTGGTCTTTCAATCCCTCAACACCACCGACGTCGTCGGCGTGGTGCAGGCCGTGCGCTGGGAGCGCAGCATCGGCATCGAGGCGCGCGCGCCGGTGGAGCGCGAGGCCTGGCGGGATCAGGTCCCGGCGGACGCGCAACTGGGGGTGTGCCGCGAGCGGCCGCGCGAACTGCGCGATGCGCCGGACCCGGCGCGCCGGTCGGACAAAGTCTGCGGGACGCCGTACACGGTTGATCAGGGCGACGGGACCGGGCGGGTGGTGCAGGACTGCCAGTATCAGGTCTATGACGAGTATTGCGCCTATTCCGTCCTGGAGTGGCGCGAGGTGGACCGCGCGGAGGCGGCGGGCAACGACCTGCGCCCGGCCTGGCCGCCGGTGACCCTGCTGGACGGCCAGCGCGAGGGCAGCCGCGTTGAGTAATACGCGGTGTCGTTCTCAGCCGACGGACGGACTTACGACTACGCGCCCTCCGG
>DAOUAB010000174.1:0-31384 GCA_034434015.1 Anaerolineales bacterium
CGCCCCTGGCCCAGCTCCCCCAGGACGCCGCGCACTGGCTGGACGGCCAGCGGGTTTGACCCGCCGTTGACGAATCCTCTCCCGGCTGGCTATAATCTCAGGGAGTGAGCGCAGGCCGGCCCGCCTGCGCCGTTTGTTGAATCGGACTCCGCAACCCATCGTAAGGGACAGCCTGTATGATCGACGTCAACGACCTCCGCAAGGGCGTGACCTTCACGCTCGACGGCCAGCTCTACCGGGTGCTGGATTACAGCCATAACAAACCCGGCCGTGGCAACGCCACCATCCGCACCAAGCTCTACAACCTCAAAACCGGCGTGAACCTGGAAAAGACCTTCCAGTCCGGCGACCGGGTGCAGGATATCCGGCTGGAGACGCGCGTGGCCCAGTACCTGTACCACGACGGCGACTTCTACTACTTCATGGACAACACCACCTTCGAGCAGACGCCGCTGACGGCGCAGGCGCTGGGGGACCACGTCCACTACCTGCGCGAAAACCTGGAAGTCAAGCTGACGTTCTACCAGGATGAGCCCATCGACGTGGAGCTGCCGGCGACCGTGGACCTCAAAGTGGTCGAGAGCGAGCCGGGCGTCAAGGGCGACACCGCCACCGGCGCCAACAAGCTGGCCATCACCGAGACCGGCCTGAAGGTGATGGTGCCGCTGTTCGTCAACGTCGGCGACACCATCCGCGTCAACACCGAGACGGGCGCGTACCTCACCCGGGCCTGACATGCGCACGCCGGCCGGCTTCGAGTGCGAATTCTTCCACGCCGACTACCATCGCGGCCGCAACGTGGAAGAATGCCGGCTGGTGGCCCGCAACCCGCGCAGCGAGAAGTGGACGCGCGGCCTGTGCCGGGACTGCCCGGTGCCGCGCGTGCTGCGCGCCAACGCCTGTCCGCACCTGGTGCTGGAGGCGGCGGTGGTCAAGACCCTGTTCGGCCTGGGGCGCCAGGTTCAACTCCAGGCCCACTGCACCAAGAGCCGGCAGCCCGTCGCCGAGCCGGAGGTGGGCTGCGGCCAGTGCCATCGGCTGGGGGCTTTTGAGGACATGACCAAAGACGGCTGACGGCTGACGGAAGCGGCCCGCCCGGTCTTCGCCCTTCGTCTTTATGATCAAAGCCCTGCTCTTCGACCTGGACGACACCCTGCTCGGCAATGACCTGGCCGTGTTCATCCCCGCCTATTTCCAGCAGGTGGCGCGCTACTTCCCGGACCTGGACGCCAGTGCCCTGATCGGCGCCCTCACCGCCGGCACGCGCGCCATGCTGGCCAACGACGACCCGACCCGCATGCTGCGCCAGGTCTTCCTGGACCATTTCCCCCCGGCCCGCAACGGCCGCGCGGAGGCCGTGTGGGAGCGCTTCGACGCCTTCTACCGCTCGGACTTCAGCGCGCTGCGCCCGCTCACCTCGGCCCGCCCGGCCGCCCGGGCCGCCCTGGAATGGGCCTTCGCCGCCGGCTACACCGTGGTGCTGGCCACCTCGCCCCTGTTTCCGTTGACCGCCATCCGCGAGCGCATGCACTGGGGCGGCGTCGACGACCTGCCCTTCGACCTGATCACGCACATCGAGAACTGCCACTTCGCCAAACCGCACCCGGAGTACTTCGCCGAGATCCTGGCCCGGCTGGGCCTGCGCCCGGATGAAGCGCTGATGATCGGCAACGACTGGGACGACGATCTGGTCCCGGCCGCCCGGCTGGGCCTGCCCCATTATTGGGTCACGGCGGCCGGCCACACCCGGCCGGCGGCTCAGGCCGCAGACGCCCGGCCGCTGGGCGCCGGGAACCTGGACGACTTTCTCGCCTGGGCGCAGGCGGCGCTGGCCAGCCTCCGGCCGCCGCCGCCGCCGCCGGACGCCATGCCGCACCAGTTGGCCGGCCACCTGGCCTACGCGATGAGCGAACTGGACGGCCTGCCCGCCTCTCTCTGGCTGCGCCGCCCGGCCGAAGGAGAATGGTCGCTCACCGAGATCATTTGCCATCTGCGGGATGTGGACCGGGAGGTCAACCTGCCCCGCGCCGAGGCCGTCCTGGCGACCGACAACCCGTTCGTCAGCGGCGTGGACAGCGACCGCTGGGCCGTGGAGCGGAATTACCAGGCCCAGTCCGGGCCGCAGGCCCTGCAAGACTTCGCCGCCGTTCGGCAGACCTGGTACCGGCGGCTGGCCGCCCTGCCGCCCGAGGCCTGGGCCCGCCCCGCCCGCCACGCGCTCTTCGGCCCCACCACCCTGGCCGAGATCACCAGCTGGAGCCTGGACCACGACCGCATCCACCTGGACCAGATCCGGGCCACCCTGCGCAAAGTCCGGCGCGACTGAGCCCGCCCCCGCTGAATAGCAAAGAGCCCGGCTCACCGCCAGGCTCTTTGCGTTGAAAGCGCCGCGCTCGACTAGCTCTTCAGAAAGTCGTCCAGCGTGCTCTTGCTGATGCGGTAGGCCGAGCCGATCTTCTTGGCCTTGAGCTGGCCCTCGTTGATCATCTGCATCACGTCCTCTTCGGCGACCTGCAGATAGGCCGCCGCCTGAGCCGGGGACATGACCTCCGGCGCCGAGGCCGCCGCGCCCGCCGCGGCGCCGGCCGCCGCACCCGCCGCCGTCGCCGACTGCATCGGGCCGCCCTGCAGCGTGTTGGCCAGGCCGCCCTGCAGGGCCTGCCCCATGACGTTCGCCAGGCCCACGCCGGCGCCGATGCCGGCCGTCAGGCCCGCGCCGCCGGACGGGTTCTTGGCCGCGTCGCGCATGGCGTCGGCCGCCTGCAGCTGGGTGTAGGTGGCCATATCCAGCATGCCCATCGCGCGCAGCTGCTCCGCGCCGCGCTCGTCGGGCTTGATGCTGTTGACGTACAGCTGCTTGAGGGTGACGCCGATGGCTTTGAAATCCTCTTGCGCCTTGGCGCGCACGCCGGCGCCGATCTCCTCGGTCAGGGCGATGATGTCCAGCACGCTCTTGCCGCCCTTGGTGGCCGTCTCGGCGATCAGGTCCTGCATCTTGGAGAGGATGATGGACCGGAACCGGTTCTGGATCTCGTTGGTGGTGAAGCGGCCCTGCGCGCCCACGATCTGGGCCACGAACTGCTGCGGGTTGGTGATCTGGAAGGCGTAGGTGCCGAAGGCCTGCAGCAGCGCCACCCCCAGGCCGACGCCCGGGTTCTTCACCAGGATCGGCTGCGGCGTGCCCCAGCCCATCTCGGCGAATTCCTTGGTGTTGACGAAGACCACGTCGGCGGCGAAGGGCGAGCGCTCGTTGAAGAGCTTGCCGATCAGGTCGATCAGGTAGGGGATATTGGCGGTGGTGATGGTGTGCTGGCCGGGGCCGAACACGTCCAGCGCCTTGCCGTCGCGGAAGAAGACGGCCGCCTGGCCCTCATACACGCGCACCTGCGAGCCGATGCGGAAATTGCCGTTGCCGCCTTCGGGCAGGCGGCGCACGATTTCATTCGCCCCCATGTTGGGATAGTCGATGATGTCGAAGATGCGGCCGGAAGGATTTTTGAACATGCGAGTTCTCCTCAATAGACGGGCCGATGCGCGGGCGGCGGCTCAGCCTCAGCTTGCCAGCAACACTTCTTTGCGGCGCTCAAACGTGGTGTTGCACTCCGCCGCCAGCGCCGAGAGCTTGCGGATGGCGGCCGGAAGGCCCTCGTTGCCGTTGACCGCCGCCTCCACCGCATCCACGGCCGCCGCCACCTGGCCGGCGTTGTCCAGCAGCGCGTTGTCGAAGGCGTACAGCTTGGCCAGCTCGGCTTCCTTAACTTTGACGGCGTCGAAGAAACCGGAATACCCGCGCTCGGCCGTCTTGACCGTGTCGACGAAGCGCTGCAGCCGTGTGACGGCGTCCTGCAGATCGTCGACGTACTCCAGGCCGCCGCTGGAAATCAACTGGGTCTGAAGCGTCGCCAGCCGGTCCACCTGCTGGCCGTAACGCGTGGCGATGGTGTCGCGCAGGAGCTTATCGGCTTCGCGGCGCGCTTCCTTCTGCATGTAACCGCTGAAGCCCGGGATCATGCCGACGATTTTCTCCAGCAGGCCCTTCGAGTCGGTGATCTTCTGGAACAGATCGCTCATGGGGAGACTCTCCTTGTTGGCGTGGGATCGAGAGCGCAAGGTGTTTGGGTTTGGTGTAGGCAACGCCATCTATTGTACAACGCCCCTCCATTTCTTGCAGACGTCCAGCCCGCGTCAGGCTGACATCCCGGGCCGGCCTGCCGGCTGGACGCCTCCGAGCGGCGCGTTTGTTGTCCTTAAATACGCGCCAGGCCGGGGTCGGGTTGCAGGCTGGGTATAATGGCCGCGTGTCGTCACCGCCCGGGCGCCGCCGTTTCCTGTTGACCGCCGCCGGCCTGGCCGCCGCCGCCGTCGCGCCGCGCGGTCAGGCCCAGACCCAGACCGGCGCCGGCCCGCGCGTGGTGTTCACGCCCGCCGCCGATTACCAGGAGCTGCCGGCCGATTGCTACGCCGACCGCCTGATCCGGCCGGGCGAGATCATCCTGCACTGGGACGGCAACCGGAACGGCCGCGAACTATGGAAGGCCGTCATCACCTACCAGACTCTGGCCTACCTGCGTCAATCCGCCCACTTCGCCGTGGACGAGGGCCGCGTCCTGCAGATGCTGCCGATGTACCGGGCGCAGGTCCAGGAATCGTACGGCGCCCAGGGCTACAACTGGATCGCCATCAACGTCGAGATGGCCGGTCGCGACTTCGACCAGCCGGAGTTCGCGCCGGCGGAGGCCCAGGTCCGGCGGACGCTGCGCCTGGTCTCCGCGCTCATGGACTTCTACGCGATCCCGTTCGAAAAAGTGCTCGGCCACTACGAGCGCGACGACCGCGGCCTGAAACGCGACCCCGGCGAACAGTTCATGGCGGCTTTCCGCGAGCAGCTCGCGGCCTACCGCCGCCAGTTGTCGCCGCTCAAACACGGCGTCTTCGCTGAGGGCTGAGCGCCCCTCCCCGACCAGCGCCACCTGTCACCTGCTATGCCCGCCTCCGATCAGGGTGTCTCAAAATCTAAGGACCGCTACAAGCTCATCCCGCGCGTGCTGTGCTTCGTCACTCATGGCCCGGATGTGCTGCTGCTGAAGGGCGCGCCCGATAAACGCCTCTGGGCGAACCGCTACAACGGGCTGGGCGGCCACCTGGAGCGCGGCGAGGGCGCCGCCGCCGCCGCCCAGCGCGAAATCCTGGAGGAAGCCGGACTGCGCGTGCGCGCCCTGCGCCTGCGCGGCGTGGTCACCATCCACACCGGCGAGCCGGACGGCATCGGCCTGTATGTCTTCACGGCCGAGGCGCTCAGCCGGGAGTTCACGCCCTCGCCGGAGGGCGCGCTGGCCTGGGTCCCGGCGGCCCGCGTGGCGGAATACGACCTGGTGGAGGACCTGTTCACGCTCCTGCCGCGTGTGCTGGCGATGCGGCCGGAGGATCCGCCGTTCAGCGCCAGCTACACCTTCGACGCCCACGACCGCTGGCTCATCTCGTTCGACGCCCTGCCGTGACACGTCCCGCCCCGGCCCGCCCTCAGACGCCTGCGGCCGCCCGCGGGCCCGCCGCCTTCGGCGCGCTGGCGCTGGCCCTGCTGGGCGGCGCCTGCGCGTTCTCGGCGCTGGCCGACGAGCCGCCGTTACCCGAGATCTTCACGCCGGCCGCGCCCGACAGCGGCGGCGGGGCGGCGCTCCCCACCCTGCCGCCGGCCTGGACGGCCACGCCGTACCTCTCGCCCACGCCCACCGCCACGCGCCCGCCGACGGCCACGCCCACCTGGACGCCGACCGTGCTGATCCCGCCGACGCCGACGGCCAGCCTCACGCCGCTGCCGGGCGACCGCACGGTCATCGGCTTTTCCGTCGGCGGCCGACCGCTGGAGGCCTACCGGTTCGGCGGCGGCCCGGTCGAGCGCCTGATCATCGCCGGCCTCCACGGCGGCTACGAGTGGAACACGGTCGCCCTGGCCGACCAGCTCATCCTGCATCTCGGCGAGCGCCCGGAGTTGATCCCGTCCGACGTCAGCCTGCACATCGTGCGCGTCGTCAACCCGGACGGCCTGGCGCGCGCCCGCGGCGTGGACGGCCAGATGAACGACCGCGGCGTGGACCTCAACCGCAACTGGCCGTCGAACTGGATGGCGGACTGGCCGCGCTCCGGCTGCTGGATCTACCGGCCCGTCACCGGCGGCGCGGCGCCCCTCTCCGAGCCGGAGACGCGCGCGCTGGCCGATTACATCCTGGCGCACAACTTCGACGCCTCCATCAGCTACCACAGCGCCGCGCTCGGCATCTTCGCCGGCGGTTACGACGAAGACCGGCCGTCGCTGCGCCTGGCCGAGGCGGTGGCGGCGGTGAGCCGTTACCCCTGGCCCCCCATCGACACCGGCTGCCTCTACACCGGCCAGTTCTCGGATTGGGCCGCCGACCTGGGGCTGGCCGCCCTCGACATCGAGCTCACCAACCACCGCGACACCGACTTTGAGCAGAACCTGCGCATCCTCGACGTCTTTCTCAACTGGCGGCCGTAAGAGTCGCGAGTGACGGGGACTGGCCACGACGGGCCGACCTCGGGCCTGGACCCGGTCGGCCGCCGCCTGGTCCGCGCCCTCATCCACGACCTGCGCGCGCGGCACGACCGTCGTCCTCTGAGATGGTCTCACCGCTGGCGCGGGCGGCCGGCTTTGTGAGCCCGTTCAGCGCCGTCTCGGTCCCCAGCCCGCCCATGGTCGGCTGCGCGCTGGTTTATCTGGGAATTGGGCTGGCGCCGGCGTTGCGCGGGTTCGGGCGCCGCGATCTATGACGCGGGCGCTTACGAGGCGGGGTTGTCGACCGGCTGGGTCTCGGAGTAATCGGGGACGAACACGCACACGCGATTGCGGCCCTCGCGTTTGGCGCGGAACAGGGCCTCGTCGGCCTGGTGGACGAGCGTGTCCAGCGTGTGGACGGCCGTCGGGTCGATGGAACTGCTGGTGACGCCGATGCTGGCCTTCAGGTTCAGGGCGCCGCCGTCCGCCAGGGGGATATCGGCCTCGTTGATGCTGATGCGCAGGCGATCCGAGACGGCCGCCGCCTCCTCCAACCCGGTGCTGGGCAGCACCAGCAGGAACTCCTCGCCTCCCCAGCGGCCGGCCCAATCGTAGGGTCGTTTGTTGTGCGCCAGGGTGTCGGCCACCGCGCGCAGCGCCTGGTCCCCCACCAGGTGGCCGTAGCGGTCGTTCACGGTCTTGAAATGGTCGATGTCCAGCATCACAAAGCTGACCGGCTTGCCGTAGCGTTGAGAGCGGTTAAGCTCGGCCTCGGCGTGGCTGTACAGGGCGCGCCGGTTCAGCAGGCCGGTGACGGGGTCGTGCGTGGCCAGCTCCTCCATGCGGGCCAGCGCATGACTGAGGCTGGACTCCAGGTTGAGGATGCGCTCGCCGATGGAGATGCGCGCGCGCAGTTCGCCGGCGTTGAAGGGCTTGGTCAGGTAGTCATCGGCGCCGGCTTCCAGGCCGAAGATCACGTCGCTCTTGCCCTCTTTGGCGGTGAGCATGATGATGTAGGTGTAGCCGGGGAAGGAGGCGCCGCGGATGCGGCGGATCAGCTCCGGGCCGTCCATCACCGGCATCATCCAGTCGGTGACGATCAGGCGCGTGTGCTCCTGCTGCCAGGTCTCCCAGGCCGCCCGGCCGTCTTCGGCCAGCGCCACCTCGTAGCCGGCGCGCGCCAGATACGTGTGCAGAATCTGGCGCAGCACGGGATCGTCGTCGACGATCAAGATCTTCATCAAGCCATCCAGAAAAGATCAGGAACGGACGTCGGCGCGGCGCGGCGTCCGGGCGGACTGTGGCTATGATACTGGATTCACACCGAAATTTCACCTGGCGCCGGCCGCGCCAGGTTTAGATTCATAAACCGCCCGGCGGCCCCGGCATTATAGTTCCGTTTCCGGCAAGGCGGGAGCATGTTTTCTGGTAGAATGCGCCGGTCAAAATCCTTTCGGCCTGTGGAGGTCACTTTGGAGAAGACTCTGGTCATCATCAAGCCCGACGGCGTGCAGCGCGGGCTGATCGGCGAAATCATCGGGCGCCTGGAGCGCCGCGGCCTGCGGCTGGCGGCGATGAAGATGGTGAGCGTCAGCCAGGCGCTGGCCGAACAGCACTATGCCATTCATAAGGGCAGGCCCTTCTATGAAGGCCTGGTGCAGTACATCATCTCGGCCCCCGTGGTGGTGATGGCCTGGGAAGGCCACAAAGCTATCGAGGCCGTGCGCCAGACGGTGGGCGCCACCAACCCCACCGCCGCCGCGCCGGGCACTATCCGCGCCGACTTCGCGGTGGAGATCGGGCGCAACCTGATCCATGCCTCGGATGGCCCGGAGACCGCGGCGTTCGAGCTCGGCCTGTGGTTCCGGCCGGACGAGGTGATGGAGTGGCGCCGCGACGGCGAGCGCTGGGTGTACGAGAAAGTTTAGCCCGCTACTGGATCCGCACCAGCGTCCGGGCGTTGTGCCAGAACTCCTCCAGTTTGTAGCGCCGGCGCTGCTCAGTCGAGAAGGCGTGGACGATGACGTCGCCGAAGTCGATCAGCAGCCAGCCGCCGCCGGCGTGACCCTGCACGCGCGGCCCTTTGAGGCGGTGTTTCTTGCGGGCCGTCGCCTCGACGGCGTCGGCCAGCGCGTCCAACTGACGCTCGCTCGTGCCCGTGCAGATCACGAAGTAATCGGCGAACGAGCACAGGCCGTTCAGGTCCAGCAGCACGATATCTTCGGCTTTTTTCTCTTCCAGGGCGTCCACGAGTGAACGCGCTAAATCAATCGGCTTCAGAGGGCCTCCTCAATAAGATAAACCGACTCGTATTTTAGCACGGGCGTTCCGTCCAGGCTAACCGGACAGCCGGGAGGGTGCCTTCGCCGATGGGGTCAATCTCCAGGCGCCGCGCCCTGGCTCAACCATTTCCACCGTCGCACCGGCGAAGGCCGGGGCCCGGAAGCTCCCGCTCTTCTGCGCGCGTCTGCGCCCGCAGGCCGGCTTTCGCCGGCCTGACGTGGGTGATGGCTGTCTGCCAGGCGGACGGGTCAGCCCAAAAGCCCGAAGGCGCCCAGCCGGTACTCGGCCAGAGACACGTAAACCGCCCCGCCCGGCCCCAGCTCGCTCTTCATCAGGCTGAGCGCCGCCAGCGTGAACGGCGGGCCAGCCGGGACCGGCGTCCGGGCGATGATGTCGGCCAGGCGCCGCCGATCCGGCGGGCGCAACGGCAGGTTGACGCGCCCCAGGGTCAGGTGCGGGTTGAAGCCGCGCGCCTCCGGCTTGAAACCGAGCGGCTCAGAGCGCGCCTCCACCGCGCGCTGCAATTGCTGCAACGCCTCTCGTTCTCCGCTCAGCCCCACCCACAGGACGCGGGCCCGGGTCAGGTCGGGAAACGCCCCCAGGCCTTCCAGCGCCAGAGTCAGCGGTCCGGCCGTCGCCGCCGCGGCCCCCAACGCCGCCTCCAGGCCAGGCAGGCGGCCGCGGTCAATCTCGCCATAGAACTGCAATGTCAGATGGATGCCCTCCGGGCGCACCCAGCGCACGCTGCCCGGCGGCACGCGGTCGCGCAGTCCGGCGATCAGGCCGGCTAATTGCCCCCGGACGGGCGCGGGCAGTTCCAGCGCCGCGAAGACGCGCACCTGATTGGGGCCGGGTCGCTGAGTCAAGCCAGGAACTCGCGGATCAGGCGCAGAGTCTCGGCCGGGCGGTCGTCGGTGACGAGGTGGCCGGCGGTGAAGACGGCCAGCCGCGCGTTGGGGATCTCCACCGCCGCCAGGTGCCCCTCCGAGTTGGGGATGTTGGCGTCCAGCGCGCCGAGCAGCAACAGCGTCGGCGCCGTGATGTTAGGCAGCTTGGGCAGGACGTCGTAGCCGACGATGGCGCGCCCGGCGCTCACCAGGGTTTCGGGCGTGGTCTTGCCGAAGTCCTCGGTCCGGCGCCGGATGTGCCGGACGCCGTGGTGCAGGCCGTTCGCCACCGGATGGCGCAGCACGGGCTCCACCAGCCGCCGCGAGAGGCGCAGGGTGCGCGCCAGCACCTCGGCGCCGCGCTCCCACTCCGCGAACGGGCGCAGATAGGCGCGCCCGGTCACCACCGGGTTGATGGCCACCAGCCGCTCCACGCGCTCCGGGTAGGTGGCCGAGAAATCGAGCGAGATCAGGCCGCCCATCGAGTGGCCGACGACGCGCGCCCGCGCCAGGCCCATCAACTCCATGAACTGGTGGACCGTGGCCGTGTAGTTGGGGATCGAGTACCAGCCGTGGGTCGGCTTGTCCGAGTCGCCGAAGCCGGGCAGGTCCAGCGACCAGCAGCGGAAGGCCGGGGCCAGCGCCGACGCCAGGTGCGCCCACATCTGCCGCGAGCTGCCCCAGCCGTGGACCATCACCACGTCCGGACCGTGGCCCTGGACGTCGTAGTGGACGGTCAGGCCGTTGAGATGAGCGATGTCAACAGTCATGGGCTGATTATAACCATCCGCCGCCGGCCTGGCGCGCATACTCCTCCGGCGTGTCAATGTCGCGCAGGATGGAGTCGCTGTCCGTCTCCACGCGCTCGAGCGCGCCCAGGGCCTGCACGGCCTCGCGCGGATTGGCGTCGGCGGGCAGGGCCATGATCGCGGGCCAGGCGGCGCGGTCGAACAGGAGCGGATGGCCGCGCCGGCCGGCGAAGAACGGGGCCGTCACCGGGGCCAGGGTCTCGCGCCAGCGCTGGAGCACGGCGGCGACCACGCGCGGCTCCAACTGCGGCTGATCGGCCAGGACGGCCAGCGCCGCCTGGCGGTCCGGGGACAGCGCGCGCAGCCCGGCCTGAAGCGAGCGCGCCATCTCGCCGGCGGCGAAGTCCGGGTTGAAGACGCAGCGCACGCGCGGGTCGGCGGCGGCTTCCTCGGCCAGCGACGCCTCCACGGCCGCGCGCTCCGCGCCCGTCACCACGATGATGTCGGCCACGTCGGTCCGGCGCAGCCGACGCACCACCTCCACCAGCATCGTCGTGCCGCCCCACGGCAGGAGTTGCTTGGGCCGGCCCATGCGCGTGGACCGGCCGGCCGCCAGGACGACGGCGGCGACGCGGGCATGGACCTCGCGCACGGCGTCCGGTTTGCGGGCCGAGCCGATCAGCACGGCTTCAACCCGCTCCGCCTGCCTGAGCAAGCGAGCGGCGACGACGCGCCCGACGGCCAGCGCCTCGGGCGTGTCCGCCTTGTTGAGCAGCGCGCAAACCCGGGCGCCGGCCGGGACGTTCTTCAGGCCGCCCTGCGGGTGCGCCAGGACCCGCGCCATGAGCTCCGGCGTCACCGGCTCGCCCGGCGCGGCGCCGGCCAGCTGGGCCACGATCTCGGGCCGGTGGATGTGGGCGGCGTCCAGCGGCTGGCCGAGCGCATCCAGGCCCGCAACTACCACGACCAGCGTGGCGGCCTCCGGGATGGCGGGCTCGTGGGCGGCCGGGGCCTTGAACGGCAGCGCGTGCGCGCCGTCGGCCTCGACCACGATAGCGGCGAGATCGGGGAGTTGATGCAGGTCCTCGATCAGGCCGAAGGTGACGCCGCCGGCCCGGTTGAGCGCGTGATCGATCGGGCCGGTGACCAGGACGTGCGCGTGCTTATCGAGCGCGGCGGCGACCGTGGCGCGCGCCGTCTCGAAGGCCGAGAAGTGGCGCGGCGCGCGCGTCACCTGGTCTGCGCCCAGGTGGGTGGTCGTAGTCGTGAGGACGCGCCCGCCGGCCTCAGCCACGTCGTCCGCCAAGCGGAACAGGGCCGTGGTCTTGCCGCCCGCGCCCGTCAGGGCGACGATTTCACCGTCGGAGAGGCGCAGGGCCTGGGCGAGGCGCATAAGCGAGGCGGCCGGACCGGGGAGGAAGGCCGAGGGTCACGGTTGAAAGGCCAGGGATGACGGGTCGGCGAACAAACGGCGGCCGGCCAGGACGGCTTCGAGCACGCCGCCGCCGATGGCGCGCGCCTTGTCCGAGATTGAGAAACAATATTCGCGCACGCCGCGCGGGTCAATGTCGCCGATCTTCAGGCCGGCGCTCACCGTCAGGCCGTCATGCAAGATCCCGCGCAGCACCCCGTCACACCGGGCGATGACGGGCGCGCCCGCCACCTCTCCGACGACTTCCTCCGCCCGGACCGGGTCGCCGATCTGCTTCACGGCCTGGAACACGCCAGCGCGCGGGGCGCGCAAGACGCGTTCGGGGCTCAGGCCGCGCACGGGTTCGGGCTGGCCGCTGTCCGACGCGGCCTCCCCCTGCCAGTAGACGCGGCCGAGGTGGTGCCCGCGCTGGGTCTCGACCACGGCATGACAATCGCGGCCAGCGCGGAAGCCGGGGCCGAGGGCGATCACCAGCGGCGCGTCCGTGAGGCGGGTGTCCAGCGGGCGCTTGGCCATGCGCGCATCGACGACGACGGCCGGGCGCAACCGGCGGATGGCGGCGCCGTCCGGGTCCACGATCACGGGGACCTCACCGGGCGCGACGCCGGCCAGCGGATCGGCGACCAGGCGGGCGGTGAGGCCCTCGACGGTGACCTGTCCGGCGTACACGGCCTCCGCCACCGCCACGGCCCGGCGGACGCACAGCGGCTGAGGCAATTCGGCCACCAGCACCTGAAAGCCGGCCTGGCGCAGGCGATGCACGACGCCGGTCGCCAGGTCTCCGCCGCCGCGAATGAAGATGAGGTTTTCGGAAAGGCGGGTCACAGGGCGGATTGTAACTCGTTTGCGCCGGGGGCAGGTCAGCGCCCCGCCTTCAGCGCCCGCAGCACCCGGTCCGGCGTGTAAGGGAAGGCGTCGATCCAGACGCCGGTCGCGTCGTGGATGGCGGCGGCGATGGCCGGGGTCAGCGGCAGGTACGGCATCTCGGCCATGCCGCGCACCCCCCACGGCCCGTTCGGCTCGGCGTGCTCGACGATCACGGATTTGACGCGCTCGGGCATGTCCATGATGGTCGGGATCAGGTAGTTGGAGAGGTGCGGCGTCAGCACGCGCCCGTCCTGCATAACGAAATTCTCGATCAGGGCGTAACCCATCGCCTGCACCACGGCGCCCTCGATCTGGCCCTCGATCTGCTGCGGGTTGAGCGCCTTGCCCACGTCGTCGGCGCAGACCACGTCCACCAGGCGCACGTGCCCGGTCTCCGTGTCCACCTCCACCTCCACCGCCTGGGCCACGTAACCGTAGGCGAAGTTCGGCTCGCAGCGCCCGGTCTCCGGGTCGAACGGCGTGGTGGCCGGCGGGCGGTAGACGTACTCGGCCACGGCCGGCCGGTCCTCGTTCTGCCATTTCTGGAGCGCCGCCTCGGCCGCGCCCTTGATGGCGTTGCCGGCCATGTACGTCATCCGCGAGGCGGACGCGCTGCCGGAGTTGCCGGTGACGGCCGTGTCCGAGACGACCAGCTCGACCCGCTCCACCGGCACGCCGACGGCGTGGGCCGCCATCTGCGCGAAGACCGTGTGCGCGCCCTGGCCGCAATCGGCGCCGGCGTGATAGACCACCACCCGGTCGATCTGGCCGTCGCCGTGAATCTCCACCCGGGCCCAGCAATTCTCCGGCGCGCCGAATGAGAAGCCGATGTTCTTGAACGCGCACGCGAAGCCGCGGCCGCGCTTGAGATGAGAGGCGCGGGGCTGAGAGCGAGGGGCCGGTCGCCAGGCGCCGTCGGCGCGCGTCCAGCCGGACTCTTCGGCGCAGCGCTCCACCACCGACCGGATCGTGACGCCGGCCGGGCCGCGCGTCCCCACCGACCAGAGCGAGTCATCGGTGAGGGCGTTCTTCAGCCGGATCGCCACCGGGTCCAGCCCCAGGCGCTCGGCCAGCTTGTTCATCTGCATCTCGGCCGCGAAGGCGGCCTGCGGCCCGCCGAAGCCGCGGAAAGCGCCGCCCGGCACGTTGTGCGTGGCGACGGCATACGCGTCAACCTTGACGTGCGGGATCTCGTACGGCCCGGTGCACATCAGCGTGGCGTTGCCCAGCACCTTGGTGGAGGTGTAGGCGTACGGCCCGGCGTCGGCGATCAGCTCGCACTCGGCGGCCACCAGCCGGCCGTCCCGCCCGGCCCCCCATTTGGCCCGGATGAAGTACTGATGACGCTTGTGGTGGCCGATGATCGACTCTTCACGGCTCCAGATGATTTTGACCGGCCGGGCGATCCCGCGCTGGCGCAGCCGCCACGCCGCCAGCGCGAGCACAATCTGCACCGACATGTCCTCGCGCCCGCCGAACGCGCCGCCGATGGCCGCGTACCGGACGCGCACCTGGTCCGGCGGCAACTGCAGCGCGTGCGCGATCTGGAGCTGGTCCTCGTGCGCCCACTGCCCGGCCACCACCACCGTCACCCGTCCGGCCTCGTCGATGTAGCCCAGGCCGGCCTCCGGCTGCAGGTAGGCGTGCTCCTGCATCGGCGTGTGGTACTCGCCCTCCACGATCACGTCGCACGCCGCCCAGGCCGCGTCCGCGTCGCCCTTGCGGATGCGGTTGTGTTTGAAGACGTTGCGCTCCAGGCCGGGCAGGATGGGCGGCGCGCCCGGCTGCATGGCGGCGCGCGGGTCGGTGATGACCGGCAGGTCCTCCCAGTCGATCTCAATCCGCTTCAGGGCCTCGGCCGCGATCGCCTCGGTCTCGGCCACGACCAGGGCCACCTGATCCCCCACGAAGCGCACGACGTCGGCGCCGTCTTTGGTTGAGCCGGGGCCGCACAGCACGGGCTGGTCCGGCACGATCAGGCCGTATTCATTGTTGGGCACATCCCGGGCGGTGAAGACGGCGACCACGCCGGGCAGGGCCTCGGCCCGCGCCGTGTCCAGGCGGCGGATACGGGCATGCGGGCGGCCGGCGAACAGGATCTTCATCCACAACTGGCCGGGCAGATCAATGTCGCCCGGATAACGGGCCTGGCCCGTGACCTTGCTGTGGGCGTCGACGCGGGGCAGGGATTGGCCGATCATGCGAGCGAGGCCTCAGCGGACTTTGCTCTTGTCGATCTTGCGCCGCACCGGCGGCGCATCCTTGGGACCGAGCTTGGGCGGGTTGACGAGCGCCCACACCAGGCCCGAGATGGCGAAGGCGATCAGGCTCAGCACGAGCGTGAACGCCAGCACGACCGGGTCAAACGTCAGCGTGATCCGGTCAATGAAACGCGGGAGGGTGATGCCGATGAGCGGCAGCGGCTTCGGCTCCGGGATGGCGTAATCGATCAGCGGGCGGATCGTCTGGCTGCGGATGCCGTTCTGGCGCAGCTCGGCCGGCATGGACGGGCTGGCGCGGACGAACCGGTCGACGGCGTCGACCAGGTACAGTTCCGCGAACAGGTAACAGCCCACGGTCAGGAACAGGAACATCAGACACCCCACGCCGCGCCACAGGGGGTTGATCTCCTTTTTCTTGGTGGTGGCCTCGCGCGGCCGATAGCCCGAGATGCGTCCCATTGTCGTCACCTCCCGTGAAAAGTCGCTTCGGCCGGGCCGGGCCCCGTCCGTCTATATAACGCGCGTGGTCTCAGGCGCGAGGCCGGGACACGGCCGCGGCGCGCCGCACGGCGTCGACGATCTTGTAATAGCCGGTGCAACGGCACAGATTGCCGCTCAGCGCCTGCTCGATGTCGCCCCGGTCCGGGTCCGGGCGCTCGGCGAGCAGCCCGGCGCCCGCCACCAGCAGGCCGGGCGTGCAGTAGCCGCACTGCACGGCGCCCGCCTCGACGAACGCCTGCTGGAGCGGGTGCAGCGCGCCGTCCGCGGCCAGGCCCTCCACCGTGACGATGTCCGCGCCGTGGGCGCGCGGCGCCGGCACCAGGCAACTCATCACGGCGGCGCCGTCCAGAAAGACCGTGCACGCGCCGCATTCGCCCTCGGCGCAGCCCTCCTTGGTCCCGGTCAGGCCCACGTCCTCGCGCAACAGGCGCAGGAGGGATTTGTGACCCGCGCCGGTCACCGTGTGGACGCGGCCGTTGATCGTGGTCACAATGGCGTCCGCCCCATCGCCCGCCGGCGCCGGCCGCGCGCCGGACGGGCCGGCCAGCAGCACCGGGCGCTCCGGCAGGGCGCCGCGCTCAGCGCCGGCCGCCATGGCCCGCAAGGCGCGCCTCACCAGCACCGCGACCATCTCCGACCGGTACTCGGCGGTGGCGCGCACATCGCTGATGGGGCGCGCGGCGGCGCGCGCCAGCCGCGCCGCGGCCTGGATCACGTCGTCCGACAGGGTCCGGCCGGCCAGGAACGCTTCGGCCTCGGCGGCGCGCACGATCGTCGGCGCGACCGCGCCCAGCGCCAGGCGCGCCCGCGTGACGGGCAGCGCCGGCGTGTCTGCGCCCGCGTCGCGCTCGAACTCCACCACCACGGCCGCGTTGACCACGGCGATGGCCTGGGCCCGGCGCAGGCCCAGCTTGAGGAACATCCCGCGCTCGTCCGGGCGCAGAGTCGGGAAAGCGATCTCGGTCAGGGCTTCGTCCGGCGCCAGGACGGTGCGCCGCACGCCGGTGTAGAACTCGCGCAGCGGCACACGGCGTTCGCCGCGCACGGACCGCAGCGTGACGACGGCGTCCAGGGCCATCAGGGGCGTGATGGTGTCGTTGGCGGGCGAGGCCGTCACCAGGTTGCCGGCCAGCGTGCCGCGGTTGCGGATCTGCGGCGCGCCCACTTCCCAGCAGGCCTGGGACAGGGGCAAAGCGCGCTCGACGACCAGTTTGGACGCCACCGCCTGGTTGTGCGTGACGAGCGGGCCCAGATGGAGCCAGCCATCGTCGTCCAGGCGGATGTCGTCCAGGCCGGGGACGCGCGTCAGGTCGATCAGGACTTCCACGCCCGGGCGCTGGCCGCGCTCCAGCTCGATGAGTAGGTCGGTGGCGCCGGCCACCAGGCGCGCGCGCTCGCCGTGCTGCGCCAGCAACTGCAACGCCTCGTCCAGAGCAGCAACGCTATGATAGGTTTGCCACATATGCCACGATCAAGTCTGAGGAGGTGAGGCCGCTTCCGCTTCCACCGGCCAGCGCATGGGCTGCCCCGCGCCGCCGCGCCGCACGGCGATGATCTCGGCCAGCACGCTCACGGCGATCTCCTCCGGGGTCTCGGCGTTGATCTCCAGGCCCATCGGGGCGTGGACGCGCGCCAGCTGCTCGCGCGGGACGCCGCGCGCCTCCAGTTCTTTGACGGCGGTCGCCCAGCGCCGCCGCGATCCGATCACGCCCAGGTAGGCGTGCGGCACGTTCAGCAAATGCGGCAGGCCTTCCACATCTAGCGGGACGCCGCGGGTGGGCATGGCGATGTAGGTCTCGGCGTGAAACGGGAACGTGCGCGCCAGGTCCGCCATCGGCATCGGCAAATACTGATCGGCGCCGGGGGCGGCCTCCGGCGTGCAGAACTCGGCGCGGTCGTCGCTCAGCGCCACGCGGAAGCCCAGCCAGCGGCCCAGATGGACCAGCGCGCGGCCCACGTGGCCGGCGCCGATGACGAGCAGGACCGGGGCCGGGCGCAGCGGCTCGACGAAGACCTCGACCTCGCCGCCGCACACGCCGGGGTCGCCGGCGGCCGGCTCGGCCAGTTGATAGTGCACCAGCCGCGTCTGGCCGTCCCCCAGCGCCTCCCGCGCCGCCTGGACGACGCGCGCCTCCAGTTCGCCGCCTCCGATCGTGCCGGCGAGACGGCCATCCGCATAGACGAGCAACTTGCTGCCGGCGTGGCGCGGCACGCTGCCCCGCGCGCGGACGATGGTGCACAGCGCGGCGGACAGGCCCTGACGCTCCAGGTCGGCCAGTGTGGCAAACGAGACCCCGTCGGACATGTTCACC
The DNA here is from genome assembly GCA_034434015.1 of Anaerolineales bacterium. GTDB lineage: Bacteria > Chloroflexota > Anaerolineae > Anaerolineales > UBA6663 > SpSt-583. Next base: position 17,765 of record DAOUAB010000174.1, read on the forward strand.
AAAGAGTTTACCATGCGCCTGTCCCGGCGCAAAAGAACGAATGCTCGTGGGCGCATTTGTCCATGATGGTCAATTCCCAGGCTGCCGTCCTCCTGTCGTCACCCAGGCCCCAGCCTGCGTTTATCCCGGCGAAGGCCGGAACCGGGGGTGAACTCCAGCCGGGGACCAGGATGAACCACCTATGCCACCGGTGGCTTGTTCTGGAGGCCGGCTTTCGCCGGCATGACGTTGGTAGATGGTGGCTACTAAGCGACACCAGCGCCCTAAGGCGCCAGAGTGATGGTCGATAAGACCACGTTATCCCCGATGGGTGAACCGGTTGCATCGAGCGCCGGCAGGCGCGCGCCGGTGCGTGGATCGTACACCACCACCTGCAAACGGTAGCGGCCGGGCGGCGCATCGGCCGGGACCGGCAGCGCATGCTCATCCACGACGACCTCGGGCGGGAGCCAGCCCGTGGTCGGCCGCTGGCCGTGGGCCGGCTCAGAGTCCGCCTGCGCCGCGAGCCGCCCCTGCTCATCGAGCAACTGGGCCGAGACGGCGTAGCGCGCGCTCATCGTCGCCAGCGCGCGCCAGACCAGGGTCACGTCCAGCCGGCCGCCGGGCGTCAGGATCTCGGAGTTCAGCGTGTAACCCGCCAGCTCCAGGCCATCGCCGAAGCGCGCGCCCACGAGCGACCCGATCTCGGGGAGGTCGAAACGGCGTTCGGGCGCGACAATGTCCAACCCGCCCAGGGCGACAGGCCCGGACAGGCGGCGGCCATCGGGCGCGCGCACGCTCACCTGGACCTCGGCCGATCCGGACGGGGCCCCGGCCGGCACAATCAGGGTCACCGGCTGGCGGACGGCCTGCCCGGCCGGGATGGGCACGCTGGCCAGGGACAGCGAGGCGCCCGTTGGGCTGACCAGGTCGAACTGGAACCTAAGATCAGGGACCGGAGACTGAACGCGCCAGTAGAGGACCAGCGGCACGGCCTCACCCGGGTGGACCGTCCCGCCCAGCCCGTCCAGACCGACCAGGTCCAAAGCGCCCAGCGCCGCGTGCAACGCCCGGGATGGGTTAAGCTCGGCGTCGGACGGCGGGCGCGTGGGAGGCGCCAGCGTCACGCGCGCGGCCTCGTAGTAGCGGCCAAGCGGCAGACCGCTGGCCTCGCGCACGTCCACCGCCGCGCCGCCGGCCGGATACGCCCCGATCATCAGCCGGTACTCGCCGGGCGGCGTGCCCGGGAACGGCGTCAGGGTATGCGCGTCGATGGCGTAGCCGCCCGCCAGCCAGCGCGTCGTCGGCTGGCCGCCCGGGTGCCAGGCGTCCTGCTGGCCGACCAGATGCCCATCGGCGTCCCACAACTGCGCCGCGATGCTGTAGTCATCGGCGGTTGGCTCGAAGAGGCTCCAGTACAACGTGAAGCGCAGCGGTTGGTCGGCGGGCAGCGGGTCCGCCGGCGGCGGATCGAAACCGATCAAATGCAGCGCGCCGCCGAAATCGAGGTCGAGCGCCCGCGCGGCGCCGGCCACGGCCGCGCCGTCGAAGCGGGAACGGCACCAGAGGTTGGCGCAGCCGTCGGCCCAGAAACGCGTGAGGGCAATAAGCAGTCCCAGGCCGAAGACGATGAAAAACGAAGGACGAAGGACGAAGGACGACGAGGCGTCAGCGGTCGTCGTTCGTCTCTCGTCTTTCGTCGTCGGGCGGCGCGACCGGAGCAGCAGGCCGGCCAGGCCGAGCGCGCCGAGGGCGGACAGCGCGAAGCCCGCCTGGCGGACCGGCGTCGCGGCACTGTCGAAGAAAACGCGCAGCGTATGCTCGCCGGCCGGGACGGCCACGGTCACGAAGCCGTGCGGGCCGGAGGCGCGGGCCTCGGCCGGCAGACCGTCGATTTCAGCCCGCCAGCCGGGGAAGAAAAACCAGCGGAAAACGGCGTCGAACGGCTGCGGCGAGGCGAAGCGCGCCTCGGCTTCCAGCCGCGCGGCGTTGAATTGCAGGACCGTCACGGACGGCGGCAGGCTGTCCGTCCCCAACCGCTCCACCGCGCCCGACGGCGGCGGGTCCGGCAACGCCTCGACGCCCACGGGCAGGAACTCGCCGGTGGAGGTTAATCCGAAGCCGCCCGATTCGATCTCGTAGTCCCGGATCGTCGCCAGCGTGGGATTGGGCGGAAGCTCAGCGGCAGGATAGCGGGTGACGAACGTCCAGGGGAGGGTGAGGAGGGCGGCGGCGAGGGAGATGTTGAGGGCGACAAGCCAGGCGAGGGGGAGCGGGTGAGTGGGTGAGAGGGTGGCAGGGTGGCGAGGCCCGAGAACGCTGACGGCGGCGGCGGCGAGGAGCGCGGCCAGAACCGTAGCCGGGCCGAGGAAGCGCCACGGGAACTGCATCAGGCGCAGGGGGCCGAGCGCCTCCCAGACCGGCAGGCTGGCGCGCGTGGTCAGGAACAACAGGCCGGCCAGCATCGCGGCCAGGGCCGCCACGCGCCAGCGGGCCGCCGGGTCCACATAGCGCCGCCAGAGCAGGACAGCCAGCAGCGGCAGCAACGCCTGCGGCAGGCCGAAGGCCACCGGGATCGCGGGCGGCTCCAGGCGCGGGTCGAACGTGAATGACGGCGCGAGCAACTGCGCGGGCGTCAGGAAGTAATTGCGAAAGTCGAGCGTCGCCGGCGTGGTCAACTCGGAGACCTGGACAAGATTCGTCTCCAGAAAAGCCGGCAGCCAGAAGAAGGCCGAGAGGGCGAGGCCGGTGAGCAGGAAGCCAGTGGCGAGTGATAGACGGCGAGTGGCAGATGGCCGGTTATTGTCTGTAGACGGATCAACTCGACCCCCTCTCCCCGGGGAGGCGGGCCGGGGTGAGGGCGAGCGAGCCTCTCGAATCAGGATCACCCCATCAATTCCCGACCACGCCAGGGCAAAGGCGAACGCCGCGAGCGAAGACAGGTTGTGGGTGAGGAACAGGACGGCGGTGAGCAGGGCGAGGCGCAGCCAGGCGATGACCGAGGGCGCCCGCAGCGCGCGCGTCAGGCTCCACAAGAGCCAGGGCAGGAGGGCGGTCGCCAGCGCCTCCGGGGCCGCGCCGCGGGCGAAGAGATTGAACAGCGTGTACGGCGCGAAAGCGTAGATCGCCGCGGCGGCCAGGCCGCCGGCCGCGCTCCCGAACCACTCCTCGGCCAGCGTCCACGCCCCCCACGCGCCCAGGACCAGCGCCAGGCCGAAGATGACGTGCAGGGCGGCCGTGAAGGAGAGGCCGAGCGCGTGCAGACCGACGCCGAGGTAATAGATGAGGGGCGCGTAGTAATGAAAAAGCGGGTAACCGTAGCCATAGACCAGGTCCGGCGAGAAACGCGGCCAGAGCTCGCCGTTGTCCAGCGACATCGCCAGCGCCGCCATCCGCAGCAGATGCGGCCGGCCGTCGGCGCTGCGCGGGAGCGGCTCGGACAACAGCGGCAGGAGGGCGGCCGGGACCAGGGCCAGCACGGCCAGCAGCGGCAGGAACGTTGTGGGACGGAGGCGCATCGCGAGCTAGGATACAACAAGCGGGCAGCGGATGGGAAACGGATAAACGGATTGGGTGCCTTCGCCGATGGTGGTCAATCTCCAGGCCGCCGCGCCTGGGCGCAACCATTTCCACCGTCGCCCCGGCGAAGGCCGGGGCCCAGAAGTTCCCGCTTTTCTGCGAGCTTCTGTTCCTGGATGCCGGCTTTCGCCGGCATGACGTTGGTTATGGGTGTCTGCCAGGCGGACGGGTCAGCCAAAAGCCCGAATGCACCCAACGGATTGGAACGGACGGCGGGGCAGCCGCGACCTCCTGGCTCGGCCAGCAGCCGGCTACGCCTATAATGGCGCTATGCCGTCGGATAATCGTGCTCTCGACCTCGCCTGGAGCTACAGTTCGACCTGCCGCTTGAGGCCCATATGTTGAACGTGTCGGAAGCCTGGCAGCACACTTACCCTGGCGCCTTGCAGGGCCTGCTGGTCATGCGCGGCGTCCGCAACCCGGACCGCCACGCCGCGCTGGACGACCACAAGGCGGCGCTGGAAGCCGCGCTGCGCGCGCAATTCGCGGGCTACGACCGGGCGGCCCTGAGCGCCTGGCCGCCGCTGCAGCCCTACGCCCGCTACTACGGCCGGTTCAAGAAAACCTATCACGTCCAGCTCCAGCTCGAGTCGGTGGTGTGGAAGGGCAAATCCATCCCGAATGTCGCCGCGCTGGTCGAGGCCATGTTCATGGCCGAGCTCAAGAACCAGATGTTGACGGCCGGCCACGATTTTGAAGCGCTGCGCCCGCCGCTGAGGCTGGACATCGCCGCTGGGGAGGAGCACTCTGTGCTCCTCGACGGCCGCCCGGAGACGCTCAAGCCCGGCGACATCTTCATGGCCGACGCCGAGGGCGTGATCTCCAGCATCCTATACGGGCCGGATGCCCGCACCCGGATCACGCCGGGGACGCGCCGGGCGCTGTTCACGGTCTACGCCCCGCCGGGCGTGGAGCCGGCCGCCGTGCGCCAGCACCTAGACGACATCAGCGCGTATGCGCGCCTCGTCGCGCCGCAGGCCGAAGTGGAGCTTCAGCACCTCTACGGCGCCAGGTGAGCGCACCCCGACCCGGTCAGCCTGAGCGCGCCGTCACCACGTCAACGTCACCTCGGCCGTCTTCTCGACCGTGAACGCCAGCGAGTAGAGGCCCAGCCCGGCCGGGACCGCTTCGACGGGCCGGCCCTCCACGCTGGCCGACCTGGGCGGCGCCGGCAGCGCCAATTGCATCTCCCCTTCCGACACGCGGCCCAGCTCGATCCGGAACGACAGTCGGCCTTCGGCCGCCTCCCACCAGGCCACCTCCGCCCCCTGCGAAAAGTGGAAGGAGGACGAGACCAGCGCCGGCCCGTTCGTCGCCGGCCGCACCGTCACCAGGTGGGCGCTGTGCGGCGGCATATCGCGGAAGACCAGCGGCTGGCCGGCCTCCAGGCGGGTGACGACGTTGTCCCAGAAATCGGCCACGAAGTGCGGGGCCGGCGGCAGGCCCAGGGCGACCGGATCGAGCCTGCGCGTATGCGGCAATTCGCCCCAGTTGAAAATCCCCAGCACCAGCCACTCGCCGGCGGCGCCGAGCAGCGGCAGCGTCAGCGTGTCCGGCGTCCGCTCCGCCAGCCAGCCGCGGGCGTGAGCGCGCGCCTGCAACACCGGCAGGAGCGCCGCGATGTAGCGGTAGCGCTCCGGGTTGAGGCGGGTCAGGTCGTCGGAGACCAGGAACATACCGCCGGACAGGGCGATGACCGTGGCCAGACTGCGGACCTCGGCCTCGGTCAGCCGCGAGGCCTCGTCGCGCACCAGCAGGCAGTCCGGGTCGTTCAGCCACCAGCGCCGGTGGAGCGGCGCCCGGCTGATGATGTTCTGGACCGCGTTGCGCGCGCTGACGAAACCCAGTTCGGACTCCACCCAGCGGCTGAACATGGGCGCCAGCAGTTCCGGGTTCCAGTTGGGCGCCACATCGGTGCTGATGCGCATGCCGTCCACGATCCCCACCGCCGGCCCAAGCGGGCAGCCGCAGCCGAGCAGGAACGTATCCGGGCCGGCCGCGGCGCGAATATCCTCCAGCGCCAGGCGCATGGCCTGGGCGCGGGTCAGGGTTGCGTCGTAGCGGCGGCCGGGCAACGCGGCGGCGTAGAGGAAGTCCAGCTTGAGATAGGGGAAGCCCCATTCCTGGACGGCGGTCTGGATCAGGCGCTGGGTGTGCTCGCGCACGCCGGGATGAGTCGGGTCCAGGGCATAGCACCAGCGCAGCCAGTTGAAGCCGGCGCTGACGCGCCGGCCGCGCGCGTCGCGCAGGAACCATTCCGGATGCCGGCGGTTGAGTTGCGCATCGGAGCGCACGATGTAGGGCGCCAGCCACAGGCCGGGGGTGCAGCCGGACGATTGGATCCGGGCCGCGAGCCAGGCCAGCCCGTGCGGGAAAGTGGGCTTGGTCTCGAACCAGTCGCCGACCTGGGCCTGGTAACCGTCATCGAGCTGGACAAAGTCCAGCGGCAGGCGGTCGCGCAGGCGCTCGATGGCGGACAGATTGCTGAGGATATCGCGCTCGGTCACGCGATCGTAGTAGTGATACCACGAGCACCAGCCGACCGGCGTCCGGACCGGGACCCGGGCCGCGTTCTCGCGCGCCACCGCCTCCAGGTACTCGGCCAGGGGGTCCGGGGCGTCCGGCTGGATGAACCCGGCGTAGGCCCAATCGGTGACGCGCTCACCGCCCGACGGCACCGGCACGTCGTCGCCGTGCGCGGCCAGGCGCAGGTAGGGCGAGCGCGCGTCGACCACCAGCGCCTCCAGGTGCCCAAACTGCTCGCGCTGGGCCAGGAAGCCCGCCACCAGCGCCGTGTTGTGCGTGCGGTCGCCCAGGACCGCAAACATATCGCTGGTGAAATGGCCGAGGCCATTGACCACCGGGTTGCGCAAGTTGAGGAACTTGGGGCCCTCCAGCCAGTTGAAGCGCGAGAGCGGCAGCGTCATCCCGGCCTGGAGCGCGCCCGTGAAACTCTAGGACTGGTAACCGTTGGAGAAGAAGGCCAGGTGGCCGACCTCCGGGTGGAGGTGAAGCGCCGAGACCGGAGGTTGGAGGCTGAAGCCCAGGCGCGAGCCGACGACGGCCAACTCCAGCTCGCGCAGGCGGAAAGGCCCCTCACCCCGGTTGCGCAGATGCAGACGCCAATGCAGGCCGGGGTGCGCCTCCGGCAGGACGAATTCCACGACAAGCTCCAGCGCCGTCAGGCCCGGCCCGGCCGGACGCAGCGCAGCGACGAGGCGGGACGCCGGCCCATGCCGTGTGTCCACGCGCTCCGCCGCAGAGACCTCGACGGCGTAAACGGCGCCCTCCCACTTGAGGCGCTGCCCGCCGGGGTCCCGCAGCGCGAAACCGACGCGCACGCCGCGCAGAGCCGGGAACTCGGCGCCGGCCGGACGCAGACTCCACAGGGCGGTGTTCGCGTCAAGGGCAAATTCAAGGAAGCGATTGGCGAGAGATGGCACAGGCCTGACGCACAGGCAAATCCCCAAAGTTGACTTGGGTATTGGACACGGATTTCACGGATGAGCACGGATTTCTTGGGCTATCTTCGGTTCCGTGAAATCCGTGTCTACGTATTCGGCCTCGTTTAAGGAACACACCGCACCGCTACGGCATCCAGTACACGCGGTTCTGCGCCGTGCTGGACGTGGAGGCTTCCACCCACGCGCCCAGGCGCACCAACCGGCCCAGATAGGCGGCCGGCCCCGACTGCGCGACCCAGCCGCCCAGGTTGAAGGGCACGATGCCGTCGGCCGGCAGCCACTCGCCATTGTAGCGCCGCGAGAGGTGGACGTGCGTGCCCGTCGCCGTGCCGCCTTCGCACGACGGATGCCCGATCGGGTCGCCCACCGTCACCACCGTCCCGGCCGGCGTCATGTCCTGCTCGGCGATATGAAAATAGACCAGCACCCAGCCCGTGCCCTCATAGCCGTCGCCGTCCAGGTCCAGGACGACGGTGGAATCGCCGCTGCGCACGATGACGCCGGGTGCGGAGGCGCGCGCGAACTCGCTGGTGCTGCCGCAGCCGGAGACGCCCGCCGGCGCGAAGTCAAGGGCTGCCCAGGGCACGCGCTGCCCCCAGGCGGCATGCGGGCCGCCGGTAAAGGTCCACGTCCGCCCCGGCTCGAAGGGCAAGGCCAAATCCGGCTGGGTCAATGCTCCCGGCAGGACATCGGGCGGGGACTGCCACACCTCGCCCCACAGGGCGCGATAGACGGCCGCGAAGCCGTCCGGTCCCGTGGCCTGCTCGAATGCCTCGCGCGGCACGAGCTGGGAGATCAGATAGTGCAGCGCCACGGTGCCGGCATTTTGATACGAGTCCACACGCACGCTGTACGAATCGGGCAGGGCCAGGGTGGTCAGCCGGCCGGTGCGCCAGGCGTAGTAGCCGTGGCTGAGTTGCTCGGCTACCCACAGCATCTGCAAGTACCAGTCCCGCGCGCTCCGGTCCGGGATAGGCCCAAAGGGCGCGGGCTGGGGCCGGGGGTCGGTCACGGCGCCGGTGCGCCATTCCATCAGCGCCAGGAAGAGCTTCGGGTTGATCGAATACTGCCGCGCCACGTACTCGAGGGTGCCGGCGGCGTCGCGCTGCTTCTGGTTGACGAAGGCGGACAGGGTTTTCACGCTCCCCGGCTGCTCACGCAGGTAGGCGGCCAGGTCGAAGCCCAGCTGCGCCGGCCCGTACACGAATTCGCTGTCCGGGATGATCTTGAAGGGCGAGCCGCCCAGCGGGAAGTAGTAGGCCGGGATCTCGATCGCCAGGCCGGACGGCAGGGTGGCCGTGGGCGGCAGGTCTGGGTTGGCGGCCAGGATCTCCTCGGCGGTGGTGTTGAAGCGCACGGCCAGCACGTCCACGTAGTCCCCGGACTGCGTCACGTACGGCAGCCGCTCGCCGGGGCCGAAGATCGAGCGCGTGGGCAGCGGGGTGGCCGCGCCCGGCGGGCGCGTCGGGGGCGCGCTAGTCATCGTGGGCGGAGGCGGCGTGGGGCGCGGGGTCGGGGCCGCCGGCGCGGAACAGGCGGCGAGGAGAATGACCCAGGCACAAGACACAAGGCGTACTGTGTGCATCGAGACTTGAGCCTTGGGCATTACCACCTGCACTACCTTCCCGCCGTGATCGCTGTCCAGCCGGCGGTGCAGGCGCAGGCCCGGATCGTCTGCCCGTCGCGGTCCAGGAACCCCTGATACTCGCCTTCCCCGGCCCGGGCCACCCAGCCCTCCAGGTTGAACGGCAGCACGCCGGCGGCCGGGATCCACTCGCCGTTGTACTTGCGCGCGATGTGGACGTGCGTGCCCGTGGACCGGCCGCCTTCACACGACGGGTGCCCCAGCCGGTCGCCCGGCTCCACAAACGTCCCCGCGGCGATGCGGTCGCGCTCAGCCATGTGGAAATAGAAAATGACCCAGCCCGTGGTCTCGCGGCCATCGCCGTCCAGGTCCAGCACCACGGCGCCGGGGCCGGCGCGCACCACCTGGCCGGCGGCCACGGCCGTCACCCACGTCTCGGAGAGCGCGCAGCCGCTCTCCAACGAGGCGGGCGCAAAGTCGAGCGCGGCCTGCGCCCCCCCGTTCTCCCACGCGCCGTGCGGGCCGCCGGAGAAATACCAGGTGGCGCCGCGCTGGAAGGGCAGGAGCAGCGGCGGCTGGGCGAGGTCGCCGGGGATGAGCGTGGGCAGCTCGCGCGCAAACGGGTCGCCGAACAGGCGCCGGTACGTCTCGGCGAAGCCGCCGGTCAGGGCCGCGTACCAGTCGTCGCGCCCGTACAGCCGGGAAAAGAAGTATTGCACGGCCACGGTGCCGGCGTTGAGGCTCGGGTTCAGGCGGCGCGTGGTCCCGTCGGCCAGGGTCAGCTCGGTGAGCGTCCCGGCGCGCCAGCCGTAGTAGCCGATGGCCAGCTGGTTGGCGGCCCAGTTGAGCTGCGGCGTCAGGTCGTCGCGATAGGGGTGCGCGTACCCCAGGGGCCGGGTGAGCGCCTCGCCCGACGGCGCGGGGTTTGTGACCCAGCCGCCCAGGTGCTCGAGCAGCGCCAGGAGCAGACGCGGGTTGATCGAGTGCTGCAGCCCGACCGCGGTTACCGTGTCCCCGCCGGCGCGCGTTGATCCGTCGACGAAGCCCTTGTAGCCGGCCAGGTAACCGCCCTGCTCGCGGGCAAAGGCCTGCGCGTCGAAGCCGGCCGCGCTGGCGCTGAAGACGAGCTCCGAGTCCGGGATGAGGCGCTCGGCCGGGCCGAGGCTGGCCGGGTCCAGCACGGCCGGGATGATGAGCGTCTGGCCCGGCGCCAGCGTGACGCCGTCGCGCGGCGCGGGCGCGCCCAGCGGAGCCTGAATGTCCGCCGGGTTCACGCCGAACCGGGCGGCCAGGGCGGCCAGCGTGTCCCCGGTGGAGGTGAGGTAACGCAGCACCGCGCCGCCGCCCTGCGCCAGGCTGCGCGTGGGCGTGGGCGAGGGCACCAGGAAAGTGCTGGTGGGCAGCGGCGCCTGGGTCCCGACCGGAGGCTCGGGCGTGCCGGCGGCCCCGCCCAGCGCCGGCCGCGAAGCGCCCGCCGTCGAGGCCGACGCGCCGGGCGCGGGCTCGCCCTGCGCCAGGACCAGCACGGCGATCATCAGGCCGGCCAGCGCGAAAAGCGCCACGGCGGCCAGCGCGCGGGCGCCTGGGCCGTCCGCGCGGCGTCCGCCCGGCGGGCGGCGGCGCACGACGTGGGTGAGATGGCGGGGACGTTCGCTCATCGGGAAATCTCGTTTCCGGGCGCGCGACAGTCGCAGGCTTCCAAAGATACACCGGCCCGGCTGAACGTGCCATCATACTCCCGGCCCAGGCCGGCCGCGACCCAGCCGTCGAGCGCCAGCGGGAGGGCGCCATCGGCGCTGAGCCATTCGCCGTTGTACTTGCGCGCCAGGTGGACGTGGGTGCCGTTGGAGATTCCGCCTTCGCAGGAAGGATGCCCGAGCCGGTCGCCGGCGGCCACAAAGGCGCCCGCCGCCACCCGGTCGCGCCGCTCGATGTGGAAATAGAACAGCGCCCAGCCGGTCCCCTCGAAACCGTCGCCGTCCAGGTCCAACACCACGGCGCCGTATTCGGAGCGCACCACCAGCCCGGCCGCCGAGGCCGTGACCCATTCGTCCGAGGTCACACAGCCTTCGGCGTCCGCGGGCGGCGCGAAGTCCACCGCCGCCCAGGCCGAGCCGCTGCCGTATGCGCCGTGCGGGCCGCCGGTGAAGGCCCAGACGCGGCCCGGCTCGAACGGCAATTGCAGGTCGGGCTGGACGAGGCCGGGCGGCACCAGCGGCTCGACGGCGAAACGGAACGGATGACCGAACAGACGCCGGTACGTCTGGTCGAACCCCCCCGCCGAGGTCGTCCGCGTCCACGCCTCCACGGTCAGCAGTTGCGCGAAGAAATGCTGGACGCCGACCGTGCCGGCGTTCAGGCCGGGATCGATCAGACGAAAGCCGCCGTCGCCGAAGATGAGCGCCACCAGCCAGGCCGCGCGCCAGCCGTAGTAGCCGCGGTTGAGCTGGTCGGCGGCCCAGCTGAGCTGGCGCATCAGGCCCTCGCGCAGCACCTCCACACGCCGCAGCGGGTAGACCAGGGTGTTGTCGTCCGGCGTCGGGTTGGTGACCCAGCCGCTCTGGTGTTCCAGCACGGCCAGCAGCAGGCGCGGGCTGACGGAGTAGCGCGTGGCCACCAGCCGCACGATCTCGGCGCCGGTCAGCGTCGCCCCGCTCCCGTCCAACAGCACGCCGGGCACGTCCTCGGCGTACGCCGCCAGGTAGCCGCCCTGTGCCTGAACGAAGCCCTCGAGGTTGAAGTCAGCGTCGCCCGGGCCGTACACGAAGGCGCTATCGGGCAAGAGCTTGAGCGCCGGGCCGCGCGCCGCCTGGTCCGGCAGCGGGATGAGCAGCACCTGGCCGACGAAGAGCGTGTCGGCCACGTTCAGGCCGTTGGCCTGAGCGATCTGCTCGGCCGTCACCCCATAGCGCGCGCCGATCTGGTTGAGCGTGTCGTTGCGCTGGACGGTGTACGCCTCCACCGCCTGGCGGTCCAGGAGCGAGGCGCGCGGCGGGTCAGGCGTGGGTGAACGCGCCACGTCCAGGGTCGGGCGCGGGGTGCGCGTGGGCAGGCCGGGGGCCACCGGCGACGGCGGCGCGATCTGGTCGACCGCGCTTGGGGCGGAGGCCGGCGTCTCCGCGGCAAAAGCGGGGCCGGCGCCGCCGCCGACCGGCGTGACGTTGCCGTAGTCGACGGCCAGGTCCGGCCGCGCGCAGGCCAGGACGGCCAGGAGGCACGTTACCAAGACCAGGGACAGAGGCGCCCACGAAGCACACAAAGGTGTGCTTGCATATTCATGAACCTCTTCGTGTTTTTCGTGGATCTCGTGTTTCAGACTAGGGTTTTTCTTCATGCAAAATGCGGTCGCTGACCTGGACCACGATCCGCCCAGCCGGGTCCACCTTGAGCGCCGGCAAGGGCTCGAGCGTCTTCAGGCTTTCGTCATACAGGTAACGGCACTCGCAGACCGGGCCCGGGCAGTCGCACAGGGTATAGGCGTTCTGCGCCGCGTCGCCGGAGACGCGCACCCCGAGATGATAGGTGCGGCCGGCCGCGGCCAGAGTTCCGTTTGGAACCTCGCGATAGATGGTCCGGCCCAGCGGCAGCGCGGCCCAAACCGAGGCCGCCGCCGCCAGGAGCGCCAGGAGCAGCAGCGCGCCGTCGCGGCGGAAGCCGGGGCGCTTCACGATGGCCTGCGGAACCCAGTAGAACAGCGCCGTCAGCGCGGCCAGCACCACCAGGATCGAGGCCGGCAGCGCCGTGTAGTTGTAGACCCACACGAAGCCGTACACCACCGCGCCGCCGTCCGGCGGGAACGCTGAAGTCAAACGCAGCCCGGCGTACACGCCCGCGATGACCACGCCCGCCAGGGACGTGATGAGGCTATAGTCAATACGTCGCGCCGTCATGCGGGTGATTATAGCGCGGGCGAGGCCCTGCCTCGGGTCGCTGAGGTATAATCTCAGCGCCGCTGAGGGACTCGGCGGCGTTTTCGTCGCAGCGCGGCCCCGAAGACAGTTTCGTGCGGCTTCGCAACGCTGCGCGGGCAGAGATCACCATGCGCCAGTTAGTCGAGTGCGTGCCCAATTTTTCGGAAGCCCGCCGCCCGGAGGTGGTGGAGGCCATCGTCGCCGCCCTCGAGGCCGGCGGCGGCGGCGAGGCGCAGATCCTGGACGTCAGCTCGGACGCCGATCACAACCGGACCGTGGTCACCCTGGTCGGCACGCCGGCCGGGGTCGAGGCCGCGTTGTTCGCCGGGATCGCTAAGGCCGCGGCTCTGATCGACCTCCATCAGCATCGCGGCGAGCATCCGCGCATCGGGGCCACCGACGTGGTGCCGTTTGTGCCGCTGCGCGGCGTGAGCATGGCCGACTGCATCGCGCTGGCCCGCCGGCTGGGCGAGCGCGTCGGCCGCGAGCTGGGCATCCCGGTCTACCTGTACGAGGCCGCCGCCACGCGCCCGGAGCGCGAAAACCTGGCGAACATCCGCAAGGGCGAGTTCGAGGCGCTGAAGGACGAGATCGCCACCCGCCCCGAGCGCGCGCCGGATTTCGGCCCGAAGCGCGTCGGACCGGCCGGCGCCACGGTCATCGGGGCGCGGCCGTTCCTGATCGCCTACAACCTGTATCTCAACACCGGCGACGTCGCCGTGGCCGAGAAGGTCGCCAAAGCCGTGCGCCATCTGTCCGGCGGCCTGCGCTTCGTCAAGGCCAGGGGCTTTCTGGTGGACGGCCAGGCGCAGGTCAGCATGAACCTGACCGACTTCACGCGCACGCCGATCGCCCGGGTCCAGGAGGCTGTGCGGCGCGAGGCCGCGCGCCACGGCTGCGTGATTACGCGCGCCGAGCTGGTGGGCCTGATCCCACAGGCGGCGCTGGTGGACGCCGCCCAGTGGTATCTGCAACTGGACAACCTGACGCCGGACATGATCATCGAGAACCGGCTGGCGGAGCTGGGCGAAGCCGAGGCCGAGCCGGACGAGACCGCTTTTATCGAGCGCCTGGCTGCCGGCACCGCCACGCCGGGCGGAGG
>DAOUAB010000175.1:0-43854 GCA_034434015.1 Anaerolineales bacterium
GCTGAGGGGGATGAACATCCCGGCCTCACATCCCGAACAAGACCAGCAGGCCCGCCGCCGCCAGGCCGCCGGCGCCGAGCAGGGCCACGACGGCGCGGGCCACCGGCTGAGTCAGGCCGCCGGGCCCTAACGCTTCGCGCCACTCGGGCGTCAGCGGCGTCACCAGCGCGCTGGCCGCCAGGTAACTGCCGAGCACGGCCAGCACCAGGCCCGCCAGGCCGGCCGGCGTCAGCCGCTCAAACCGGAAGCCGACCTGCAGCGCCGCGGTCGTCCAGACCAGGAGCACCGGGCCCGCCATCGCGCGCAGCGTTTCGCCGTAGCTGCTCAGGGCCCGCATCGGCAGCGGCGGGCGCAGCGCGTCCAGGCGCCGGCGTGCGGCGGACGTATCCTCCGAGTCCACCCCGGCGGCCAGGCTGGTCTGATAGGCGCGCACGGCCCGGCCCAGGTCGCCGCGCTCCTCGGCGATCGCGCCCAGCCGGTAATGCAGGCGGGCGCGCGTGGCCGCGTCCAGGTCCGGCGAGCGCAACAACTCGCTGTAGAGCGGCTCGGCGCTGCGATAGTTGTCACATTCGAAATCGATATCCGCCAACAACAGCGTCAGCCGCAACGAGCGGCGCTTGAGCTGGCGCAGCCGGTCGCCGATCTCCTTGAGCTCGGGGGTCTGGTGCAGGCTGAGATACCAGCGCCCCAGCTGCGCCAGCGCCTCGGCGTTCTCCGGGTCGAGGTCCAGCGTGCGCCGGTAGGCATTGACGCTGTGCACCGTGTCGTCGAGTTGGCCATACAACTGGGCGGCGATCAGATAGTATTGGCCCTTGCCCGGCGCCAGCTCGAGCAGATAATCCGACACGGTCAACGCCTGGTCCACCCAGCCTTTCTGGCGGTAGGCCTCGACCAGCCGGGCCAGGTACGCTTCGCGATCGGCGAAGAACTGGCCCAAGACGTGCCCGCAGTGCGGGCAGGCCTCCAGGTCCAGGGGCACCGGCCGTTCACAGCCCGGGCAATCGAAGGTCAGGTGACGCCCGCACCGCGGGCAGCGGCCGGTGGGGGCGCGGTTGAACTCGGCCGCGCACCACGGGCACTTCGGCCGGAGCGGCTCCACGGGCCGGGCGCGCAGCGTGGCCAGGGGCGGCCGGGCAGGCGGCTCCGCCGGGCGGGCCGGCGCGGACGCCGGCGGGGCGGAGAAGACCGACATCGACGGTTGGGCCGGTCCGCCGTTCAACAGCTCCAGCCCGCGCCGCGCCTCCGCATTGGCCGGGTTGATGGCCAGGACCTTCTCCAGGCAAATGCGCCGAAAGTCGGCGTCGTCCTGCGTGGCGCTGAGCCAGAGCCACGCCATTTCGTTGCGCGGATCGCGCTGGGTGACGGCGATGAAAAGCTGACGCGCGCCGCGCCGGTCGCCGGCCCGGTAAGCCGCGATGCCGTCGTGGAGCATTTGAGCCGGGGAGGGTTCAGAGCCGGGCTGGGCGGTCACGCCCTAACTGTAGCATGGGAGCCGACGAGCGACAATCACGCGGCCTGACTGCGGCGCGGCGGCCCTGCCCGACGCTGGCGCGCATGGCGTTACGACGGCCGTTCGCGCACCGCGCCGCCGGTGCGTTGATCAGGCGTCGGCGCCCCAACGACAGCCTGCGCGAGTGGGAGCCTGGTCACCGCGTGGGCGGCGGCGTCGCCCGGACGACCTCGACCGTCACCGACAACTCGCCGAAATTGTCCCCCAGTAGGTCGTCGTTGATGCGCAGGTACAGCCGGCCCGGGGCCTGGACGAACCACTGCGTCCCGGCGCCGACGTAGAACGGCGGCCCATCCTCGCCGATCCGACCCAGGAGCGCCCCGCCGTCCGCGCCGGCCAGCGGATAGGTCGGCACGGTCACGGGCTTGCCGCCGCCCTCCGGCCCGTGCAGGCCCACATAGGGCGAGTATTGCCATTCGCCGCTGGCGCGCAGCCGGACCTGGTCGCCGGCCTCCAGGTCGATGCCCATGGACTGCCACTGGCGGTAGGCGTAGACGGTCACGGTCTGCGCCTTGTCGTGGAGCCGGGGCGCCCAGGTCTGAGGCCGCAGGACCAGCGTCGCCGAGCACAGCGCCGCCGGGGCCAGCAACACCCAAAGCGCGGGGAGCAGTCTGCGCCACATCACGACCTCCGTTCGAGCGCGGCCGCCTCGCGGTCGGCGCGTGCGTCCGCCAGCGACAGCGCGCCCACCAAGAGAAACGGCGCCGGGTAGATCAGGGCCAGCGCCGGGCCCAGCGGCCCCAGACCAAAGACCAGGCTGGAGCAGGCCGCGGCGACGGCCAGCGACAGCGCGCCCAAGACCAGGAACGCCCCGCCGGCCTCCGGCCAGCGCCAGGCGAGCAGAACGGCGATCAGGCACACGCCCAGGCAGGCCAGCATCGGCCAGGCCTCCGGCCGCGGCGGGTCCTCGCCGGTCAGCGCCAGGACGGCGATCAGGCCGAAGAAGGCCTCCACCACCACCCCCAGCCCGCGCGTCAGCCAGCGCCCGAGCCGGGCGCGCCGGCGTTCGAGGTCGGTCGGCAGGATCATCGGCGTTGCCCCGGTGGTCATGGCTGATCGGTCGTCGCCGCCGCGTCCTCGCGCAACTCAAAGACCGGCGCCTGGCCGTTCTGGCTGATGATCCACTTGCTGTTGTCCTTCAACTCCTGCGTCATCAGATAATCCAGATACTTGGCCGAAATATCCGGGTGCTGGGCAAGTTCGCTCAAGAGCAGGCGCACCGACTCCTGCTGGGCCTGGGCGCGCTGCAGGATCTGGTAGGCCTCGGCGTCGGCCTGCTTCTGCGCGGCGTAGAACTGCGCGTCGGCCAGCACCTTCTGCTGGGCGGCCTCGGCCTCGGCCTGGGCCTGCTTCTGCGTCGCCACCATGCGGTCCTCGATGGCCTGGACCACGTTGGCCGGCGGCTGGGCGCTCTGAATCTGCACGGTGATGAACTGCACGCCGTACTGCTGCTCCTTGGTCCGCAATTCGTTGAGCATGGTCTCGTTGAAATCGGCGCGCGCGCTCATCATGTCCTGCATGCTCTTGGTGTTGGCCACGTCGCGCAGTTTGCCCTGCACAAACTCGAACAGGATGCGCTCCGGGTCGTCCACCTCCAGGGCGAAGGTGCGCGGGTCGGTGACGCGGTAGGTGTATTGGAGCGAGACGACCATGGTCAGGTTGTCGGCCGTCACGGCGTTGATCTGTTCGACGTATCCCAGGCGCTCGTTGACCTTGACCAGGATGACGGTGTCCACGAACGGAATCTGGACGTGCCAGCCGGGCGCATCCTCGGTGAGGAACTGCCCGCCGCGCAGGTGCAGGCCGCGCTCGTATTCATGGACTTTGTAGATGGCGCTCTGCGCGGCCACCAGCAGCACGGCGGCCACGACCACGGCCGCCAGCACGACGACCGCGAGCCTGTACAGCCGCTCAAGCCCGCCCGACGCCGGGCGCGCAGGGGAGGAGGGGGAAGCGTTGGTCATACCGGCGCGACTCCTTGAGACAGAGGTGATTTGGCCAGTATGACGGGCGAGGGCCAGCCGGGGTGACTCGCGGTAGGCGTCGCCGCAGCGCGCATGGAGAACGCCGGGGCTGATACGGCCTTTGGTTGCGACCGAGGGCGAAGCCCCCTTCGCCGTGCGCCCTGCGTTCTCAGCGGTTGATCAAGACCTCCGCCTGCCAGAAATCGCCGCGCCCGTTGTTGAGCAGCAGGGAGCGCCCGTCCGGCATGAGCGTGAAGTAGGCGTCCCAGTGCTCGCGGCTCAGGTCCAGCACCTGGCTCCGGGCCAGATCGACGGCGATGATGCGCCGCCCATCCTGCGGGAAGGTCTGGATGAGCAAGGCGCGGCCGTCCGGCGTCCATTGCGGCGGGTCGGTCACGTCGCGCGGCGCGATATCGTAAGCCGCCTCCAGCTCGCCGGCCCGCGAGACGATGGCCAGCCGGACCGGCCGCAGGTTATTGGCGTCGCGGTCCACCACGGCCAGGCGCGTCCCGTCCGGCGACCAGGTCATTTCGGCGGGGCGGACGCCGGGCACACAGGCCGCTTCGCCGCCGGCGACGTCCGCCAGGCAGAGCTGACCGACCTGCCGAAAGGCCACCCGCGCCCCATCCGGCGACGGCCTGGGCGCATACGCCGAGGCCAGGTCGGACCGGACGGCGGCCGGCGCGCCGCCCGCGTAGGGCGCCCGCCACAGCGTCCGGTCGTGGAAGAACCAGATGCCGTCCAGCGTCAGGCCCGGCAGCTGCGCGGTGTCCAGGCCGGTGGCCACGTTGACCGGCGCGCCGTACCCGCGCTCGGCCCGGCTGGAGGCCTCGGTCGCCGAGCGCGCGACGCTCACAATCGCATACGGCCGCGTCGGGTCCACGGCCGCCGCGTCCGGGTCGAAGCGCGTGTAGACGATGTGCTGGCTGTCCGGGGACCAGCCGTACTCCTGGAGGTCGCCCGCCGGCCCGACCGGGACGGGCGGCGCGCCGTCGAAGGGCACGCGCCAGAGCTGCCGCACGCCGGCGTCCTGTTCGATCGCCACCAGGAAGGCGCTGGCGTCCGGGGCCGCGACGAGCCGGTCCACGCGCACGCTCTCCCACAGCCAGTGGCCGGGGTTGGCCTCGTCCAGGCGGCTGGCCGCCGGGTGCAGGTCCAGACGCCGGGCGTCGCCCAGCCGGATCGGCGACGACTCATCGGCGAACGGCTGGCTGGGGAAGTCCAGGTGCTCGCTGCGCAGGCGCTGCAGGCCGTCCTCGCGCCAGCCGGACAGCCAGAAACCGAAGATATCCACCGCCGGGTCAAACAGCGGCACCGGGTAGACGCGCGATGAGCCATCCGCATAGATAAAACGCGTGGTGACGAGCGCGACGCGGCGGTGTTTGGGGTGCAGGCCGACCTGCAGGACCTCGGCGCGCGCCAGCGGCTGGACCGGGTCCAGCGGCGTCAGGCCGGTCTGGCCGATCAGCTCGTCGAGGTACGGCCGCAGAGTCTGGGCCGGGTCCCCGGCGATCAGAAAGCTGTTCCGGAACGGCAGGCGCGGATCATAGGTGTAGCCGCCGGCCACGCGCCAGTAGAGGCCGGCCGGGTTGGGCGCAGCCGAGAACGGCGGCACGAAGCTGATCAGCAGCAGGCCGGCGGCCAGCCCGCCGACGACGGTGGGGACGAGGCTGCGGCGCGTCAGGATGAACAGCCCGCCGACGACCAGCAGCGCGGCCGCCAGCCAGGGGAGGGCCGGCAGCCAAGGCGAGGGCGGCTGGAGGCGCGTCGGGGGCAGCGTCAGGCCGGGCTCGAGGGCGGCCGGCGCCAGGGTCCCCGGCCCGCCCTGGGCCGCCGCCTGCACCTGGAGCGCGAAGAACCAGAGCAGGACCGCGAGGCCGGCCAGGGTCAGGCCATCGCCCAGCCGCGTGAGAGCGAGGCGGCCGGCCGAGATCCGGCGCGGGGCGAGGACGCCGCCCGCCGGCCGTGGACGCCGGGGCCGGAGCGCGGGCAGCGCCTGAAGCGCCGCGTCCTGAGTCTGATAGACGTCCCGCGTGGCGCGGCACTCGGCGCAGCCCGCCAGGTGTGCGTCCACCGCCCGGCGCTCGTCCGGCGCGAGATCACGGTAATACGCGAGCTGATCATGGACATGCGGGGTCATGCGGTCACGCTTTCGTACGCGTCTCGCAGCTGCTGGCGCGCGCGCACCAGGCGCTGCTTCACGGCGTCGGTCGAGATGGCGAGCGTCGCCGCGATCTCGACCACGCTGAAATCCTGGCAGGTGTACAGCACCAGCGGCACGCGGTAATCGGCGTTGAGCTTGAGCAGGGCGCGCTGCATCCGTCGGGCCTCCAGCGGGTCGCCGCTGTCCGCCTCGTCGGCCGGCTCATGGCCGAAGAGCGGCAGCCAGTGCAGCAGGCGCGCCCGGCGGACGTGGTCGCGGGCCAGGTTGGTGGCGACCCGGTACAGCCAGGCGCGCGGGTTTTCCAGCCCGGGCAGGTCGCGGCGCGCCTTCCAGGCCCGCGCGAAGGCCTCCTGGGTCAGGTCCTCGGCCACGCCCGGGTCGCCCAGCAGCCGGTAGAGGTAATTCAGGATCGGCGCCTGGTACTGGGCGAAGAGCCGCTCAAATTCGGCGGCCAGCGCGGCCTCCGCGCCGCCGGGCCGGGTGGGATGGGAGGTCAAGGGTAGAGGCGGTGTCAGGGGCCGGGCGCGGATCATCGGCGGTCTCTCTAACCCGGTAAGACGCGCGACCGGCGGCTTTGGTGACTGTATTGTACAATTTATGCACTTCCCTCCACAGTTGAAAGGACCTGTTGTGCCCAAGCAATACCCTGCCCCGCCGCCCATGACCATCGACCCCAAGAAGAAATACGCCGCCCGGTTCAGGACCGAGGCCGGCGACTTTGTGATCGAGCTGTTCGCCGACAAGGCGCCGGTCACCGTCAACAATTTCGTCTTCCTGGCCCGCGAAAAGTTCTATGATAACGTGACCTTCCACCGCGTGATCAAGGGGTTCATGGCCCAGGGCGGCGACCCGACCGGGACCGGCACCGGCGGGCCGGGCTACAAGTTCAAGGACGAGTTCCATCCGGCGCTGCGCCACAACGGCCCCGGCATCCTGTCGATGGCCAACGCCGGCCCGAACACCAACGGCAGCCAGTTCTTCATCACCTTCGGCCCCACGCCGCACCTGGACAACCGCCACTCGGTCTTCGGCCAGGTCTCCGAGGGCCTGGATGTGGTGCTGGCCATCCCGGAGCGCGACCCGGCGCGCGCCCGGACGCCGGGGACCCGGATTTTGAGCATCGAAATCACCGAGGCCTGACCGGCGCTGATGGACGACGGACGGCAGACGACAGACGCCGCGCGCAGCGCTCCGGCCGCTCCGCCGCCCAAAACCTCGCTGCGCCTGCAGCTGGCGCGGCTGGGGATGCTGCTGTTCGTGATCGCGCTCTCGATCTTCGTCTACAGCATCCGCGACCGGGCCGACATCCTGCGGGCCTACGGCTACCCGGGCATCTTCCTGCTCTCGATCCTGGCCAGCGCCACCATCGTCCTGCCGGCGCCCGGCCTGGTCTTCGTCGCCGGGGCCGGCGCGCTCCCCAGCCTCAACCCCTGGGGCGTGGGCCTGGCCGCCGGCCTGGGCGCCACGCTGGGCGAGTTGTCCGGCTATCTCGCCGGCTGGAGCGGCCAGGCCATCATCGAGAACCGCGACCTGTATGACCGGCTGGTCGGCTGGATGGGGCGCTACGGCGCGGTCGTCATCGTCGCCCTGGCCTTCCTGCCGCTGCCGATCTTCGACATGGCCGGCGTGGCGGCCGGCGCGCTCAAAATGCCCATGTGGAAGTTCCTGATCCTGTGCGCCCTGGGCAAGATCCCCAAGATGACCCTGGTCGCCCTGGCCGGGGCCAACTCGATCGACTGGATCATGCAGTTCATGCGCTGACGCCTGTCCGGCCGCCGTGACCACCTCGCCCCCTGCCCCGCCCGGCACCGTCCTGGTCGTCGAAGACGACGACGTCACGCTGCGCCTCATCCGCGCCCACCTGGAGCGCGCCGGGCTGCAGGTGCAGATGACGCGCACCGGCGCCGACGGCCTGCGGCTGGCCCTGCAACATCCGCCGGCCCTGGTGATCTGCGACACCGACCTGCCGGACCTGCCCGGCCTGCACGTCTGCCGCCAGCTGGCGCAGGAGAGCCGCACCCGGCACATCCCGATCGTGTTGATCTCGGGGCAGGCGCGCCGGCCGGCGGTGGTGGAGGCGCTGACCGGCGGCGCCGACGACTATCTCACGCGCCCGTTCGACTACCGCGAACTGGTGGCCCGCGTGCAGGCCCACATCCGCCGGGCCCACCTCAAACCCGCGCAGAACCCGCTCACCGGCCTGCCCGGCAACCTGATCATCGAGCAGGAGATCCGGCGCCTCACCGAGCCGGGCGGCGGCCCCTTCGCGGTGCTGTACATCGACCTCAATCATTTCAAGTCCTACAACGACGTGTACGGCTTCCCGGCCGGCGACGAGGCGATCCGGCTGCTGGCCGGCGTCATCACCACCGCCGTCGCGGAGGCCGGCTACCCGGCCGACCTGGTCGGCCACGTCGGCGGCGACGATTTCGTCGTCATCACGGCGCCGGACCGCGCCGAGGCCATCGCCCAGCGCATCACGGCCGACTTCGACCGGCAGGCGCCGGAGCTGTACACGCCGCCCGACCGGAGCCGCGGTTACATCACGGCCAAGGACCGCCAGGGCATGATCCGCAAGTTCCCGATCCTGAGCGTGGTCGTGGCCATCGTCCACAACGAATACCGCCCGATCACCAGCCACTGGGAGGTCGGCGAACTGGGCGCCGAGCTCAAACAGTTCGCCAAGACGCGCGGCGGCAGCGCCTACGTGAAGGACCAGCGCCGTGGTTAGCTCGGTCAGCGAAGCCCTGAGCGCCCTGCACAGCGCCGACCCCGTCCAGCGGCGCGAGGGCGCCCAGTTCCTGGGCGAACACCCCTCGCCGCTGGCCTGCGAGTCCCTGATCGCGGCCCTGGGCGACCCGCACCCGTCGTCGCAAGAAGCCATCATCCAGGCGCTGGTCCGCCAGCGCGTGCCCGAGCAGGTGCCGCTGCTGGTGAAAGTGCTCCAGGAGAGCCACCCCATCCGGCGCAACGTCGCCCTGAGCACCCTGATCGAGATCAGCCACGCGGCGCCCGAGGTGCCGCTGCAGGCGCTGCGCCACCCCCTGCCCGAAGTGCGCCAGTGGGCGGCTGAGACGCTGGGCGATCTGGGCAACCCGAACGCGCTGCCGGCTCTGATGGAGCGGCTGGAGGACCCGGCCGAGTTCCCCAACGTGCGGCGCGCGGCGGCGCAGGCGCTCGGCCGCCTGGGCAACCCGGCGGCCACGCCGGCCCTGCTGGCCGCCGCCGCGCACGGCGACTTCTGGATGCGCCACGCCGCCATCGAGGCCCTCAGCCAGCTGGCCGACGAGCGCGCCGTGGAGCCGCTCATCGCGCTCATGCGGCAGGATGCCTGGACGCGCCCGGCCGTGATCAAGGCCCTGGGCAACATCGGGCACGGCGACGCGGTGGGCGAGCTGGTGACGGCGCTCGACGACTCGAACGAGGCCGTGCGCGCCGCGGCGCTGGAGGCGCTCTTCAAAATCGTGGTCGAGCCGGCCGGCCGCCGCCCCGGCACGCCGCGCACCGGCCTGTTGCGCCCGCTCGTGCCGGTGGAGCCGCTGCGCCGCGAGCTGAACGCGCGCCTGGTGCCCAACAGCGCCTACGCCGCCCATCTGCTCGGCTGGCTCGGCCAGGTCGAGGCGCTGCCCGACCTGCTGGAGGCCCTGCACGGCCCGGATGACCCGATCCGCGACGCCGCCACCGAGGCCATCCTGCGCTTCGGGGGCGCCGCCCTGCCAATCCTGATCACGGCCCTGGCCCGGCCCGAGCCGGCCCTGCGCGAGCAGGCCGTGCAGTTGATCGGCCTGGTGGGCGACCGGAGCGTGGCGCCGGTGCTGGTCGAATACCTGCGCGATCCGCAGATGGGCGTGCGGCTGGCGGTGCTGCGCGCCCTGGGCAGCCTGGGGGGCGAGGCCAGCTACGACGGCCTGCTCCAGGCCATCGGCGACCCGGCCACGCGCGAGGCCGCGCTCGGCATCGTGGCCCAGATCACGGAGATGTCCGTGGTCGAGGACCTCAAGACCTATCTGCAGCGCTTCCTCTACGAGAGCAAGGGCCAGGGCGCCACGCGCTGGGCGGCGGCCCAGGCCCTCAGCCTGCTGGGCGACGAGGCCGCGGTGAGCATCCTGCTCAACGCCATGCGCCTGCCGGACGAGACCATCCGCAAGCCGGCGGCCGATGCGCTGGCCCGCGTGCGCGGACGCCGGGCCGTGAACGTGCTGATCGAGGCGCTGGGGGACCGGGACTGGCTGGTGCGTCAGAAAGCCGTCGAAGCGCTCAGCAGCATCCAGGACAGCCGGGTGGCGGCGGCGCTGACGCCGCTGACGCGCGACCCGGAATGGCGCGTGCGCTGGGCGCTGGCGGCGGCGCTCGGCCGCGTCCGCGACCACCGCCTGTTTGCGCCGCTGCGCGAACTGGCCCGCGACCGCGACCGCTGGGTGCGCCGCATGGCGATGGACGTGTGCGGGCGCCTGGACGACCCGCGCGCGCTGGAGATCGTCGTCCACGGCCTGAAAGACCCGGAGGCCGACGTGCGCCTGGGCGCGCTGCTGTCCCTGCAACGGCATCGCGACCCGAGCCTGGCCGGGCCGGTGGCGGAGCTGACGCAGGACCCCACGCCCGAGGTGCGCGCGGCCGCGGCCCGGACGCTGGCGCTGGTGGCCGGCGGGACGGCCGTCGATGCGCTGACGTTGCTGGTCCACGATCCGGTGGAAAGCGTGCGCGCCGCTATCGGCTCGGTGCTCGGCGAGCTGGGGATGGATGAAGGCCTGTACGCGCTGGAAATCTTGTTGCGCGACCCGGCCGAGAGCGTGCGCGCGCGCGCCGGCGAAGCCCTGGCCCACCTGGGCACGCACAGCGCCGGCGAAGCCCTGGCCGACGCGCTGACGCACGCCATCTCCCAGGACGAGGCCCGCGCCCGGCTGCTCGCCATGGGCGACCTGGGGCTGCGGGTCCTGCTGGCGACCGCGCGCTCGGCGGACCCGGAGCTGCGGCGGGCGGCGGCCGAGACGCTCGGCCAGACGCGCCATCCGCACGCCGCGCCCACCCTGAAACAGATGCTGCGCGACCCCGACCACCGGGTCCGCAAGGCGGCCGAGGACGCGCTCGCGGCGATCACGCCCGCCGATACGTCTCCGCCCGGCCGGTCACCTTCGCCAGCGTCCGACCGTTGACCGTCACCCCCAGCCCGACGCCCGGCGGCACCGACAGGGTGCTGTCCGGGTTCAACTCGAAGGGCGGCTCGATGATGTCCTCGAAGTAGTAGCGCCGCGAAGCGGAGATATCGCCCGGCAGCGTGAAGCCCGGCAGCGACGCCAGCGCCACGTTGGCGGCCCGCCCGATGCCGGTCTCCAGCATGCCGCCCATCCACACCGGCACGCCGCGCGCGTGGCAATAATCGTGGATGCGCCTGGCTTCGTGCAGGCCCCCGACCCGGCCCGGCTTGATGTTGATGATGCGGCAGGCGCCCAGCTCCAGCGCCCAGCGCGCGTGCTCCACCGACGTGATGCTCTCGTCCAGGCACAGCGCCGTCTTGAGCTGCGGCTGCAGCTTGGCGTGGTCCACCAGGTCGTCGTCGGCCAGGGGCTGCTCGAGCAGGAGCAGGTTGAAGGCGTCCAGCTCCTTGAGGTGCTCGGCGTCGCTCAGCCGGTAGACCGAGTTGCCGTCCGCCTGCAGGAGCAGGTCCGGGTGATGGCGGCGGACGATCGCCACCTCGCTCACGTCCCGGCCGGGCTTGATCTTGAGCTTGATGCGCCGGTAGCCGTCGGCCAGGTAGCCGTCCACCACCTCCAGCAGTTTCTCGGGCGTCGCCTGAATCCCGACCGAGACGCCGACCTTCACCCGGTCGCCGCTTCCGCCGAGCAGGGCCTGGAGCGAGACGCCGGCGCGCTGCGCGAACAGGTCCCACAGCGCCATCTCCAGCCCGGCCTTGGCCATCTTGTGGCCGCTGATCGATGCGACGGCGGCCCGATAAGCGGGGATGTCGTCCAGGTCCGCCGCGAGCACCGCCGGCACGAGGAAATCCTCCAGGACGTGCCAGTTGGTCTTGGTCGACTCGTACGAGTAGTTGGGGATGGCGCCGGCCACACACTCACCCCAGCCGGTCAGGCCGTCGGCTTTCGCCTCGACGATCACGCATTCGCGGTCGTGCTCCACCCAGCGCGAGGTCTGGAACGGCGAGCGGTAGGGCATGCGGATATGGCGCAGGGTGATCGTCTCAATTTTCATGCTCGCCTTCCGGTGCCGGAGCCAGCGCAAAGGCGCAAGGGCGCAAAGCTCTCTCAGTGGCTTGGCGGCTTGGCGTCCCGGCGTTAGGCCTTTGCCCGATCAACGAAATTTACTCCAGGCGCGCCTCGCCGTACGACAGCGCGTAGAACGAGCGCAGGCGGCCCTCCCAGGGCTCGGAGAAGAAATCGGTCACCAGGTAGCCCTGGGCGAAAGCCGCCTCAAACAGCAGGCGCGTGTGCAGGCGCCACTCGCGCGCCAGCACCAGGTCGTGGGCTTTCAGGGCCTGGAAGTCGCGCGGGATCTCGACCAGGGCGAAGGCCCCGCTCGGCTCGGCCAGGCGTTCGGGCGGGCGCGGCAGGTCGTCGTCGGGAGCGGCCTGGGTGGGGTTGAGGATCTCGGTGCCGGCGGACAGGAAGGATTCCAGCACCAGCCGGGCGCGCTGGCCGGCCAGGCGCTCGCGCACCCGTGAGGACGTGATCCACCAGTCCACCTGGAAACGGTCCGAGGCCAGGCCGGCGTTGAGGGCGTCCGCCATCTCCCCGTACACGTCGCGCTTGTAAGTCCGGCAGACGGCGCCCAGCCGGGCGATGTTCAGGCGGGCGTTGCGCGATTCGAGCGGGTCGTAGGTCCAGGTCACCAGGCGCACGCCCTGCCGCATGACGAAATCGCGCTGCGCCAGCTTGAGGCGGTAACCCACCTCCTGGTCGCGGTACTCGGGCAGCACGCCCAGCATGTGCGAGCAGTGCTTGAGCTGGGTGAGGGCCGGCCGCGACGGCTCGGCGCTGTCGGTGCCCAGGAAGCCGAACACAAAGCCCACCAGCCGGTCGCCGTCGAAGGCGCCCAGCACCAGGCCGCCGTTGGCCGCCGCCGTGCTGAGCAGATGGCGCGGCACCACGTCGGTCTCGCTGCCGGGCCAGACCGCGCGCTGCACGGCCTCCACCGCCGCATACTCGGCGTGCGTCTCGACAGGGCGAATGATCAGGGCGCTCATCAGGCGTTGGCTCAACGGGGTGGTCAGCGGCTCGATTGTCTCACATTTTTCGCGGCGTCAGCGCGCCGGCCGCGCCTGGCGCAGCCCGTCGCCCCACCAGCGCTTTTCCTTCAGGTAGTCCAGCGTCGGCTCGAGGCGGGCCGGCTGCAGGCCGAAGTAGCGCGTGACGCTCGTCAACTCGCACAGGCGGTTGAACGCCAGGTGGTCGAGCCAGTGGGTGGTGAGCGGCGAGTGCGGCAGCACCTGCTCGACGAACCAGGCCCCCCAGCGCAGGAACACCGGGCTGACCCCCACGATCGTGCGCCGCGTCGCGAGCTTGTCCATGAGGATCAGGGCCAGCTGACGCAGGGTGACGAACTCCGGACCGCCGAGGGACAGCGTCTGGCCGAGGAAGCTGGCGTCGGCCAGGCTCCATTCCATGCAGGTCGCCAGGTCGTCCACCCACAACGGCTGCAACGTGGTCTGGCCGCCGCCGGGCAGGAGCAGGACGCCGGGCGAGAGACGGATGAGCGCGGCCAGCGTATTGGTCCAGACATCTTCCCGCCCGTAGAGGAGCGCCGAGCGGAAGATCGTGTGCGGCACGCCGCTCTGGCGCAGGAACTCCTCGGCGATGCCCTTGGCCTTGAGCACCGGGTAGGCGGACGCCCGGTCCGCCCCCAGATGCGACAGGAACACAAAGCGCCCGACGCCGGCCTCGCGCGCCGCCTCGACCAGCGCCCGCGTGCCGTTCACGTCCACGGCCAGCAGGTCGCCGTGCCGGCCGCGCCATTCGACGCCCGCCAGGTGGATGACGGTGTCCACGCCGGCCAGCGCCGAGCGCAGCGCGCGCGCATCGTCCAGCGTGCCGATGGCCAGCTGCACGGCCACCCGGGCGGGCAGACGCGGCGTCTGGCGCGAAGCGCGCACCAGACAGCGCACGGTGTGCCCGGCCTCAGTCAGCCGGGGGAGCAGCGCGCGGCCGACGAAGCCGGTGGCGCCCGTGACCAGGATCAACGGTCAATGACCTTTCATCTCAAATCAAAGGGTTTGTCATTCTCTCGAGAAAAGCGCCTTGAAGTCTAATGCACCGCCTCGGCAACGTCAAACGCCAGGGCCATCCCGGCCTCGTCTCTTTTATGTATGCTCTCGCATCCCCGGTTGAGCCGAGGTGTTATACTCGCAGGACTTAATCTCAGAACAATAAAGGAATCTTATGACTGCTCGTGTAGTGGTTACCGGCCTGGGCTGTGTCAGCCCGCTTGGCAATTCGGTGGCGGATACCTGGGCAAACGCCCTCGCCGGCAAATCAGGCGTGGGCCGCATCACGCTCTTCGACACCAGCGCGCACGAGACCCAGATCGGGGCCGAGGTGAAAGATTTCGACGCCGCCGCGCTGTTCGGGCGCAAGGAGGCGCGGCGCATGGACCGCTACACGCAGTTCGCGGCGGCGGCGACGCGCGAGGCGCTCCAGGACGCGGGCGTCGAGATCACCGACGCCAATCGTGAACGGATCGGGGCCCTGATCGGCACGGGCATCGGCGGGATTGGGACGCTGAATGCCGAGGTGGAGGTGCTGTTGACGAAAGGCCCGCGCCGGGTCAGCCCGTTCCTGGTGCCCATGATGTTGCCGGACAGCGCCGGCGGCCAGATCGCGATCCTGTTCGGCATGCAGGGCCCGAACCTGGGCGTGATCTCGGCCTGCGCCAGCGGCACCAACGCCATCGGCGAGGCGGCGGAGGTCATCCGCGCCGGCCGGGCGGACGTGATGGTGGCCGGCGGCGCCGAGGCCGCAATCGTGCCGGTGGCCCTGGCCGGCTTCAGCGTGATGGGCGCCTGCTCGCGCCGCAACGACGACCCGCAGCGCGCCTCGCGCCCCTTCGACAAGGACCGGGACGGCTTCGTCATCGGCGAGGGCGCGGCCGCCCTGGTGCTCGAGTCCGAGGCGCACGCCAAGGCGCGCGGCGCCACGATCCTGGCCGAGGTGCTGGGTTACGGCCTGTCCAACGACGCCCACCACATCTCGGCCCCGCTGGAGGACGGCGCCGGCGCCACCGCCTGCATGCGCCTGGCGCTGCGGCAGGCCCGCCTGCAACCCGAGGACATCGACTACCTGAACGCGCACGGCACCAGCACGCCCCTGAACGATAAGAGCGAGACCCAGGCGATCAAGGCGGTGTTCGGCGAGCGGGCCTACGACCTGGCCATCAGTTCCACCAAAAGCATGACCGGGCACCTGCTCGGGGCGGCCGGCGCCGTGGAGGCCGTGTTCTGCGTCAAGGCCGTGCAGACCGGCCTCATTCCGCCGACGATCAATTACACGACGCCCGACCCGGACTGCGATCTGGACTATGTGCCGAACGAGGCGCGCGCCAAGCCGGTCCGCCGCGCGATGTCCAACTCGTTCGGCTTTGGCGGCCACAACGGCACCCTGATCCTGGGCCGCTACGAGAACGGCGCCGTATGAGCACGCCAGCCCCGAACGGATCGTCGGCCCGCCCGGACAAAAAGACGCGCCGCCCGGCCGCCGCGCGCGGCGCGAACGGCGCGCGGGCCAACGGCAACGGCGGGGCGCCGAAGCCGCTGCCCGGCAACCTGCCCTACGCCCACATCGTCGGCTGGGGCATGGCCGTGCCCGAGCGCGTGATGACCAACGACGATCTGGCGCGCCTGGTGGACACCAGCGACGAGTGGATCGTGGCCCGCACCGGCATCCGCGAACGCCGCATCGCGGGCCCGCGCGAGACCACCGCCTCGCTGGCCCTGGCCGCGGCGCGCCGCGCGCTGGAGGCGGCCGACGTGGCCGCCGACGACCTCGACCTGGTCATCGTCGCCACCAGCACGCCCGAACACATCTTCCCGTCCACGGCCAGTCTGGTGCAGGATGCGCTCGGGGCGCCGAACGCCGGCGCCTTCGACCTGGCCGCCGCCTGCACCGGCTTCATCTACGCCGTCGGCATGGGCGCGGCCGCCATCCGCAGCGGCGCCGCGCAGACGGTGCTGGTCATCGGCGCGGAGACGCTCTCGCGCGTGGTCAACTGGAAAGACCGCGGCACCTGCATCCTGTTCGGCGACGGCGCCGGCGCGTTCCTGCTGCAAGGACGCCCGTCGCCCGGCGGCGTGCTCAACAGCCTGCTGCGCTCGGACGGCTCGGGCGGCGCGTCGTTGATCATCCCGGCCGGCGGCAGCAAGCTCCCGGCGACGTTCGAGAGCGTGCGCGACAACCTGCACACCATCCAGATGGACGGCAAGGAAGTCTACCGCTTCGCCACGCGCGTCATGACCTCGGCGGTGCGCGACGTCATCGAGGGCGCCGGCCTGACCCTGGACCAGATCCGCCTGATCGTGCCGCACCAGGCCAACCGCCGCATCATCGAATCGGCCGCCAAGGGCCTGGGCCTGCCCGAGGACCGCTTCATGCTCAACCTGGACCGCTACGGCAACACCTCGGCCGCCTCGATCCCGATCGCCGTGTGCGAAGCGGTGGCGCAGGGCCGCCTGCGCCCGGACGACCATCTGGTGCTGGTCGGCTTCGGGGCCGGGCTGACCTGGGGCGCGACGGTGGTCAAGTGGGACGCCACCCCGATCGAGGTCACGCGCCTGGGCCGCGTGCGCCGCTGGGCGGCCTACGAAGCCGCCAAGGTGCGCTCGGCCGCGCGGCGCGGCCTGCGCTCCCTGGAGGGCCTGCTCTTCGGCTCCGGCTCGCCCGAGGGGGGTCAACCGCCGCCCAGACGCAAGTGAGGCGACCCGTTCGTTCAGAGCCAGGGGCGCGCCGCGTGACCCCAGGCATGAGAACGCCCGGCGCATGGCCGGGCGTTTTTCTGTTCACCGCCACAGCGCGTTGAGAAACCTGAGCTTCTCCAACGCGTGGTGCGTGCCGCCGCCCTCGTGGTGGTTGTACGGGTAGACGCGGATGTCCTTGGGGCCGGCGTAATGGTTGTAGGCGGCGTACACGGTGGAGGGCGGGCAGACCTCGTCCATCAGGCCGACCGAGAACAAAGCCCGGGCCGAGGCGCGCGCCGCAAAGTTGACGCCGTCGAAATACGCCAGCGTGTTGAAGATCACGTCCACTTTATCCCGATGGGTCATGCAGTAGCGCGCGATTTCCTGGTACGGGTAGGAGTCCACCAGTTCGGTGGCGCGGCGATAGTGGCACAGGAAGGGCACGTCCGGCAGGCACACGGCGACGGCCGGCTCCAGGCCGGCGGCGGCCAGCGCCAGCCCGCCGCCCTGGCTTCCGCCGGTCACGGCCACGCGGCCCGCGTCCACCGCCGCATGGCTGCGCGCCGCCTCCACCGCGCGCACGGCGTCCGTCATCAGGCGGCGGTAGTAGTAGGTCTGCGGCGCGGGCAGGCCGGCGGTCATGAAACCGGGATGATGCGGGCTGACGCCGTCCGGCGCGAGGTCCGGCGTGTCGCCGTTGCGCCAGACGCTCCCCTGCCCGCGCGTGTCCATCACCAGGTGCGCGTACCCGGCGCTGGCCCACAGCAGCCAGTCGATCGGGAAGCCGCGCCCGCCGCCATAGCCGATGTACTCCACCACGACCGGCAGCGGCGCGGGGCGCGCGCGCGGCAGGAGCAGCCAGCCCTTGATCGGCTGGCCGGCGTAGCCGTTGAAGGTCACATCGAACGCGTCCAGCGTCGCCAGGCCGGCATCCACCGGCGCGAAACGCGCCTGCAGCGGATGCGCGCGCGCCTCGGCCAGCGTCGCCGCCCAGAAGGCGTCAAAGTCGGCGGGCTCGGCGCGCGGCGGGCGGTAGGTCTGCAACTGGTCGAGCGGCAGGTCGATGAGCGCCATGACCGGACCTCATGCCTGGTAGCTGCCCGAGGTGACAGGCCCGCCGGCGCCGGTCCAATCGGTGTGGAAGAACTGGCCGGCGGGGGCGTCCACGCGCTCGTAGGTGTGCGCGCCGAAATAGTCGCGCTGGGCCTGCACCAGGTTGGCGGGCAGCCAGCCGCTCCGGTACCCGTCGAAGAAGGTGAGCGCGCTGCTCATGGCCGGCGTCGGGAGGCCGGCCTCCACCGCCCAGGCCACCACGCGCCGCCACGCCTCCTGCGCCGCGCCGACCTCGGCGTTGAAATACGGATCGAGCAGCAGGTTGGCCAGGCCGGGGGTCCGGTCGTAGGCCTCCTTGATCCTGCCCAGGAACGCCGAACGGATGATGCAGCCGTTGCGCCACATCAGCGCCACGCCGCCGTAGTTCAGGTTCCACGCATATTCCTGGGCCGCCTGGCGCATGAGCATGTAGCCCTGCGTGTACGACAGGACCTTGGCGGCGTACAGGGCCTGCTCCAGGTCGTCCACGAACGCGACCCGGTCCACCCCCAGCCGCATCGGCGGACCGGCCAGCACCTGGGCGGCGGCCATGCGCTCGGCCTTCAGCGCCGAGAGTGAACGCGCGAAGACGGCCTCGGTGATCATGGTCAGCGGCACGCCCAGCTCCAGGGCGGTCGCCGCCGTCCAGCGCCCGGTGCCCTTCTGCCCGGCCGTGTCCAGGATCTTGTCCACCAGCGGCGCGCCGTCCGCATCCCGGTGAGCCAGGATATCGGCCGTGATCTGGATCAGATACGAGTCCAGCTTGCCGGCGTTCCAGCGCTTGAACACGGCCGCCATCTCGTCGGCCGACAGGCCCAGGGCGGACTTCATCAGGTGATAAGCCTCGGCGATCAACTGCATGTCGCCATACTCGATGCCGTTGTGGACCATCTTGACGAAGTGCCCGGCGCCGTTCTCGCCCACCCAGTCGCAGCACGGCGTGCCGTCGTCCACCTTGGCGGCGATGGCCTGAAAGATCGGGCGAATGTGCGGCCAGGCCGCCGCCGACCCGCCCGGCATGATCGACGGCCCGTGCCGCGCGCCCTCCTCGCCGCCCGAGACGCCGGCGCCGACGAAGAGCAACCCTTTGGATTCGACGTAAGCCGTGCGCCGGATGCTGTCCAGATAATTGGAGTTGCCGCCGTCGATGAGGATGTCGCCCGGCTCCAGGTGTTTGAGCAGGAGCTCGATGAAGTCGTCCACCGGCTGGCCGGCCTTGACCATCAGCATGACGCGCCGGGGCCGCTTGAGCTGACTGACCAGCTCTTCGACCGAGAAGGCGCCGACGATGGGCGTGCCCCTGGCCGGGCCGGCCAGGAATTTCTCAGTGGTCGCCGCCGTGCGGTTGTAGACGGCGATCTTGAAGCCGTGATCGGTCATGTTCAGGACCAGGTTCTGGCCCATCACGGCCAGCCCGATCAGGCCCAGGTCACATTGGGACATAGAGGCGCTCTCCTTGTTGGCGCGGGATGGGCCAATTGTAACCGCGCCGGGCCGCGCGACAAAAACGCCGCAACCGGTCAGGTTGCGGCGGTTCGCAGGTCCGCGCCACGGCTCAGGCCGTTCGGGAGGTGGGGCGCCACACACGGCCGTCGCCCAGACAAAACGCGCCGGGCGAGGCCCGCGCTCCGGGCGAACGCCCAGCGAGACGGCAGCGGCCGGAGGAGTGAGAGCGCGACAGCGTGCCGCTACGCTTGAGGGGGCTGGCGCAACTTCGCCGCCACGCGGGCGGCGGCGTCGCTCACGGGCAGCTCGCCGTCCTTGAGGACATCATCCACCCACTCGGCCGGCGTCTCCCAATACAACGGCCCCATCTGCAGGCCGAGCAGCGCCCGGCGCAGGCCAATCACGTCGGCGTACAGGGCCTGAAGGCGCTCGGATTCCAGATAGGGCGCCAGTTCCGCGGCGTTGGCCTCCAGCGCCTTGAGCAGCGTCACCGCCGCCCGGTCCAGTTCTTGGATTGCCGTCTCGTGCATGGGGGCCTCGCTTAACCGAATTTGTAGGCCACGCCGTAGCCGCCGCGCGGCAGCGACCAGCCGATATTGAGGAACGGGCAGCCCACCCGGCAACTGCCGCACTCGACGCAGGCCTGGTAGCCCACCATCACCTTGCCCTGCCGGTCCAGCCGGTACACGCCGACCGGGCAGAAATCCAGGCAGGGCTTGGCCTGGCACTGCGCGCACACGGCATGGTCCTTGATCCACAGGTGGGCGAAGTCCTCGTCAACGTAGTATTTGAGCGCCGCCAGCAGGTCGTCGACGTTGACGGCCGGCAGGCTGGCTTCCTGCTCGGGCGTGAGCGGGTAATGGGTTCGCGTGCTCATCTCAACCTCGCATCCCCTGCAGCAGTTTCAGCATATCCCGGGCCACGCCGAAGAACGAACGCCGCTGGAAGAGCATCCCGAAAATCTCGTTCTCCATATCGCGCTTGGGGACGCCGTGGGCCGTGAAGTAGCGCAGCGCGGCGTCGTTCAGATAGTCCACGTAAGTGCGCATGAAGTGCGGCGAACTGTCCAGGAAATCCGTCATCCGGCGGTACTGCTTGAGGTCCTTGAGCACGAAGCTCGCCTCCAGCTTGCGCCGGTACTGGCGCAGGAATTCGCCGGTGAAGTCGCCCTGGCGGTGGGCCTCCAGCGCCGTCTCGGCCGCCAGACGCCCGGCCGTCATGGCCAGGTTGGTGCCCTCGCGGTGCAGGGCGTCCACCATGCCGGCGGCGTCGCCGGCCACCAGCACGCCGTCGCCGGCCAGCGCCGGCATCCGGTCATAGCCGACCTCCGGGATGAGGTGCGCGCCGTACTCCAGCGACTCGCCGCCCTCCAGGTACGGTTTGATCACCGGGTGGTTCTTGAAGCGCGCCAGGACCTCGTACGGGCGCAGCTTGTGGTAGACGAACTCCTCCAGGAGCAGGCCGACGCCGATAGAGACGGCCTGGCGGTCGGTGTACAGGAACGCCGTGCCCGGCAGGCCGAGCGTCGCGTCGCCGAACAGGTCGATGGCGACGCCCTGGTTCGCGCCGCTCAACCCGAAACGCGCTTCGACCTCTTTGGCCGGCAGGCCGATCAGTTCTTTGACCGAGAGCGCCACGAAACGCGGCGGCAGGTCGGTCCTGGCCAGGCCGAGCTTCTGGGTGAGCAGGTTGTTGACGCCCTCCGAGAGGATCACGATTGGCGCGTACACGTCGCCGTCCGGCCGGTCGGTGCGCACGCCGATCACGCGCCCGCGCTCGTCGCGCAGGCACTCGGTCACCGTGGTCTTGGTGACGAGCAGCGCGCCCTGAGCGACGGCCTGCTGCGCGAACCACGCGTCGAAGCTGGCGCGCAGGGCGGTGTAGGCGTCGGCCGGCTCCTTCTGATAGTGCTGGCTCTTGTGCATGACGCGCAGGACGCTGTCCGGCGACAGGAACCAGTAGCCCTGCTCGGTGACCGGGCGCTCGAAGGGCGGCTTGCGCTCCCAGAAATCCGGCAACACGTCGGCCAGGGCGTGGGTGTAGAGCACGCCGCCGAAGAAGTTCTTGGCCCCGGCGAAGCGCCCGCGCTCGATCAGGATGACTTTCAGGCCGCCGCGCGCCAGGGTGATGGCGGCCGAAACGCCGGCCGGACCCGCGCCGACCACGATCGCGTCGAAGGTCAGTTTGTCAGGCATGGGCGCCTCCGTTCGGCCGGGTGGCCTTCACCTGACGGATCAGCTCCGGCACCACCTCATACACATCGCCGACGATCCCCAGGTCGGCCACCTGGAAGATGGGGGCCTTGGGGTCGGTGTTGATGGCCAGGATGAAATCCGAGCCCGACACGCCCACCCGGTGCTGGATGGCGCCGGAGATGCCGGCCGCGATGTACAGCTTGGGGCGCACGGTCTTGCCGGTCTGGCCGATCTGGTGCGCGGCCGAGATCCAACCGGCGTCCACCACCGCGCGCGAGGCGCCGACCACGCCGCCGAGCAGGCCGGCCAGCTCCTCCAGCAGCCTAAAGCCTTCCGGGCCGCCGATGCCGCGCCCGCCGGCCACGATCACGTCGGCATATTCGATGTTGACGTTCTCGCCGACGTTCGGGATGACGCGCAGCAATTGCACCCCCACCTCGGCCTCGGTCATCCCCAGCGGTTCCGGAACGACCTCCCCATCCGCCGCCGCGGCGGGCTGAGGCATGGGCAGCACGCGCGGTCGGACCGTGGCCATCTGCGGGCGCTGGGTCTTGCACAGGATCGTGGCCATCAGGTTGCCGCCAAAGGTCGGGCGGGTGGCGGCCAGGATCTTCTTCTCCGGGTCGATGGCCAGCTCGGTGCAGTCGGCGGTCAAGCCGGTGCTGACGCGCGTGGCAATCGCGCTGCCCAGGTCGCGCCCGAGGGTGGTGGCGCCGACCAGGAAAATCTCGGGCTTGTATTTCTTGACCAGGGCGCTGATCCCGAACGCGTATGGCGCGTTGCGGTAGTAAGCCAGCACCGGGTCGTCGATGACGTACACGCGGCGCGCGCCGTAGCGGAAGGCCTGGGCCGGGATATGGCCCACCTGGTGGCCCAGCAACACGCCCTCCACGACGCTGTCGGGCAGATCGGCGGCCAGCCGCCCGGCGGCGCCGAGCAGTTCCCACGATACCGGATGGGGCCGGCCGTCCTCCTGCTCAATCAATACCCACAGGCGCTTGGGATCAGCCATCACACACCTCGCTCAGTTCTGCAGGACGCCGGCGGACTCAATCCGGGCCAGGGCCTGAAACACCACCGACTGGACGCCGAGCTCGGCCACCGACAGCGTGCCGCCCGCCTTCTTCGGCGGCGGCGTGTAAGCCTTGCCCACGATGGTGGGCGAGCCTTTGATGCCGATCCGGGCCGGGTCGAAGGCGACCGGCTGGCTCGCGGTCCAGGTCTCGGGCGTGTACTGCGCGGCCCGGATCAGGTTGGGCAGCGGCGCGCGCCCGATGGCGGCGATCTCCTTCTCGACCGTCAGCAGCGCCGGGAGCCGGGTCTGCAGGACCTCGATCCCGCGCTCGGTCTTGCGATGAACGACGGCGGTGCGCGCCTGGGGGTCGAAGCTCTCGACCGCCACCGCGTACGTGATGAGCGGGACTTCGAGCCGGGTTGCCACGCCCGGCCCCACCTGGGCGGTGTCGCCGTCAATGGCCTGCTTGCCGAACAGCAACAGGTCCACCGGCTCCTCGGCATGCAGAGCCTCGATCGCGCGCGCGAGGACGTACGAGGTGGCGAGCGTGTCGGCCGCCGCGAACTTCCGGTCGGTGATCAGGATGCCGCGGTCCGCCCCCTGCTCCACGCACTCCACCAGGGCCTCGGCCGCCTTGGGCGGGCCCATGGTGAGGACGGTGACCTTGCCCCCGAACTTCTCTTTGAGACGCACCGCCAGTTCCACCGCGTGCGCATCATAGGGGTTGACGATGGCGGGCACGCCCTCCCGGATCAGGGTGCCGGTCTCCGGGTTGATGCGCACGTTGGAGGTGTCGGGCACTTGCTTGATGGCGACAACCGCGTGCATACGCAACCTTTCCACTCAGGGCTTCAATTCAACGATCATAGCCGCCCGGCCCAGGGGGACGGGACTGCCGTTCCTCATCGGAATTTGTGATTTTTGTCACAAAATCGGTCTCGCCTGGACGCGAATTGCACAACCAGGCGGCGGCGGCCGCCTCATTCGCGGCAACCCGCGCCAGGCGCTGCAGCGCGCCGCGTCCAAAGCGCTCAGGACAGCGCCGGCAACTGTTCCATCCCGGCGCGCTGGGCGGCCTGCTCGGTGAGGTGGATCAGTTCGGCCTCGGCCTCGGGCACGAGCGCCGGGCGCTGGTACTGGCGCAGCAATTCGGCCACGCGGGCGCGGGCGCGCGCCGCGGAATCCGGCCGGCCGCTCTCGGCCCAGGCGCGCACCGAGGCCCGGTCGATCAGGGCCGAGGGCAGATGCTGCTCGGCTTTGAACCATTGGCGGGTGTGACGGGCGCCCAGGAACTCGGCGCTGTGGCCGAGGCGGGCGAACAACTCAGCCGCCAGCGACTCGCCGCGCGCCTCGATCCCGGCCAGCAGGCGGCGGACCATGGCGATGGCCTCGGCGTCCAGGGCCAGCTTCTCGGCGCTCTGACAGGCCAGATAGTCCAGCATGCCGGCGCCCGAGATCATGTTGATCCCGGCCAGCGCGCCGACCAGGGCCGTCATCCCGGACTCCAGCCCGGCCTGCGCGTCGAGCGTCTTCGAGTCGCTGGCGCACAGGTAGGTGTGCGTGGGCAGGCCCAGGTGTTTGCCCACCTGGGCGTAGGCCGCGTCGATCATGGCCGTCTCCATCGCGCCGAAGGGCGTCGTGCCGAAGCGCATATCGAAGACGGCCGGCGCCCCGCCCCAGACGATCGGCGCGCCGGGCTGGGCCTGCTGATGAATGACCAGGCCGCTCAGGCACTCGGCGGCGTGCTGGACCACGGCGCCCGCCAGGGTCGCCGGCGCGGTGGCCCCGGCCAGCGGCATCGAGACGATCTCAGCCGGCAGCCGCAGGCGCGCCAGCGCGATCAGGTTTTCGGCGCCGAACTCGCTCCAGATCAGCGGCGGCGACGGGCACACATCGAAGATGGCGCGCGGCCGGCCGGAAGCGCCGTCGCCGCCCACGGCGGTGAGCATGGCGCGCATCACGTGCAGGGTGGAGAGGGCGAACGCGCCGGTGACGACCGGCTTGCTGGAATACCGCAACACCAGGTAGAGCCGGTACAGGTCCGTGATCTCGGCCGGCACATCGGCGCAGACCACGGCCGTGCTCTGCGCGTCGTATTGCGGCAGGGCCTCGGCCACCTGCACCAGGCGCACCAGGTCGGCGGTGACGGCGCTGCGGTGCTCGCCGGTGTCCGGGTCCAGGACATGCACGGCCGTCGAGCCGGGGTCGAAGTGGACGTCGTCGCCGCCGTAGTGGACGGACGCGCGGCCGGCGGCGTCGTACAGCCAGAACTCGCGCGGCGTGGTGGCCAGCGCGCGCCGGACGGCGGCCTCGGGAATGTGGGCCACGTCGTCCACCACGCGCGCGCCGGCCTCGGCCAGCAACGCGCGGGCGGCGGCGCTGTGCACCTTGACGCCCGGGACCTCCAGGAGCAGGAAGGCCTCCGACAGGATGCGGTCGCGGAGCGCGGGGGAGAGGAGTTCGAGTTTGGGCATGGCTATCCCGTCAGCGCGACGCGCTCCGTCACCGGGATGCCGCGCCGCTTGAGCGCCTCCACGAACGGCCCGGCCGGGACCATGGTCTCGACGCCGGCCGCGCCGCGCGGCGTCAGCCCGCGGGCCATCATCTCGGCGACGATGGCGGCGCTCCAGCCGGTGCAGCGCTCCATGGCCGAGAAACCGGTGGCCTGGTCGAAGTAATCGATCACCTCCACCCGCGCCTCGGCCGGCGCGCCGCCCTTGCGGCCCGTCGCCTGCACGCTCACGATCACCATATCCGGATCATCGGGGAAGGTGACCAGCGGCTCGAACAGGGCGTGGAAGACGTCGCGCGGGCTGACCTCGGCGCCGCCGGCGCGGATGGGGTCCTGCCGCCACAGGCCGAGGTCATAGAAGGCGCGCAGTTGCGCGTAGTGGCCGGGATGGCGCAGGGTCTTGTTCTGCAAGACGCGGAGCTTGCCGTGATAGGTCCACGGCATCGTGTCGGTGCCGCCGCCGGCGATGAAGGCCTCCAGGCGGCCGATGGGCGGCGGGAACTCCACGATCTCGGGTTCGGACATCGGCTCCATGACCGTGACCTGGCCGTCGCGCAGAAAGACGGCCGGCTCGGCGTATTCGTTGGTCAACCCGGCGATGTTGAAGGTGAGCAGGTAATTGAAGGGCGGGCGCGGCCGCTGGGGGAGGCCGCCGTCCCACATGCGCACCTCGTCCGCCTCGTCCAGCAGCTCGATGGCGCGCACCATCAGCGTCGTCCCCATGCCGGGCACCTGGCCGCAGTTGGGGATCAGGCTCACGCCGGCCTCCAGCGCCAGCTGGTGGAAGCGGTGTTGCTCGCGCGCGATCTCCAGGTTCCCGCCCAGATCGCACAGGTTGGTCCCGGCGCGCAGCGCGGCCCGCGTGATGACCAGATTGAAGTAGTACGGCACGGCGCTCAGGCAGGCGTCCACGCCGATCAGGGCGCGCTCCACGGCCGCGCCGTCGGCGGCGTCCAGTTGCACAGCCTCGGCCACCTCGCGCCCGATCAGGCTGTTGACGCGCGCGGCCGCGCGCCGGGCCGTTTCCAGGTGATAGTCCGCCAGGCGCACACGCCGCGCCTCCCCCCAACGCGCCATATCGTAGGCGGCGGCCGTGCCCTGACGGCCGGCGCCGAGGACGGCATAGGTGTAGGATGAGGTCATGGCCGACTCCTGGAACAGGGTTCAATGGGCATGACGAGCGCCGCCGGCGCCCCGCCCCACGACGGGCCCGGGATGCCCGCGCGCTTTTCGTCGGTGAGGGGCGTTTTTCGAGTTGGGTGCAATTCCCCGGCGGGAGGGGCGCACGGCTGTGCGCCCCTCCCGCAGAAATCGGGTGCGGCCGCGACGAGCCGGTCCGCAACGTTGACGCGGCTCGCCGGCACCCGGCGAACGCGCCACCGCCGCGGCGCGGCCGTTACGCCAGGCGCTTCTTCACATCGGCGGCGAAATCCTCGTAGCGCCGCAGCGGCGTGACGTCCACGTGCACGTGCTGGCCGTGCTCCTTCATGATCGGCAGGTCGAGCAGGATCTGGTCGAGCGTGTCCGGCCCGTCCACGTTGACGACGGCCACGACCCGGCGCGCGCCGACGCACTTCCACAGATCAACGACGACGCCGGCCTGCTTGGCGCCCAGGGCGGCGTCCGCCTCGCGGGCCCAGATGGCGAACAGGTCCTTCTGGGTCATGCTGGCGGGATACTCCACATGAAAATCGAGCAGGTACAACATGGGTCGGTCTCCTTTCTGAAAGCTGAGAGGATAGACGGGCCGGCGTCCGCCGCCGCGCTCAGGCCGGCGCGGGCGCCGTCTGTTCCAGCGTCGCGATGATCCGCCGCAGCTCGGCCGCCAGACGCGGGTCGAGCGGCGCCGGATGATGAGCGCGCAGCAGGGCCTGCGCCTTCTCGCGCGCCCACTCGCGCGCGCCGTCGCGCTTCTCTTCCCAGACGCCGTACGGCCGGCGGTCCATCAGCGTCGGCAGCCACAGCGCGCGCATGTGTTTCTTCGTATGCTTGTGCGCCAGGAAGTTGCCGCCCGGCCCCACCGCCCGGATCGCGTCCAGGGCCAGGGTCTCGTCGTCCACCACGATCCCGCGGTGCATGGCGCGCACCAGGCTCCAGATTTCGGCGTCCATCACCAGCATCTCGTAAGACAGGATGCGCGAACCGTACAGCAGGCCGGCGCCCAGGAGCATGTCGGCGCCGGTGGAGACGGCCATGAAGGCGGAGAAGGCGTTGTCCACGGCGCTCTGCCAGCCAGGCTCCTTGGCGCCGGTGGCGAAAGCCCCCATCGACAGCGGCACGTTGTAAAAATCGGCCAGGCGGTTGGTGGCCGCACCGAACAGATAATCCTCCGGGCCGCCGCCGGTGTAAGCGCCGGTGCGCAGGTCCATGGCCGTCTGCGCCGCCGCGTAGTAGACCGGGCATCCGGGGTGCGCCATCTGCATCAGGGCCAGCGCGCTGATGACCTCGGCGTTGCCGACGACCAGGTTGCCGGCCAGCGTCGCCGGGCCGGTGGACGCGCAGGAGGCCATGGTCATATACCCCACCGGCAGGCCGGCCTCGGCCGCGACCAGGCCGGCCTCCAGGCTGCCGCCGTCGTGGGCCAGCGGCGAGAGCGTGCACTGCATGATGGAGAGCACCGGGCGCCGGCGCAGTTCGGCGCGCCCGCCGGCCAGGGCCGCGGCCATCTCCACCGCGGCGCGCGCCTCGGGCACGGTGACGATGCTCTCGGTCTGCACGTGCTTGCGGCTCACCTCCCAGATCGCCAGCAGTTCATGCAGGCTGCGACTCTCCGGCGGGCAGTCCTGGGCCGAGACCGGGGTCCAGTGAAAGGCGATGGCGTCCAGGGCGTCGGCCACGCGCGCCGCATCCGACACGTCCTGGAGCGTCGAGCGGCGGCGCTCGCCCGTGAAGGCGTCCAGCACCTCCACCCCGCAACCGTCGGTGCCCAGGTGCGAGTGGCGGCCGTCCAGCGGCAGGTCCAGCGCCGGGTCCAGCGCGGCCAGGGAGTACGCGGGCGGCGCCTTCGCCAGCGCCTCTTCTACGACGTGGCCCGGGATCCTGGCGATCTGGGTCGCGCGGTCCACCGCCGCGCCGTGGGCCTCCAGGATATCGAGCGCGCGCGCGGACGGGAAGCGCACGCCGACCGACGCGATCACGTCCAGCGTGGCGGTGTGCAGCCGCCGGACTTCGTCGGGCGTCAGGATGTTCAGGCTGAGCTTGGGGTCCTCGATGGATGCGATG
Source organism: Anaerolineales bacterium (assembly GCA_034434015.1). Classification (GTDB taxonomy): domain Bacteria; phylum Chloroflexota; class Anaerolineae; order Anaerolineales; family UBA6663; genus SpSt-583. The sequence continues at coordinate 28,018 of DAOUAB010000175.1, forward strand.
GGCATGGGGCCTCCAGATGTTGGGGCGCGCCGCGGCCGGGCGCGTCACAACGCGCCCTTACGGACTACGGATGGGCGGACAGCAGCTGACGGGCGACCGCCACGGCCCCGGCCGCGTCCTCCGAGTAGCCGTCCGCGCCGATCTCGCGCGCCCACTCGCGCGTCACCGGCGCGCCGCCGACGAGCACCTTCACCCGGCCGCGCAGGCCGGCGGCCTCCAGCGCCTCCATCACCCGGCGCTGGCCGACCATGGTGGTGGTGAGCAGCGCCGAGACGCCGACCAGGTCTGCGCCAAACTCGGCGGCCTTGGCCGCGAACTGCTCGTAGGGCACGTCCACGCCCAGGTCATGCACCCGGAAACCGTTCGCCGTGAACAGCGTGCCGACCAGGTTCTTGCCGATCTCGTGGATGTCGCCTTTGACCGTGCCCAGCACGATCACGCCGGCCGCCCGGCGCGCCGTGCCGCGTTTGAGCATCTCGGCTTCCAGGATCTGGGTGGCGGCCTTCATCGCCGCGCCGGCCCGCACCAGGTCCGGCAGGAACAGCTCGCCGCAACCGAAGCGCGCGCCGACCTCATTAATGCCGCGCACGAAACCCCGGTTGATCGCCTCCAAAGGGTCCAGGCCCAGCGCCAGCGCCTCGCGCGCCAGCCGTTCGGCGTCCTCCGGCTCGCCCTCGACGATGCTCTGCATCATGCTCTCGTACAGCCGCTCGGTGTCTGCGCTCATGAAGCCTCCTGGGAAGGATGAGAGGAGAGACTGGAGACAAAGCCGCGCGCCGGAAATCGGATAACTTTGTGCGGTTTGGTGTAAATTAGGTGGTGGAATCCACGGCGCCGCCGATGGTAAAGTGAGCGTAGCGAAACGCCGTCGTCCACGTTAGTGAAGAACGTCGCCGTTTTAGCGTCCGGTTGTAAATGGCCGGGCGGGAGGTCGTCATGCCGCTCGATCTGCGCAAGCTTCAAGCGGACATCCAGGCTTTGTACCGGGCGGAACATGCCGCCCTGGGCGAGCGCGGGACCCTGGAACGGCTGGAACAGGCGCGGCAGTGGGACCTGGCGCCGGCCCTGCGCGCCGGCGGCGTGGCCGTCTTCCCGCACGCCGGCGTGCGCGATTGCGGCCATCAAATTGCGGCCGTCGTGCACGCCTGCCTGGACAGCGGCGCGGACCGCGTGATCGTGGTCAGCGTGCTGCACGCCTTCACGGATGAGATGGAGGCGGCCCGCGTGCGCGTGGCGGCCGGCGAGGACCCGGCGCGTTTCCCGTTTTGGGGCATCCAGGGGCCCGGGATCGCGGGGCGCGAGGAGTGGCGCGGCGACCATGCGCTGATGAGCTGGCGGCACTTCTGGCAGGCCGAGACCAGACGCCGCGGCGTGCGCGGGCCGGACGTGATCGAGCGCTATCCCTACCTGGCCGGCGGCCAGCCGGAGCGCCTGCCCGGCATCGACGAGCTGGCGCGCCTGGCCGAGGGCGCCGTCATCGTGTCCACGGCCGACGCCTTCCACCACGGCCTGGGCTACGGCGACGCGCCGGAACAATCGCTGCACCCGCAGGCGGGCGGGCTGGAGCTGGCGCGGAGGACGATCGAAGACGGGATGGCGATCCTGGGGCGCGGCGATTACCGGGGCTACAACCAGCACTGCGTGCAGGCCAAGAGCGACGCGCGCGACGCCGGCCAAGTCTTCCGCTATCTGCGCGGCCCGCTGCACGGCCGCATCCTGGACCTGACCTACAGCGACGCCTCGGACCTGTACCAGCAGCCGAAACCGACCTGGGTGGCCGCGGCCCTGATGGAGTGGCGGCCGGCCTGATCCGGGTCAGGCCTCGTCTTCGTCCAGCGCCCGCGCCGCCTGGCGGTCGATCTCGTCCACGCCGGCGCCGCGCGCCTTCTCCAGCCGCGCGTAGCGGCTGGCGAACTGGTCCATGGCGTAGTGCACGAATTCGTCCTGGACCAGGCCGAACGGCATCGGGTCATACTGGGCGAAGACGTCGCCCACCACCCCCACCGCCAGCGGCAGCAACGCGTTCATGCGCTCGTCCAGCGCCGGCCACAGGCCCGGATCGGCCGCGACCAGGCGCGAGAGCAGGTACAGGCCGTAGGCGATGTGACGCGACTCGTCCTGCTTGAGCAGGCGGATCCCCTGACGCACCCCCGGCATCAGGTCGTTGCGCTCCAGCACCGTGAAGTAGGCGTGATAGCCGGTCTCGGCCAGCACCCCTTCGACAATCATGTTGTACGTGACCGACGCTTCCAATTGGGCGGCCGGCGACGGGTCGTGGCGCAGGCGGTTCAGGGCCTCGGGCAGAGCCTGATAGACGACGGCGCGGTAATTCTCGCCGCTGTAGTGGCTCAGGTCGCCCGGCGCCTGCGCCACCTCGTCCAGGAAGCGGCGGAAGAAATCGGTGTGCTTGGCCTCCTCGAACAGGAAGGTGGTCAGGTACAACTCTTCTTCGATCCGGCCCTCTTGGGCGATCACCTGGATCAGCGGCAGCAGGTCCAGGGTGACGGCCTCTTCGCCGGCCTGGAAGATGGCCGTCAGCCGCAGCAGGACGTCGCGCTCGATGTCGCTGAAATGGCGCCAGTCCCGCACGTCCTGGCTGAAGTCGAGGTCGCTCGGGTTCCAGACGCCGAGGCGCTTGGCCTTCTCGAACAGGCGCATCGGCAGGCTCTGGCGGCGCAAGCCGCGCGTGGTGGTGGCGAAGGTCTGATGGGTCATGTCACTCCTCGATGGTGGGCCGCGAGCCGCGCAGTTGTTTCACCTGCCCGCGCCGGCGTTTGGCCTCCAGCCGTTGCCGGCGCGCGCCCGGAGAGGCCCGCGTGGGCCGGCGCAGTTTGGGGGGTTCGGCCGCCCGGCGGATCAGGTCGGCCAGGCGGGCGCGGGCGTCGTGGCGGTTGCGCTCCTGGGTGCGGAAACGACGCGCCTCGATGATCAGGACGCCGTCGGCGGTGAGGTAGGGGCGGGCCAGGCGCAGCAGGCGTTCGCGGACCGGCTCGGGCAGGGACGGGCTGCGGCGGGCGTCGAAGCGGAGCTGGACGGCCGTGGCGACCTTGTTGACGTTCTGCCCGCCCGGCCCGGAGGCGCGGACGAACGTCTCGTCCAGCTCGGCTTCCGGCACGACGAGGTCGGGCATGATCTGCATAAGGCCATTCTAGGCGCGGCTCCAGCCAGCGGCAAGCGGCGTCTATACCCATCTTAATCGGCGGCGCGGCGCCCGACGCCGGGCCTGGACGCGGCTTTCGTGTTATCATCGCGCCTCCAGTTGCCGAGTCCACACTCGCATCGTCCGCCCCCTCACCCAGGAGGCCCGCGCCATGTGTTACGACGACGACGCCCGCCCGCCCGCCCCACCCGGTGAAGCCGGCGCCGCCGACGGCCAGGACGTCATCCTGACCGCCGCCGACGGCAACCGCTTCGCGGCCTACGTCGCCCGGCCGATGGGGACAATCCGGGCGCAGGTCCTGATCTATCCCGACATCCGCGGCCTGCACCAGTTCTACAAAGACCTGGCGCTGCGCTTCGCCGAGGTCGGGATCGCGGCCGTAGCCCTGGACTACTTCGGGCGCACCGCCGGCCTGACGGCGCGCGACGACGCCTTCGAGTGGCAGCCGCACGTGGCGCAGATGCGTCTGGACACGGTGCTGACCGACGCGCGGGCCGCGCTGGCCCATCTGCGGGCCGGGCCCGGCGGCGATCGGCCGGCCTTCATCGTCGGTTTCTGTCTGGGGGGCAGCCTGAGCCTGTACTCGGCCGGCGAGGACCTGGGGGTGGCGGGCGTGATCGGCTTCTACGCCGGCATGAAGCGCGTCCTGGACGAGCGGAAGGGCACGGCGCTGGACGCGGCCCGCTTCGCGCGCACGCCGGTGCTGGGGTTGTTCGGCGGCGCCGACCCCGGAATCCCGCCCGAGCAGGTGCAGGCCCTGGACGAGGCGCTGGACGCGGCGGGGGTGGAGCACCGGATCATCACCTACCCGGGCGCCCCGCACAGCTTCTTCGACCGGCGCGCGACGGACTTCGCCGAGGCCTCGGCCGACGCCTGGGAGCGCCTGCTGGCGTTCATACGGTCACATACTTCCCGGCTTGCCTGAGAACGATGCCGACGCGGATCAGCCCCCTGTAGCCTGTCCGGCCTCCAGCCTCTGCTGCACAGCCTCGGCCAGGGAACAAAACGTCAGCACATCCGGCTCCAAACCGAAGATGACGACCCGCGCCTCCTGGAACGGCAGGCGGCGGATAAACTCGTCCTGCTGATTCGGGGGGATCAGGGACAGCAACCGGGCAACCTGTGGGGACATCTCAACTCACCTCTTCCGGCCAAGACGCCCGGCCGGCGCCCATGGTTCCCAAATGATGAGGGGATGAACGTCCCCTCACCCGCCGCCGGCCAGGGGCGCGGCCGGGGCCACCTCCGGCATGACGCGCAGTTCGCGCTATGGCAGAGGGCTGGGGAGGGATGACTCCTCCTCCAGCTTATGCAATTGCCCCTCGTCGGTGAGGTTCAGGCGCAGGGGCGTCAGCGCCGTCCAGCCCTGCGCCACCGCCCAACGGTCCGTGCCCTCCTCGGGAGCCGCCAGCGGGCTGGCCGCGAACCAGTAGTGCCGGCGCCCCATCGGGTCCTCGCCCTGCACCACCCGGCCACTGTAGGCGCGCACCGACTGGCGCGTCCAGCGCAGACCGCGCGGCTCCGCCGGGAAGTTGACGTTCACCAGCCAGGTCCCGGGCAGAGCGATCAGGCGCTGGAGGGCCTCATCCACGCCGGCCGTCAGCGCCGCGAAGTCCGGCTCGCGTTCGGTGAGCGCCAGGCTGAACGCCGCCGCGCGCACGCCCAGGAAGGCCGCCTGGCGGGCCGCCGCCACCGTGCCGGAATGCCAGACGTCGTGCCCCAGGTTACTGCCCAGGTTGATGCCGGAGAGGACCAGGTCCGCGCCGTCCCAGTGGTACAGGCCGAGCGCCACGCAGTCCGCGGGCGTGCCGTCCACGCGGTACGCCTCAAGAGAGTCGATCTGCGTCCGGCGATAGTGCAGCGGGCGCTGGATGGTGATGGCGTGGCCCATGGCCGATTGCTCGACGTCCGGCGCGACGACGCGGACGTGGCCGTAGCGCGCGGCGACCCGCGCCAGCGCCCACAGGCCGGGGCTGTAGATGCCGTCGTCGTTCGTCACCAGGATACGCATGGTCTGAGAAGTATGGTCGCTCATGTTGATCTCCTGGTGGAGATCATAACGCGCCACGGTTAAGGCCAGATCAGGGAGAGCAGACTGGGTGCGATGGCGCCGCCCAGGGCCAGGAACCCGGTCAGGCCGTGCGCCAGCGCCGCCCAGCGCACCGAACCGGTCCGCGCCGTGATCCAGGCGTAGGCCAGGCCGAGCGGGAAGGTCATGGCCGCGAAGGTCAGCGGCCCGCCGGGGTCGGGGAAGACCAGTTGCGGGACGAGGTGCCAGGCCGCAAAGGCCAGCGAGGGGTAGAGCACGCCGAGCCAGAACGAGCGCGGGAACGCGGCCGTGTACAGCCCGCGCCAGAAGACCTCCTCGCACAGGCCGTTGACGGCCGCCACCGGCAGGGCCAGGGCGAGGAGGGGCCAGGGCGCCGCCGCGAAACCGGGCAGGTACAACGCCGCCGCGACGGCCACGATCAGGATGAGCAGGGCGGCCGGAAGCCGGTTGGCGCGGCTGAAGAGCGGGCGCGGCTCGGCGAAGAGCGCGCGCAGGCCGGCCGGGCGCAGGATCAGCAGAGGCGCGGCCAGACAGGCCAGCCAGTAGAGCGCGAAGCCGGCCAGATAGCCGGCCTCGCGGCCCAGCGCGCCCGCGGCGGCCGGGAAGGCCGGCGCCAGGCATGCCGGCAACAGGACGGGCAGGGCCAGCAACAAAAGCCGGCGCCTGCCCGTGAGGATTCTCTCCGTCATAGCGGACGAGCCATACTCTCAGCCCGCGCCGCTGGCGCCGCCGCCGGAGGCGCCCGCCGCGCCGCCCGCGGCGCTGGCCGCGGACGAATCCGAGGCCGCCATGACGGCCACGATCGCGCCGAAGTCGCCGTGCCCTCCCGCCGCCGCGTGGAACCAGACCGGCAGCGGCGCGCCGCCCAGCTTCTGGAAGTGCCTGGCCCAGGCCGCGCCCAGCCCGAACACGGCGGCCAGCGCCAGGTAGCGCTCGAAGTAGTCCGGGCGCGTGACCGGCTCCCGGCCCCGGCTGACGTCTTTAAGATATTGCCCGAAGCCCTTCCAGCGTGCGGCCTCGGCCTCGCCCGCCTCGGTGAGCGTGGAGAGCGACCCGGCCTGGATGAGGCCGACGAGCGAGACCAGGAACAGCCCGGCGCCCGCGCCCACCAGGGCCGCCGGCGCGATGAGGCTGTCGCGCCCGGCCTCGGCGGCCGCCCCGCCCCAGGCGATCCCGGCCAAGAACAGGCCGAGGGACACGAACAGGCCGAACATCCACCCCATCACGAGCCGGATGCGCGCCGCCTTGCGTTCCGGGTCGAACCAGCCGCGCGCAGTCAACTCCGCCTCCACAGCCTGTTCGAACGGCCGATGGCCGGCCAGCCGCATGGGGACCTCGCTCAGCGCCAGCGTGGTCCGGCCGGGCTTGAAGAGCGCGTCCAGCAGCGCCTGCTCGTGCGCGCGCAGCGGCTCATCGCCGGGTTTCAGTTCCAGGTGATGCTGTTTCGTCCCCAGCCAGCCTGCCTGCTCGTGGATCTCCAGCCGGCCGCGCTGCGCCAGGTCGAAGAGCGCGCCCATGACGCCGTTTGCCTGGCCCGTCAGCCGGCCGACCAACGCCGGCGGCAGGTCACCGGGCGGCAGAGGCGTGGAAAGCGGAGCCTCAACAGTTCCCTCGCGCCGGTAGGCGCGGGCGATCAGGCCCAGCGCCGCCGCGCCGCCGATCACCGTGACCACGGCCGCCGCCAGCCCGAACAGCCAGGCCTGCGCCGTCGCCGCCGCCCGCGCCTCGGCGCGCGCCTGCCAGGCCGGCGGCGCCGCGATCAGGCTGCCTTTGGGGAAACGCGCCGTCACGATCACGTCCTCGTCTTCATCCAGGCCGGAGGCCATGAAGGCGACGCCGGCCGTCGTCGTTTCGACCGTGGCGGCGCGATTGAGCGTCGGCGTCTCCAACGGCCGGAGCGACGGCGGGTACGTCAGTGTGACCGTCGCCGCCTTGATCGCGTACTCGTGCTCTTCGGGGATGGCGCGCCAGATCAGCGCATCCGCGTCCGATTGGCGGACCGCGCCGCGCACCCGATAGGTGAGCGTGAAGGTGTGGCTGGCATCGGAAGTGGGCGGCAGATGCCAGATGACTTTGAGCGGCCGGCCGGCCTCGATCTCGGCCTGCCCCGGCCCGGCGCCCGGCGACAGCGCCTGCCCGTCCAGGGCGGCCTGCACCTGATCAATCGAGTCCAGTTCCATGTAAGCCAGCTCACGGAAGACGTACGTGAACGGCCCGCCCTCAAAGACGAAGACGATGGTCTCGGTGACGTCGAGCGTCCCGTCCGGCCCGAGGACGAGCTGGACGTCATAACGCTCGGCGTGATAGGTCTTGGCCGCCTGCGCCGTGGCCGGCAGCCACAGACCGGCCAGCACCATCACCAGAGCCAGCAACCTGCGCAGCATATCCACCTCCGAGGGGTTGGACGTCGTCGTTTCACTCATTATCTACGCCCGGCGCCCTTTCCGGTTGCCGTCGTCTGGTTTAAGTTCTCTTAATGTGATTGTGCTGCCCGGAGCCGTATCCCGATGCGGTGCGAGGCGGGGGTACGGGCCGTCATTCAGGCCTCGCGCGCTAACAGCGTCGCGAAGATCTCGGCGGCATGGTTCACGACCATGAAATGGCCTTCGCCCGGGAAGACGTGTGCGCGGGCATTCGGGATCATGCGCTCGAAGTAGCGCGCCATCGCCGGGGGCACGTTGGTGTCGGCTTCGCCCTGCCACACGTCCACGGGCGCGCGGATGGCCTCCAGCCGGAACCCCCACGGCCGGGCGCAGACGGCCATGTCATGCGCCAGGCCGCGCGTGCCCTGGCGGTAGACCTCGCGCAGCGTGCGGACGAAGGCCGTTTGCAGTTCCGGCCGGGCGCGCATCAGCGCCTGATCGGGCGGGGAGAACGACGCCTGGATCTGGCGCATGGCCTGCCCGGCATCCTTCTGCAACTGCGACCCCATGGGCGCCATCAGGCGCTCCACCAGCCACGGCGCCCAGCGCGCCAGCCGGAAGAAGTGGCGGCCGATCCCCATGCCCTGGGTGACGCCCGGCGCGTCCAGCGGCGCCACAGCGCTCACCAGGGCCAGCGCCGTCACCCGGTCGGGCAGATCATGGGCGCAGACGGCCGCGTACGGGCCGCCGCCTGAGACGCCCATCACGGCGAAACGCGCCAGGCCGAGCGCATCGGCCAGCTCGCGCACATCGGCCGCCCAGTCGCGCAGGGTGCGTCCCGGCTGATAATCGGAAAGGCCGAGGCCGGGCCGATCAGGCACGATGACGCGGGCGCGCGCCGACTCGAGAGCGGCGGGGTCGATCAGGCCGGCGTCCAGCCGTGAGCCGGGGCTCCCATGAAAGAGCAGGACCGGCGGCGCCGCCGGGTCGCCCACTTCGAGGTAGCCCAGCCTGCGGCCATCACGCAGGCGGATGGTTCGATCACGGGATTGTTCGAGCACGTCACCCTCCTGCTGAGCCGGGCGCCGGCCCGCCTCCAGGGGCGGAACAGCGCGCCGGCGCGAATCAAGACGACGCCCGCCTGAGCCGGCGGTTCCGCCAGGAAATGGCGCGGAGCAGATGTAGAATGTCCCCCTATGCTAAACCTTCTGCCCATCCCGCGCCAACTCACGCTGACCGGCGGAACTTACGCGCCGCCGGACCAGGCCCTGGTCCTGCTCGACGCCGCCGCGCCTCAGGCGCTGCTGTTCACGGCCCGGCGTTTCCAGCGCGCCCTGCGCGAGCAGCGCCAGCGGCGCTGGGAATTGATCGCCAGCTCCGCCGCGCCGCCGGACGAGATCGGCCTGGCGTTGCGCCTGCGCCCGGGAAGCGGGCGGCGCGCCGAGGGCTACACGCTGACCATCGCGCCCGAGGGCGTGAGCGTGGAGGCCGCGGACCCGGCCGGCCTGTTCCACGGTGTGAGCACGCTCCTCCAGATCAGCGCCCAGTCCGGCGCGGCCTGGCCGTGCCTGCGCATCGAAGACGGGCCGGACTTCGCGGCGCGCGGCGTGATGCTGGACATCAGCCGCGACAAAGTGCCGACGCTGGAGACGGTTTACGCGCTGGTGGACCAGCTGGCCGGCTGGAAGATCAACCAGTTCCAGCTCTACATGGAGCACACCTTCGCCTACCGCCAGCACCCGGAGGTCTGGGCCGAGGCCTCGCCGTTCACGGGCGACGACATCCTGGCGCTGGACGCCTTCTGCCGCGAGCGCCACGTGGAGCTGGTGCCCAACCAGAACTCCTTCGGCCACCTGCACCGCTGGCTTCAACACCCGCGTTACCAGCCGCTGGCCGAGACCCTGGACGAGTTCGACACGCCGTGGGGCCTGAAGCTCAAAGGCCCGTACAGCCTGTGCCCGCTCGACCCCGGCAGCCTGGCGCTGCTGCGCGGCTGGTACGACGAGCTCCTGCCCCACTTCACCAGCCGCCAGTTCAACGTCGGCTTCGACGAGCCCGTGGACGTGGGCCAGGGCCGGAGCCGGGAGGCCGTGGCGGCGCGCGGCGTGGGGCGGGTGTATGTGGATTTCCTCAAGCAGGTCCATGCCGAGGTGGCCGCGCGCGGGCGGGCCATGCAGTTCTGGGGCGACATCCTCATTGACCATCCGGCGCTGATCCCCGAACTGCCGGCGGACGCCACGGCCCTGGAATGGGGGTACGAGGCGGACCATCCCTTCGGCGCCCACGGGGCGCAGTTCCGGGCCGCCGGGCTGAAATTCTACGTCTGCCCGGGCACGTCGTCCTGGAACTCCATCGCCGGGCGGACCGACAACGCCCTGGGCAACCTGCGCAACGCGGCCGAGAACGGCCTGAGGCACGGCGCCCTCGGCTACCTGATCACCGATTGGGGCGACAACGGCCACTGGCAGACCCGGCCGGTGAGCGACCTGGGCTTCGCGGCCGGCGCCGCCTACAGCTGGGCCTGGGACGCCAACCGCGACCTGGACGTCGCGGCGGCCCTGAGCGCGCACGCCTTCGCCGACCCGTCCGGGAGCCTGGGGCGCGCCGCCTATGATCTGGGCAACGTGTACCAGGCCACCGGGCTGCCGATCCACAATTCGTCCCCGTTGTTCTGGGCCCTGCAGTGGCCGCTGGACCAGGTGCGCGGCTATCGCGACGCGCTCGGCCCGGAGGCGCTGACGCGCACCCTGCACGCGATCGAGGCCGCCGCCGCGCCCCTCGCCGCCGAGCGCAGCCAGCGGTCGGACGCCGGGCTGGTGCGCCGAGAATTCGAGCTGGCGGCGCGGATGCTGCGGCACGCCGTGGGCCGCCTGCGGCTGGCGTATGGCCTGGGCGGCGCGAGCCGGGCCGAGCTGGGCCGGGACCTGCGCGCCCTGCTCGACGAGTACCGGACGCTCTGGCTGGCCCGCAACCGGCCCGGCGGCCTGAAAGACAGCGCCGCGCGGCTGGAGAAGCTGCTGGCCGAGTACGCGGACTGAAGCGTCCCAGACCGGTCCGCCGGCGGCGCGGCGGCGCCCTCCGCAAAACCCGCGGCTCAAAATCGCCTGTTCGGGCCGTATCCCGGCGTGTGTGTGTCAACGCGTTGGCCGCACGGCCGCGCGCCCCGGCCGGCGGGACATTACCCAAACCCCGAAAAAACGACCCCGTGCGCCGATCCGGGAAATTGGGGCTTGCCAAACCGCTCCTCTTTTGCTATGCTGTTACTGGTATAGACCAGTATGCCGACCAGTTTTCGCCTCAACAAGCGCAACCACACGCCGCTCTTCCGGCAGATCTCGGACGGCCTGCGCCGCCAGATCGAGGCCGGGGACCTGAAGCCCGGCCAGGCCATCCCCTCCGAGCGCGAGTATGTGGAGCAACTGGGCGTCAGCCGGATGACGGTGCGCGCGGCGCTGGACGAGCTGGAGCGCGAGGGGCTGCTGGTGCGTCAGCATGGGCGCAACACGGTGGTGGCCGGGACCCGCATTCACAAGAACGCGCTCGGCTTCATGTCCTTCACCGAGGATATGCGCTCGCGCGGGCTGGAGGCCAGCTCCCGGCTCCTCAAGCTGGAGGCCGAAGCGGCCGACGCGGCCGTCGCCGCGCAGCTCGGCCTGGGCGTCGGCGAGCGCGTCATCCGCATCGAGCGCGTGCGGCTGGCCAACGCCGAGCCGATGGCGTTGGAGCGCTGTTTCCTGCCCCACGCGCGCTTCGCCGGCCTGCTGGAGGAAGACCTGGCCCACCAGTCCCTGTACGACGTCCTGGAGCGCCGGTTCAACTGCCGGCCGATGCTGGCCGAGGAGTCGATCGAGGCCGTCCTGCTCGACGCCCAGGAAGCCCGGCAGCTGGATGTCGCCCGCCACAGCCCGGCGCTGCTGGCGCGGCGCATCACACGCGACGAACAGGGCCAGCTCATCGAAGCCGTGCAGACCCTCTATCGCGCCGACCGGTACCGCATGATCTTCGTCCGGCGGCGGCAGGGTGAATAGGTGAACCAGCGCATGGCGCCGACTCCCCGGCCGCTTCGGCGCGGCCTGATCGTCTCCTGCCAGGCCTATCCGGGCGAGCCGTTCTACGGCCCGCAGCACGTGGTCGAGATGGCGCGGGCCGCGATCCTGGGCGGCGCCGTCGGCCTGCGCCTCAATTCTCCGGCCGACATCGCGGCGGTGCGCGCCGTGACCGACCTGCCCGTCATCGGCCTGTACAAGGTCCACGCCCCGGGCTCGGAGGTCTACCTCACCCCGGACTGCGCGGCGGCCGAGGCGGTCGCCCGCGCCGGGTGCGACGTCGTCGCCGTGGACGCCACGCCCCGGCCGCGCCCCGGCGGGACGGCGCTGGCCGACCTGATCGCCTTCATTCACACGGAGCTGGGCAAGCCGGTGATGGCCGACGTCTCCTGCCTGGAGGACGCCCGCCTGGCCGAGTCGCTGGGCGCCGACGTGCTCGGCACGACGCTGGCCGGCTACACCGCCCACGGCCGCCCGAAGATGGACGGGCCGGACCTGGAGTTCCTGGGCGAGCTGGTCCGGACGGCGCGCGCGCCGGTCCTGGCCGAGGGCCGCTACTGGGAGCCCGCCGACGTGGCGCGGGCCTTCGCCCTGGGCGCATTCGCGGTCGTGGTCGGCAGCGCCATCACGCGCCCCTGGGAGATTACGCGGCGCTTCGTCCAGGCGCTGCCGGCGGACATCCGTCCGGCGGACCGGCAGCCGGCCGGCGCCTAGCTTTTTTATTGCGAGAACTGGTCTAGTCGTCTATACCAGAATTGAGGAGGTGATCCGGACCGGACAACGCCTGAGTGAACCGTCGTGAGATCGTCGAGTCGTTTTGCGCCATCTAGCGAGAGGAGACCCGCATCATGCACGCCCATCGTCTTTTCCGGCTGATTACGGCCCTGGTCATCGCCGGGCTGGTCGTGACGGCCTGCGCCCCGGCCGCCGTCCCCACCGCCGAAGTCATCGTCCAGACCCAGGTGGTCCGGGAGACCCAGGTCGTCGTCCAGACGCAGGAGGTCATCAAAGAAGTCGCCGTGACGGCCACGCCCGGCCCGCATCCGGAGGCCGTCATCGGGAACATCGAGCCGAACGCCGAGCTGACCGTCTGGACCTTCTGGCTGTCGCCGACGTTTGACGACTACATCAAGAGCACGCTCGCGCGCTTCCAGGAGGCCTATCCGGGCGTCACGGTCAACTGGGAGGACCATCAGGCCACCTTCCAGGACGACCTGCGCAACGCCTACGCGGCCGGCAACGCGCCCGACGTCATCAATTTGTCCATCTCCGAAGGCTGGGTCAGCGACTACGCCTCCCAGGGTCTGCTGCTCCCGCTGGACGACCGCGTGCCCCAGGCGGTGAAGGACCTGTACTTCCCCAACCTGTGGGACCAGCAGGTGGTGGACGGCCAGCACTACCTCTTCCCGTACTATCAGGGGATCATCGTCAACCTGGTCAACACCAAGATCCTGAGCGACGCCGGCTTCACGGTCGCCGACTTCCCCAAGACCATCGACGGCCTGCCGGCCTTCTGCCAGGCGATCAAAGACAAGACCGGCACCCTGTGCGACATCCGCCTGACCGTCAACGACCTGCTGGCGCAGATGACCTACGAGGGCGGCGTCCAGGTGATCAACGACGCCGGCACCGAATTCACGTTCGACTCGCCGGAAGCCGTCGCCTGGCTGCAGATGTACGTGGACATGGTCAAGGCCGGCACCGTGGACCGGACCGTGCTGGTGACCGACCAGGACCGCGTCGGGCTGGACCTCTTCACTTCCGGCCAGGCCGCTTTCTACAACACCGGCCCGAACCTCATCCGCGAGGTGCGCGCCAACAACCCGGGGCTGTACGGCTACCTGGCCGTGGTGCCCGCGCCGGTGGGCAAGTCCGGCGTCGTCGGCAAGGGCCTGATGGCCATGTCGGTCAACGCCAACACCCGGTACCCGAACGCCGCCATCGCGCTGGCGCAGTTCATGACCAACCCGCGCAGCATGCTCGAGTTCGCGAAGATCGTGTCCATCTACCCGTCGACGCCGTCGTCGTATGACGACCCGTTCTTCTCGGCCCCGCCGGTGGCCATCGAGGATAGCGCCAAGCCGTACGCCCGGGACGCGGTCTCCAAGCTGGCCGACATCGTCCCCAGCATCCCGCACAAAGCCGACGTCAACAACATCGTCCTGCAGGCGGTCCAGCAGGCGCTGTTCAACAACGTCGATCCGCAACAGGCGCTGAGCGACGCCGTCGCCCAGGCCAACGCCCTGCTCCCGTAAGCACGCCCCCGGCCGCCGGCCTCTTCCATTTGGGAGAGGCCGGCTGGCCCGGCTGGAGAAAGACGGCCACGGATTACACCGATTACACGGATGGCACAGGTTTAATAACAATCAGCGAAATCCGCGTAATCCGCGGCTGATTGACGGAACGGCTATGACCCGCCGACTCTCGCTCACGCCCTACCTGTTCCTGGCGCCGGCCCTGCTGGTGATCGCGGTCTTCGTGCTCTACCCCATCGGCGCGGTGGTCTACTACAGCTTCACCGATTACAACATCGTGAAGCCGCCGATCTGGGTCGGCCTGAAAAACTACCAGCAGCTGGCCCGGGACCCGATCTTCTGGCTGGCGCTGCGAAACTCCTTCGTCTACCTGCTGGTGACGCCGACGCTGATCGGCCTGTCCCTCCTGCTCGCCATCGTCGTCAATCGCCGGCTGCCCGGCATCACGGCCTTCCGGGCGCTGTTCTTCATCCCCGTCATCAGCGGCAGCATCGCCGTCGGCATCGCCTGGCGCCTGATGCTGGACACCAACGGCATCATTAACGGCCTGCTGCTCTCGCTGGGCCTGCTCCAGGAGCCGATCCAGTGGCTGGCCGAGCCGGCCCTCACCCTGCCGCTTGCCATGGCCTTGACGACCTGGCTGGGGCTGGGCTATTACATGATGATCTTCCTGGCCGGCCTGCAGAACATCCCGGAGGAGCTGTACGACTCGGCCGTGATCGACGGCTGCAACGCCTGGCAGAAGCACTGGCATGTGAGCGTGCCCGGCCTGCGCCCGCAGATCACGTTTGTGGCCGTGATCTCCAGCCTGGCCGCCCTGCAGGTGTTCAACGAGATCTTCACCCTCACCGGCGGCCTGGGCGGCATCCTCAACAGCGGCGTGACCATCGTGTTCTACCTCTGGCGGCAGGCCTTCCGGCTGAACCACGCCGGGCTGGCCTCGGCCATCGCCATGGTGCTGCTGGCCATCACGCTGGTGTTCTCCATCCTGAATATCCGCCTGCTGGAACGCGGCACGGAGGAGCACTGATGACGCCGTCCCTATCGCGGGCGCCGGCTCTGCGCCTGCCCCTCTCCCTGACTGTGCGCCGCGGGCTCGAGACGTTGCTCGTTTACGCCGTGCTCGCCTCGGTGGCCGTCATCACCGTCTTCCCTTTCGTCTGGGTCTTCTTCACCTCGTTCAAGGGACCCAACGACCCGATTGTCTCCGTGCCGCCGCAGTTGATCCCGCAGGACCCGACCCTGGGCAACTACCTGCGGGTCTGGAACCAGCTGCCGGTCTGGCGTTTCTACGTCAACAGCCTGCTGGCGACCGGGACGGTGGTGGTCTGCAACACCCTGCTCTCCTCGCTGGCCGCGTATCCGCTGGCCAAGATGAGGTTTCCAGGACGCGAGGCGATCTTCTATCTGCTGCTGGCGACGTACATCGTGCCGCCCGTGCTCACCTCGATCCCCAGTTTTGTCCTGGCCGTCACCGTCTTCCGTTATTACGACCAGCTGCCGTCGGTGATCTTCCCGTATCTGGCGGGCGTGCTGAATATCTTCCTGCTGCGGCAGGCCTTCAAGGCCGTGCCCGACGATCTGATCGACGCCGGCCGCATCGACGGCGCCGGCGAACTGCGCATCTGGTGGGAGATCCTCATGCCCATCATCCGCCCGTCGCTGGCCACCGTGGCCATCATCACCTTCGTCGAGCAGTGGAACAACTTCTTCTGGCCGTCGCTCATGCTGCACACGCGCGAGAACATGACGCTGCAGGTGGGGCTGGTCGCGCTGCAAGGGGCCTTCGCCAACGACGCCCGCGGCATCGCGGCCGGCGTGGTCATGACGGTCGTCCCCATGATCCTTTTCTTCGCCGCCCTGCAGCGCCAGTTCATCCGCGGCCTGACCGGCGCCGTGAAAGGTTAAGCGCATCCGCGCCGGCGGCTTTTGCAGTACACTCCCGCCTGTTTGCGCCGGACGC
>DAOUAB010000176.1:0-17332 GCA_034434015.1 Anaerolineales bacterium
ACGGGCGTCTACCACCCGACCCGCCAGGCCTACACGCCGGTGAGACGCCACAAGCACCACCTCCTGCTCAAGGAGAACGCCGGCGCCGGGCGCGTGCTCAGGCGCAACGCCTCGGCCAGCCTGCACGACCTGGGCGACGGCGTGCTCGGCTTCGAGTTCCATTCCAAGGCCAACTCGATCGATGGGTTCACGTTCGACATCGGCCGGGCGGCGCTCGAGCTGCTCGAGCGCGACGAGTGGCGGGCGCTGGTGATCGCCAACCAGGGCAAGGACTTTTCCCAGGGCGCCAACGTCGGCCTGTTCCTGATAGCGCTCGGGGACCCGGCCGGCCTGGAGAAGGCCGCCCGCGACGGCCAGCAGTTCTTCATGGACCTGCGCTTTGCGCCCAAACCGGTCGTCACCGTCCCGCGCCAGCGCGTGTTGGGCGGCGGCGTGGAGATGGTCTTCACCGGCGCGCGGGCCGTGGCCTCGGCCGAGACCTACATGGGCCTGATCGAGGCCGGCGTGGGCCTGGTGCCGGGCTGGGGCGGGTGCAAGGAGATGCTGCGCCGCAACGTCTCCCCGCACCTGGCCGCCGACGAGCGCGTGGACGCCCTGCCCTATCTGCAGAAGGTGTTCGAGACCATCGGCTTCGCCAGGGTCAGCGAGAGCGCCCTGCAGGCCCGCCAGCTCGGCTTCCTGACCGACGCCGACCCGATTGTGGCCAACGACGAGCATGTGATCGGCGTCGCCAAACAGGTGGCGCTGAACCTGGCCGAGCAGGGCTACACGCCGCCGGATCGCAAGGCCAGGTCGATCTACGCCCTCGGCCAGCGCGGTAAGGCCGCGCTGCAGCTCGCCATCCAGCAATTGCGCTGGGGCGGCTACATCAGCGAGTACGACGCCGTGATCGCCGGCCGGCTCGCCCACGTCCTGTGCGGCGGCGACCTGACCAGCCCGACCTGGGTGACCGAGGATTACCTCCTGGACCTTGAACGCGAGGCGGCGCTGTGGCTGCTGCAACAACCCAAGACGCAGGAACGGATCATGAGCCTCCTGAAGTCCGGGAAGCCGTTGAGAAACTGAAGCCGAGGCCAGAATACAAACCGCAGACGGCAGAGGGCAGACCGCCAAGGAGCAAATGACCATGCGTGAAGCAGTTATCGTCAGCGGCGCGCGGACCGCCGTCGGCAAGGCCCCACGCGGCGCGTTGCGCGCGACGCGCCCCGACGATATGGCCGCGGCCGTGATCAAGGCCGCCGTGGAGCGGACGCCGGGCCTGGACCCGGCCGAGATCGAAGACGTGATCCTGGGCTGCGCCATCCCGGAGGCCAGCCAGGGCCTGAACATGGGCCGCATCGCGGCCGTGCGCGCCGGCCTGCCCGTGAACGTGCCCGGCCAGACCGTCAACCGCTTCTGCTCGTCCGGCCTGCAGACCATCGCCCTGGCCGCCCAGCAGATCATGGCGGGCATGGCCGACGTGATCGTGGCCGGCGGCGCGGAGAGCATGAGCCAGGTGCCGATGACGGGCTTCAACTTCTCGCCCAACCCCGCCCTGGCCGAGGTCAACCCCGAGGTCTACATGCCGATGGGCCTGACGGCCGAAGAGGTCGCCCGGCAATACGCCGTCAGCCGCGAAGAACAGGATGCCTTCGCGGTGCGCTCGCACCGCAACGCCGCCGCCGCCCAGGACGCCGGCAAGTTCCAGGCTGAGATCGCGCCGCTGGACGTCGCCGTCACCGAGCTGGGCGACGACGGCCGGCCGCAGACGCGCCGGTTCCAGTTCGCCGTGGACGAGGGCGTGCGGCGCGACACGTCGCCCGAGGCGCTGGCCAGGCTCAAGCCCGTGTTCGCCGCCAACGGGACGGTGACGGCCGGCAACGCCTCGCAGACCAGCGACGGCGCGGCGGCCGTGGTGGTGATGAGCGCCGAACGCGCCCGGGCGCTGGGCCTCCAGCCGCTGGCGCGCTTCCTGTCCTTCGCGGTCGGCGGCGTCAGGCCGGAGGTCATGGGCATCGGGCCGACGGCCGCCATCCCCAAGGCCCTCCGGCTGGCCGGCCTGACGCTGGATCAGATCGACCTGATCGAGCTCAACGAGGCTTTCGCGGCGCAGGCGCTGGCCGTGATCAAGACGCTGGAGATGGACCTGGAGAAGGTCAACGTCAATGGCGGCGCCATCGCCCTCGGCCACCCGCTGGGGTGCAGCGGCGCCAAACTGACCGTGACGCTGCTCCACGAGATGAAGCGGCGCGGCGCGCGCTATGGCATGGTGACCATGTGCATCGGCGGCGGCATGGGCGCGGCCGGTCTCTTCGAGAACCTGGCGGTTTAGAAACCGGCCAGCCGGACCAGTTCATCCACCACGAGGCGGGGCGGCGCCGGGACGGCGTGCGCGTCGGCCCAGCGGCGCAGCGGCGCGGCCCAGTGGACCAGCGCGCGGGCGTCGGCCGGATAATGCGAGGCGCGCGCGCCCACATTGCGCCAGTCCAGGCCGGCCAGCGCCGCCTCCCACTCCGGCCACGGCGCCAGGTCCGGCGTGCGTGAGAACGTCGCCAGCGGCGAGAAGAAAACCGGCCGGCCGGCCGGGAACTCCGGCCGCATGGCGCGCAGGAAGGCGAGCGCGTCGGCTGTGTTGAACACCAGCCAGAGCGGCAGCAGCCCGGCGCGGCGCGCGGCGGTCGCGTCGAACTGCGTGAACATCTCCACCAGCACGCCGGCCGGCGCGCGCCCGGCCGCCTCCCACTGCCGCCCAATGGCCCGGAAGGCCAGCCGCGCGAAGGCATGCGGGTCCGGGAGCCGGATGCGGATAAACCGGCAGCCTTCCCGCGTCGCGAACGCCTCCAGCGCCTCCGCCAGCCCCGGCTCACTGCCCCACTCGGATTCCGGCCCGCGCTCCAGCGGATAGTCCGGCAATCGCCAGTCGAACTCGGTCAGGCCCTCGCGCCGTCCGGCGGCTCGGATGCGGTCGCTGCCCGCCAGGAACTCCTCCGGCGCGATCCCGCCCCACCCGCCCACCTGGAACACGCGCCGCTCGCCGAGGCGGTAACGCAGCCAGCTCGCGTCGCAATCCAAGTAAACCAGCGCCCCGCCCGGCTCCAGGCGCTCGCGGATGAAGGCCGCGTAGGCCGGCGGCAGATCGAGCAGTTTCAGCCGGACGTGGTTGAGCCAGCGCGTTAGCCAGCCGTCGTGGACGGGATCGTAGTGCTGGATGATCAGCGCGCCGGGGTTGTCGCGCGCCAACCGCCGGGCGAGGTCGGCCGAACGATGGAGGTAGGTCCGCACATCGCCGGTGAGCGAACCGCCGCGCAGTGTGAGGACGAAGGCCTGCGGCAGGAACGGGCCGTCCAGCGCCAGGGAGAGATGCGCGGCCGGCCCCCCCAGGGCGGCGCCGGCCGTGATGACCGGGAAGCGCCCGGGCAGGCCGGCGTAATCGCGTAGACGGGCGGCGGCGAGCTGATCCACCGTCAGGCCCTGGACGCGGTCGGGCGTCAGCGCCTGGCCGGCGCCGAGGCGCGGGATGACCAGGCGCCCGACGGCCTGGGGCAGCGCGCCCACGACCTCCAGGCCGAGGCGCTGCCAGGGCGAGAATGCATACGTGTCGCTGTAGCGGTCCAGCAGGCCGGCGGCAATGGCGCGGGCGACGATCGGCGACGAGCTTTCGCGGCTTTCGAGGTCCATGCAGGGACCTCACCCTTCCCCACCCTCCGTAGCCGAAGGCCGGAAGGGGAGGGGTGAAGTTAGAGCGCCTTGAGCACCACCGACGAGCGCGCGTCGGCCCGGTACGTCTCGCCGTCCACCGCCGGCTCCTGGCCCGGCTCGGCGATATCGTCGGGCGAGGGCCGCGCCGTGTCCAACACGCGCCGCCAGCGGCGGCCGGGCGGCAGCGCGGGCAGGCGGAAATCGAGGGGTTCCCAATAAGCGTTGAGCAGGATATGCAGGTGCTCGCTGCGCCGGGGTTCGTAAAGCGACAGCGCCAGGCTATGCGAGGTCTCGCCCCAGTCCGGCTGGCCCAGGTTCACGCCGTGCCATTCCACGCACGGCCCGGGGCCGGCCCCGCACGCCTCCCAGAAGCGCTCCTGCTGGAACAGGTCGTGCGACTGGCTGAACGCGATCAGGCGTTGCACAAAGCGCAGGAAGCCGGCCTCCCGTTCGACGGCCGACCAGTCGAACCAGCTCAGCGCGTTGTCCTGACAGTAGGCGTTGTTGTTGCCTTGTTGCGTCCGGCGCACCTCGTCGCCCATCAGCAGCATGGGCGTGCCCTGCGAGACGAACAGGACGGTCAACAGGTTCTTCATCTGGCGCACGCGCAGGGCCTCGACGGCCGGATCGTCGCTGGGCCCTTCCACGCCGCAGTTCCAGCTGAAGTTGGCGTCGTTGCCGTCGCGGTTGCCCTCGCCGTTGGCTTCGTTGTGCTTGACGTTATACGAGACCAGGTCGTTAAGCGTGAAGCCGTCGTGACAGGTGATGAAGTTGACGCTGCGGTTCGGCTCGCGGTCGGGCTGACGATAAAGGTCGCGGCTGCCGGTGAGGCGCGCCGCCAGCCGGCCCACCATCCCGTTGTCGCCCTTGACGAAGCGCCGCACGTCGTCCCGGAACTGGCCGTTCCACTCCGCCCAGCGGTGGCCGATAAACGACCCGACCTGGTACAGCCCGGCGGCGTCCCAGGCTTCGGCGATGATCTTGGTGCCGGCCAGCACCGGGTCCGACTCGATGTCCCACAGGATGGGCGGGTCCTCCAGCGGCCGGCCGCGCTCGTCGCGGGCCAGCACCGAGGCCAGGTCGAACCGGAAGCCGTCGACGTGCATCACCTGCACCCAATAACGCAGGCAGTCCAGGATCAGGCGCCGGACCACCGAGTGGTTGCCGTTCAGGGTGTTGCCGGTGCCGCTGTAGTTGGTGTAATAAGCAGGCTGGTGCGGGTCCAGGATGTAATAAGCGCGGTTTTCCAGGCCGCGCAGCGAGAGCGTCGGGCCGTTGTGGTCGCCCTCGGCCGTGTGGTTGAAAACCACGTCCAGGATGACCTCGATCCGGGCGCGGTGCAGGGCCTTGACCATGTCGCAGAACTCCGCCACCGGCGCCAGCGGGTCGTCCGGGCGCGCGCAGTAGCCGCGGTGCGGGGCGCAGAAAGCGACCGGGCTGTAGCCCCAGTAGTTGACCCGGCCGGCCGGCGCGTCCTGAGGGTCAAACTGCTGCACGGGCAGCAGCTCGACGGCGGTGACGCCGAGCGCCTTGAGATACGGGATCTTTTCGATCAGACCCAGGTACGTGCCGCGCCGCTCGTCGGCCACGCCGGAATTCGCCCGCCGCGTAAAACCGCCGACGTGCAGCTCGTAGATCACGGAGCCGGCGTACGGCACCTGCAGCGGCCGGTCGCCTTCCCAGTTGTAGGCGCGCGGGTCCACCACCACGCTCTTCATCGCAACGGCCGCGTTGTCGCCGGGCCGCGCGGCGGCGCTGCGCGAGTAGCTCGCGTCGTAGGCCACGGCCCGGCTGTACGGGTCCAGCAGGACCTTCTCGCCGTCGAAGCGCAGGCCGAATTCCGGGACCCACGGGCCGTGGACGCGGTAGCCATACAGCTGCCCGGCCTTGACCTCGGGCACGAAGACGTGCCAGTAGTAGAACGTGCGGTTGAGGCGCGGGTCCAGCCGGATCACGCGCGCCGGCTGCGGGTCCGACACACGGTCGAACAACAGCAATTCCACGGCGGTCGCGTTCTTGGAGAATATGGAGAAGTTGACGCCGCCGCTGAGGAAGTTGGCGCCGAGCGGATAGGCCCGGCCGGAGGGAAACTGCATGGCCATCTTTCGCCTCCGGCGCGCTCAGTGACCGCCGCCAAACCCCTCACCGTCGATCCGCCGGCCGACGGTCACGTCCACGGCCCGGCCGCTCGCCAGGACTTGCGGCGGCGCGGGCGCCTGACGGACCACGCGGCCGGACTCGGCCTCATCCTCGACTTCGGCCTCGGTGACGTTGCCCAGGCGGAGGTCGCCGGCGGCCAGGAGCTTCTCGGCCTCCTCGCGCGTCAGGCCGATGAGGTTGGGCACCTCGCGCTCGGCGGGCGGCGCGACCTTGAACAGGCGCGAGACCTGCGCGTCCAGCCAGATGAAGACCTCGCGCGCGCCGTAGCCGGAGAGGATGCCCATGATCAACGTGGACAGGCTCTGGCGCAGGTCGCCGTCCTGGGGCAGCATGTCGCCGCCGACTACGGCCACGCCGCTGCGCACCAGCGCGAACACGATCAGGGCCAGGGTGGCGCCGAGCCACGGCATGGTGACATATTTCCACACGTAACGGCGCTCGAACATCCCCCACTCCACGTGCCAGGTGAGCAGACTGCGGATGCCGTTGACGACGCCGCCCAGCCCGCCGCCGGCGATGGCGTAGGCCACCAGGCGGAAGACCGGGTCGCGCACCGCTTCGAGCCGGTCGCCGTAGCCCAGCCAGACCGCCAGGGTGTAGCGCCCCACCCAAACGTCGAAGAGCTGCCAGAAGAAGAAGGCCAGCATCGCCAGCAGATAGGCCATGCTGCCGATCGCGGCCGCCCGGTCGCTGCCGGACTCCTCGCGCAACCGGATCACCCTGCCGGTCTTCTCGTCAAACACGAATTCCTTTGCCGGTTCAGAATGGCTCATCGTCGTCCTCCTCCCTCGACCAACAGCTCCAAACCATGATACGGCGGACCGGCGAAACCCGCAATTTGGTAGAATGACTCGTTATGACCCGCCTCACCGACGACTACCTGTGGTGGCGCGACGGCGTCATCTACCAGATCTACCCGCGCTCGTTCCAGGACAGCAACGGCGACGGCATCGGCGACCTGAACGGCATCACGGCCCGGCTCGACTACCTGGCCGGGCTGGGCGTGGACGCCCTGTGGCTCTCGCCCATCTACCCCTCGCCGATGTTCGACTTCGGCTACGACGTGTCCGACTACGAAGCCATCGACCCGGTCTTCGGCACGCTGGCCGACTTCGACCGGCTGCTGGCCGAGGCGCACGCGCGCGGCCTGCGCGTCATCCTCGACCTGGTCCTCAACCACACCTCCCACCTGCACCCGTGGTTCGTCGAGTCGCGCTCCAGCCGCGACAACCCGAAGCGCGACTGGTACTTGTGGCGGGACCCCGTCGCTCCGCGAAGCGGAGCTTATGCGCCGCACAGCGGCGCGGGCAGTCCGCCCAACAACTGGGAGTCGGTCTTCGGCGGGCGCGCCTGGGAGTATGATCCGGCCACCGGCCAGTATTACTACCACCAGTTCCTCAAAGAGCAGCCGGACCTCAACTGGCGCAACCCGGCCGTGCGCGCGCGGGTCTATCAGGTGATGCGTTTCTGGCTGGACCGGGGCGTGGACGGCTTCCGGCTCGATGTGCTGCACGCCTACTTCAAGGACGACCAGTTCCGCGACAACCCGCCGGCGATCGGCCTGCGCGGCTGGGACCGCCAGCAGCATCTCTACGACCTGGACCGGCCGGAGATGGCGGACGTGTTGCGCGAGATACGCGGCGTGCTGGACGCCTACCCGGAGCGCATGGCGGTGGGCGAGGTCGCCGACTTCGGCATGGCCGTGCGCTACGTCGGCCCGCACAAGATGCACCTGGCCTTCAACTTCGACTTCCTGCGCCAGCCCTGGCTGCCGCGCGCCTTCCAGCAGGCGGTGCAGCGCTATGAGGCCGCGCTGCCGGCCGGGGCCTGGCCGTGCTACGTGCTGGGCAACCACGACGTGGACCGCTTCCCGACGCGCTTCGGGGGCGGCCCGTACGCCGACGCGCGCACCAAGGTCGCCGCCGCGCTCCTGCTCACCCTGCGCGGCACGCCATTCGTGTACTACGGCGAGGAGCTCGGCCTGCCGAACACACGCATCCCGCGCGACGAGATCCAGGACCCGCCCGGCAGGCGCTACTGGCCGATCTACGGCGGGCGCGACCCGGAACGGACGCCGATGCCGTGGGACGGCGGCCCGAACGCAGGCTTCACGACCGGCCAGCCCTGGCTGCGCCTGAACGCCGACTACGCGCGCCGCAATGTGGCCGCGCAGGACGCCGACCCGGCCTCCGTGCTGAACTTCTACCGCCGGCTGCTGCGCTTGCGGCGCGAGTCGCCGGCGTTGCGCCGGGGGACCTTCCGGGCGCTGGCGCGCCGCCCGGTGGAGGCGCTGGCCTACCTGCGCGAGGCCCCCGGCCAGACCGTGCTTGTCGCCCTCAATTTCTTCGGCTGGGAGAACACGCTTAAGCTGGATTCACCTCTCCCCGCCGGCGCCTGGCGCGTCCGGCTGAGCACCGTCCCCGGCGATCAGGCGCGTGTGCGCGGCAACCGCGTGACGCTGGCGCCGTTCGAGGCCACCCTCCTGGAGTTAGAGCCGAATTCGCCGTGAACCCGAACGGACCGGTCTTGCCATTCGCGGCCAGCGGCCTATAATCCCCGCAGCCGGCCCGCACGGCCGGCCGCTGCCTTTCCGACGCCCAAATCAATGATCTCGCTCGCCACCGCGCGCCGCTTGAAGCAGGCCGGGTTGACCTGGCATCCGGCCCTGAACGATTTCTTCGCCCTGCCCGACCACGGCCTGGACGACCGCGTCTTTGTCATCGCCGAGATGCCGGCCGGCATCGCCGAGATGCAGGGCCAGCCGGTATTCACGTTTCACGGCGCCGTGGAGTGGGCGCTGGACTACATCGTCACCACCGACGCGGTCTGGCTGCCGGGCGAAAACCAGCTGCGCCTGGCGCTGGAGGCGCGTCTGCCCGAGCCGCGCCTGACGCTGGCCGTGACGCCGGACGGCTACACCTGCACACTCACGGTCGGCGACGCGCCCTGGTCCTTCGCCGCCACGTCGGCCGAGGAGGCCTACGCCGCGGCTTTGTTGGCGCTCATCGACTCAAGGAAAGTTTGACTCCGGGAAAGCCGCTCGCCGGATCCGCCTCGCCATGGCGCTCAACGCCCTGGCCTGGCAACGGTTCACAATCTCAACCAGAGGAACAGATTCAGGAAGAGTGTCAGTATGCCCCGCCGAACCCTGCCTCAGCTCCTGCGCGACGAGTTCCACGACTACAACGCCGGCAAATTCCGTCAGGACCTGCTGGCCGGCGTCACCGTCGCCGCGGTCGCCCTGCCCCTGGCCCTGGCCTTCGGCGTCGCCTCCGGCGCCACCGCCGCGGCCGGCCTGGTCACCGCGATCCTGGCCGGCCTGGTCATCGGCGGCCTGTCCGGCGCGCCGTACCAGATCTCGGGCCCGACCGGCGCGATGAGCGCAGTGCTGATCCTGCTGACGCAGCGCTACGGGCTGACGGGCGTGTGGGTGGCCGGCCTGCTCTCCGGCGCGCTGCTGACCGTCATCGGCCTGCTGCGGCTGGGGCGTTTCATCGCCTTCATCCCGGCCCCGGTCATCACCGGCTTCACGTCCGGCATCGCCCTGATCATCGCCATCGGCCAGATCGACAACCTGTTGGGCGTCAGGACGCCGGGCGCCGAGTCGGCCGCGCTGAAACTCCTCGGCTACTTCCAGCACCCGGTCGCGCCCGACGCGACGGCGCTGGCGGTCGGCGGGCTGGTGATGGCCATCATGCTCGTGTGGCCCAGCAGCTGGAACGCCCGTTTCCCGTCGTCGCTGCTGGGCATCGCCGCGGCGACGGCGCTGGCCATCATCACGAACTGGCCGGTGGCCGCCATCGGCGAGATCCCGCAGACGCTGCTCCTGGCCGACCGGCTGAACCTGACGGCCATTCCGTGGATGAACCTGCAGGAGTTCATCGCGCCGACGCTCACGATCACGGCGCTGGGCGCGGTGGAGAGCCTGCTGTGCGGGGCCGTCGCCAGCAATATGACCGGCGTGCGCCTGCAGGCCAACCAGGAGCTGATCGCCCAGGGCGTCGGCAACATGATCATCCCGTTCTTCGGCGGCGTCCCGGCCACGGCCGCTATCGCGCGCACCAGCGTGGGCATCAAGGCCGGCGGGCAGACGCGGCTGGTCAGCGTCGTCCACGCGCTGGTGATCCTGGCGTCGATGTTCGTGCTGGCGCCGGTCATGTCGCGCGTCCCGCTGGCGGCGCTGGCCGGCGTGCTCGTCATCACGGCCTGGCGCATGAACGAGTGGGAGGCCATCCGGTATATTTTTGGGCGGCGCTTCAAGACCGGCATCCTCACCTTCACCATCACGATGGTCGCCACGGTCGCCCTCGACCTGACGCAGGCCATCCTGATCGGCGCGTTCCTGTCCGGCGCGATCTTCCTCAACCAGGTCGCCAGCCTGGACATCGACGTGCAGGAGGTGGACCCGGAACGCCTGCGCCAGCGCGGCATCGAGGTGGACCCCCGGCTGGATCATGTGCGCGTGGCTTATCTGACCGGGCCGCTGTTCTTCGCCGCGGCCGGCCACCTGAACGAGGCCTTCGCGCGGCTGGGCGAGACGCGCGTGCTGATCCTGTCAATGCGCGGCGTGCCCCTGATCGACGTCACCGGCCTGCAGGTGATCCGGCACCTTCACGAGCGGCTGCAGCAACACGGCGGTCGCCTGATGCTGGCCGGCGTGCACGACAACGTCCGGCGGATGCTGGAGCGCGGCGGCCTGGTGAATGAGATCGGCGCCGAGAACTTTTTCTGGAGCGCGGACCAGGCCATCGTCGCGGCGGGCGGCCAAGGGTCGTAAGAGTCCACGAAGGGCACGAAGGGACACGAAGGGCACGAAGGGCGCGAAGGGCACGAAGGACACGAAGGACGCGAAGGGCACCAAAGGGCACGAAGGGCACGAAGGACACGAAGGGCGCGAAGGGCACGAAGGGCACGAAGGGCACCAAAGGGCACGAAGGGCACGAAGGGCGCGAAGGGCACCAAAGGACACGAAGGGCGCGAAGGGCACCAAAGGGCACGAAGGGCGCGAAGGGCACGAAGGGCGCGAAGGGCACCAAAGGGCACGAAGGGCACGAAGGGCACGAAGAGCGCGAAGGACACCAAGGGGCACGAAGAGCGCGAAGGGCACCAAAGGGCACGAAGGGCGCGAAGGATACGAAGGATATGAAGGACAGCGAGAGGCGCAAAGAGGCATGAAGGCGCATGACACATTCGCGACTATCCGCGCAAGCCGCGGCGGAATAAGCGCATGAAACCCTTACCTCTGACCCTGGCCCTGGGCGGCGGCGGCGCCAAGTGCGTGGCGCAGGCCGGCGTGCTGGCGGTGCTGGAGGAGGCCGGGCTGCCGGTGGGGCCGCTGGTGGGCGTGAGCGGCGGCGGCCTCGTGGCGCTGACGTACGCCTTCGGCCTTACACCACGCCAGATCCGCGAGGAGTTCGAGCATATCCAGATTCTCGACGTCTGGGAGGCCGACCCGGACCGCCAGGCGCTGTTCGGCGCCAAGCGTATCCGGGCCCGTTTCCAGGCGCTGGTAGGCGACAAGACCTTTGCCGACCTCAAGCGCCCGGCGGTGGCGATGGCCATGGACTTCCACACCGCCCGGCCCGTGCGGCTGGACAGCGGGCCGCTGGTGGAGGCGCTGTTGGCGACGATGGCGATCCCGGGCCTGTTCCGGGGCGTGGAGCGAGACGGCCAGTATCTGGTCGACTGCGGCGTGATCAGTCCGCTGCCCGTCGGCGTCGCCCGCCAGCTCGGGCCGCGCGTGGTGGCCGTGGATGTCCTGCACCACGACTCGCCGGAGGAGTTTGAGCACACGTTTGAGGCCCGCGGCCCGATGCGCTACGCCGCCGACCTGACCCGGCGGCTGGGGCTGACGCACATCCTCTCCAACACCTACCGCACCGCTAAGATCGCCATGCAGCGGTTAAGCGCCTGGGACCTGGAGGCGCACCCGCCAGACGTGCTGCTGCGCCCGGCCGTCGGCCCGGTGGGCCTGTTCGCCTTCGACAAGGTGGAATACGCCTACATCATGGGCGAGGCCGCCGCCCGCGCCGCGCTGCCGCAACTGGAGGCGCTGGCGCGCCCGACCGCCTGGCGCCGCCTGCTCGACCGCTGGCCGCGCCGGCGCGCCTCCGCCGGACCCTGACCCCTGACCCGCCGCGAGGAGCCCATGCCGAAATCCGAGACGTTCTCCGCCGTCGACGCCGCCTGGCTGCACATGGACAAGCCGACGAACATGGCCCTGATCACGGGCGTGATGATGTTCGACGCGCCGCTCGACTTTGAGCGCCTCAAGGCCACCTACCAGCACCGCCTGCTGCCCTTCTTCCCGCGCTTTCAACAGCGCGTGCGCGAGCCGCGGCTGGGCCTGGGCCTGCCGCGCTGGGAGACCGACCCGGACTTCGACCTGGACGCGCACCTGCATCGGGTGAGGCTGCCCAGACCCGGCGACGAGGCCGCCTTGCAGAAGCTGGCGGGCGAGCTGATGAGCCAGCCCCTCGACTTCGAGCGGCCGTTGTGGCAGGCGTACCTGGTGGACGGCTACCGCAAAGGCAGCGCCCTGATCCACTGCATCCATCACTGCGTGGCCGACGGCCTGGCCCTGGTGCAGGTGCTGCTCTCGCTCGCCGACGCCCAGCCGGACGCGCCCTGGCCGGCGCCGCCGGATAAGGCCCTGCGCCGCCGGCGGCGCAGTTTTCTGGGCCGGCTGTTCGCCGGCGCGCTGCAATCGATGGCGCGGGTCCGCTCCACAACCGGGCACATGCTGCACGAGGGCATGGAGGCGCTGCTGAACCCGCTGCGCCCGGCCGAGCAGGTCGCCCTCGGCGCGTCTTATGCCATCGCGCTCAGCAAAGTCACCCTGCTCAGCCCCGACCGGAAGACGCTGTTGAAGGGTCCGTGCGGCGTGACCAAACGCGCGACGTGGAGCCGCCCCCTGCCGCTGGACGAGGTGAAAGCGGTGGGCAAGGCCCTGAACGGCACCGTCAACGATGTGCTGCTGGCGGCGGCCGTCGGCGGGCTGCGGCGCTACCTGGAGGCGCGCAACCAGCCGGTGCGCGGCCTGAACCTGCGCGCGCTGGTCCCTATCAACCTGCGCCCGGTCCAGGACCTGAGCCAGCTCGGCAACCGGTTTGGGCTGGCGTTGCTGACGCTGCCGGTCGGCGTGAAAGACCCGGTGGGCCGCATCCAGAAGATGAAGGCCTACATGGACGAGATCAAGGATACGCCCGAAGCCGTGGTGGCGTTCAGCATCCTGGGGGGCATGGGCCTGACCCCGGCCCAGATCGAAGACTGGCTGGTGCGGTTCTTCACCAGCAAAGCCTCGGCGGTGATGACCAACGTGCCCGGGCCGCGCGAGACGCTGTACTTCGCCGGCCGGCCGCTGCGCGGCATCATGTTCTGGGTGCCGCAGCCCGGGGACCTGGCGCTGGGCGTGAGCATCCTCAGCTACGCCGGCGACGTGAGGGTGGGCGTCGCTTCGGATGAAGGCCTGATCCCGGACCCGGAGGCGATCGTGGCCGGCTTCGAGGCCGAGTTCCAGGCCATGCAGCGCCTGATCAAACCCGCCGCGCCGCGCCAGCCTGCGCGCCGGAAACCCGCCCCGGCCGCGCGCTCCAAGACGCCGCCCGGCCAAGCCCCAGGCGCCAGGCCGCCGTCCCGCCGGGCGCGCAAACCGGCATGACCGCGGGGGCGTTCAACCCCGCCCAGTTGCAGAGGTCGCTGGGGCGTCCGCCAGCCTGAGCCGGAGGAAAAGCCACGGGGCCAGGCCCGTGACCCAGAAGGTGGCGGCGGCATAACGGACGAAGCGCAACCCATAGCCCGCCGCCGTCTCATCGGCCGCGATCAGGCCAAAGAGCGCGTCCAGGCCAAAGTACAGGCCGAGCACCCCCAAAATCCCCAGGCTGTAGCGCGCCGCGCGCCGCAGCCATACGCCGCCGCTCTCAAAAGGAGCGTAACGCCGCATGAGGGCATAGCCGGAAACAGCGCCGAACAGCGCCCCGGCCAGGGTGAACGAATAAGCGGGCGTGCGCGCCCGGGCGGCCAGGGCGCTCCACGCCGCCGGATCGGATCTGCCGGAGAGCGCGGCCTGGACCCCCTGGCCGATCAGGAGGACGACGAGGGCCAGCGCCAAGCCCAGCGCGATTTGTATCGCCGCCGTCTGCCGGCCGGCCCGGTCCGTCAGCGGGCGTTCGCCGGCGACGAAAGCCCACAGCAGCGCCGCGCCGAGCAGCCAGCCGGCGACGACATCGTGCGGGAAGTGCACGGCCAGGTATACCCGCGAAACGCCGATGAGGACGACGAACGCGGCCACCACGACGGACAGCCAGCGTCGTCGAAGGCGATAGGCCAGATAACCCCAGACCGCCAGCGATTCGCTGGCATGAGCCGACGGGAGCCCATAGGTGGTCTCCTCCGCCAGCGCCTGGACCCCGCCGAGCCAGTAGGGGCGCGGCTGATGGAGCAGCAGCTTGAACGTGGCCGTCGCCAGGTCAAGCGTGATCAGGACGAGCAGCAGTCGGAACCCGAGACGGTGATCGACGGCCCAGTAGATCAGGGGCAGGATCAGGAGATAGAATTCGATCTTGCCCATGAACGTGAAGGCGTGCATCACGCCGTCCAGGGCCGGGCTCAAAGCCTGCAACGCCCGAATCAGCTCCAGGCCGAAGGCCTGCAAAGCGTCCACGCTTCCCTCCTCAGAACAGCGCCAGCCCCAGCGCCAGCGCGGCCGCCGTCACCGTGAGGTTGTCAATGTCGTGAAAGGGGAGCGCCTCCACCGCCGTGGCCGCCAGGGCGATGACGACGACGGCCCCGGCCGCCCGTCCCAGCTCCAGCGCCGGCTGGAAATTGCCGAAGGCGTTGAACAGCGCCACGAACCCGAACGCGAACACGAAACTGCCGGCGAACATGGCCGCCGACCCCGCCCAGCTCTTGTCGGGGCTGAAGGGCAGTTTGGCCGTCCCGAGCCGCCGCCCGACGATGTCGGCCAGGCCGTCCCCGCCGCACATCAGCATCAGGGCCAGCACGCCCACCGGCGAGTGCCGCCAGAACACCACCGTGCAGACCACGAAGACGATCCCGTAGAACAGGGGGCCGCGCAGGATCTCGCGCGGGTCGCCGTGCCGGGTCATGGCCTTGACGGCCGCCTCGTCTTTCATCCACCCCAGGCCGACGGCCACAAACTGGGCCGTGATGGCGAACGGCACAAGCGCGGCCGCCCAGCGCGCCCACGGCTCCGCGCTGAACAGGTTCCAGCACAGGACGAAGAGCGGCCCGGTGCCGATGTGGATGATCTTGCGGCTCAGGCGCTGCTCGATCAGGCCGCGATGCGCGAAGAAATCGATCAGGCGCAGCCAGCCGAGCGCCACGGCGAAGGTGACGATCGTGGCGACGAGGTCCTGCAGGGCGGCGTTGGCGAAGAAGGGGGAGAGCCACATGGGAGATTGAAACGGATGGTTGGGGATGGCTGATTGCCAGAGGCCAGCGCCTACTCGAGCACGTAGCGCGGATAGGTCGTCTTGGCGTATTCGGCGGCGGCCAGGTCGAGGTCCACCGTGATGAACGGCCGCTCACGCGAGGTCAGACCGAGCACCTCGCCGTCCGGCCCCACCACCCAGCCCTGACCGCCCAGGTCCGCGTTCCGGCCCGGCGGGTTGACGTGATTGGACGAGAGCGAGTAAGCGCCGGAGACGATGGCCGCCGCCCGTCCGGCCACCAGCCACTTATCAACCGTGGCTTTCTCCGTGGCGCGCGGCGTGACGATCAGGTGCGCGCCCTGCCGGCCGTAGGCGCGCGCCCGTTCCAGGAACCAGATCTCGGTGCAGATGGCGAAGCCGACCCGCGCCGGCCCGGCCTGGGCAAGCTCGAAACGGCCGTCGCCGCGCCCATACCAGGACGCCTCCCAGTAGCCGGTTTCGTCCGGGAGGTAATACTTGGTGTGGGCGGCCCGGTAACCGCCCGCCGCCTCCCACACAAAACCCTCGTTCTGGCGCAGGTCATCCCGATCCACCGGAAGCGAGCCGAGGACGCAGGCCGCGCCCAGCTCCGGCAGCCGCGTGAGCCAGCGCGCGTGCGCGTCCACCGCCGCCTGCCACACGCGATGATCGACCTCCCGCGTCCACGCAAACCAGGTGTAGAACGGCATCTCCGGCAACAGCACCAGGTCGCTGCCCTCGGCGCGGACATGCGCGGCCAGCCGCTCCCAGTCCGCTGCAAGACTGTCCGGTTCGGAATTCAACTCGCAGACCGTGACCCTGAGACGCATCTGTTTCCTCCATAACGGCGCTCGGCGCGACGCCGGTCAGCGCTGGATGATCGGCAAGTAGAGACGCGGCGTGGGGCCAGTCCCCGGCATCCCGACCGCGCACCAATCCAGGAAGGCGCCCAGCACCGCGGCCCGGCCCCCGGCGCTCAACCGCTCCAACCCGAACCCCAGGAAGGCGGTCCGGTACGCGGCCAGTTGGGCGACCCCGGCCCCACCGTTGCTGCCCGTGAAGGCGGTCTGGGCGGAGGCCGCCGGTATGAGCCTGTCGGGTATCGCCAGCGCAGCTGCATTGACGGCGTACGGCCCCAGCTCGCCAAAGACGCCGGCCCCGGTGACACTCGCCTGCCCCACATCGTCCGTCACCGCCGCCGTTCCCAGATACGTCTGCATGAATTCGGTCAGGCCGAAATCGTAATGATAATCGGCGCTGCTGATCAGCAGGCACCGCCCGCCGTCCAGATACGCGGCCAGGGCCGCTTCTCCGGCCGCGTCCGGCCCCGCTATCGGAACCGTGAACGGCGGCAGCAGGCTGGCGGCGTCGCCCGTAAACCAGATCACGGCGGCGTAGGGCGCCAGGTCAGCCGCCCCCGGCTCAACGCCGGCGGCCGCCACATCCCACACGTCATGGGCGATCTTCAGGCCGGCCAGCGCGCTCACATACTCGTCCCGGGCGTCCACGTCCACGCCCGCGAACAGGATCATCCAGGAGTCCCAGTCGTCGTCGACGAGCAAGACCGGGATCGCGGCGATGGTCGTGAAACGCGCGGTCGGCGAGACCCGCTCACCGCAGGCGTTCGCGGTCCGGACGCGCCAGTAGTAGGTCGTGTCCAGGGCCAGCCGGCTGGCCGGCGTGTGCGCGGCGCCAGCCACGCCGGCCTGATAGACGATGTCGGCAAAGTCCGGGTCGGCGGCGACTTCCAGAACATAGGCGCCGGCCAGGGGCGTCGCCGCCCAGGCGAAGTCGGGCTGCGGGTTGACGTCGGTCGCGCCATCCTCCGGGGCCTGGAGCGTGATCGCGCCGGGCGCGGCTGTGTCCAGCCTCAACCAGGCGGCGGCGGCCCGCTGGCCCAGAGAGGCCGTGCCCGTGATCACCAATCGGTAAGCCCCGGCCGGCGCAGCGCCGAGATCGCTCACCGTCAGCGTGCTCGCGCCCCCGGCCGCGGCCGGGTTCGGGTTGAACGCCGGGTTGGCGCCGGGCGGCGCGCCGCCGGCGCTCAGGGCCACCGGGCCGTTGAACCCGCCCGTCGCCGGGAG
>DAOUAB010000177.1:0-8838 GCA_034434015.1 Anaerolineales bacterium
CCGGACGCTGCGGCTCTCGCCCGCCAACTACGACACCCCGTCGGTGGCGGCGGTGGGCATCGCGGCCCACGAGGCCGGCCATGCGCTCCAGCACGCCGAAGGCTACTGGCCGCTGCAAGCCCGCTCGGCGCTCGTGCCGGTCGTGCAGTTCGGCTCGTTCCTGGGCCCGCTGATCTTCATGGGCGGCTTCCTGCTGGCCAGCCTGAGCGGCCCGCTGGGCGACCTGGGCTGGAACGTGGCCGTGCTGGGCGTGCTGCTGTTCGGCGCGACGGCGGTGTTCTCGTTGATCACCCTGCCGGTGGAGTTCGACGCCAGCCGCCGGGCCAAGGAGATCCTGGTGCAGGGCGGCTTTATCACCAACCAGGAAGGCTCGGGCGTGGCGCAGGTGCTGGACGCCGCGGCGCTGACCTACGTGGCGGCCCTGATCTCGGCGATCTCGACCCTGCTCTACTACGCTTTCCTGCTCACCGGCCTGCGGCGCGACGACTGAGCCTGGCCCACCCCGCCCACTGAGGCCGGGGCAGGCCGCCGAAATACAGAGACACGGAGTTGAACTCCGTGTCTCTGTGTCTTAAGGGCAATCCTGAATAGACCGCGGCGTCCCCGGCTCAGTCTTCTTTTTCAATCCGGCGGGCCGCCAGGCTGCCGTCCCCCATCCGCCAGGCTTTTACTTTGACGCGGTCGCCGAGCTGGGGGTTGCCGCGAAATTCGGTCTCGCTCGTGATCGTCACCGACTGCCCCGAGATCACCCAGACTCCGCCGGTCGCTTCCACCACCCCCTCAAATTCCTCTTCATCATCCGGCTCATCCGTATCCTCTGGCTCCGGCGTCTCGGTCGGCGTCGCGCTGACCGGGGTTTGGGTCAGCGGCAGCGTTTGGATCGGCGCCGGTCCGCCGCCGGAAGTCGGCGTGGGGGGGGCGGGCGGCGTCTGAGTGGCCGCCGGCGATGGGCTGATGGCGGGCGGCGTGCTGGACGGCGACGGTCCGCTGCTGGATCGCAAGGTCGGTGTCCGGGTCGGGGTCGTCGTCTGAGTCGGGCGTTGCGGCTCGGCCGTCTCGGTCGCCGGCTGATCGGGCGCCCGCGTCATCGTCGGGGCCGGCGTCAGAGTCCGGGTAAGCCTGGGCGGCGCGGGCGGCGTGTCGGTCGCCGTCACGCCGGAGTCGTCGGGCCGAATCTGCGCGGCCAGGATAGCGCCGTCCGGCTGCACGGCGCCGGCCACGGTCACGGCCTGCCCGCGGCTGAGGCCGGACCCCAGCCCGGCCGGGACGATCACGGGCAGGCCGGCGACCACCCACCGGTCGCCGTTTTGCTGCTCCACCACGCCGCGGAAGCTGACGGTCACCGGGCGGCGCTGCTCGACGACGGCGCGGACCTCGTCCAGGCGCCTCTGCTCGAATTCGCGCTCCAGGGCGGTTCGGGCCGCCGGGTCGCCGGCGAGCGACAGCTGCACCTGCTCCACCGAACGCTTGACGTCATACAGCAGGTCGCCCGGGAGACTCTGGGCGGCGGCCGCCAGCGTGCCATAGGCGCTCAGCAGGCCGGCGGCGATGACGGCGATGGCGAGCGCCGCCGGGCGCAGGCCCTGCGCCAGCCACGGGATCAGGCGGCGCGGGCGAGGCCGTGAGGCGCGAAGGACCTGGGCGCGCGCCAGGAAGCGGGCGCGGCTGGCGTCTTCGCTCTGGCGCGGCACGCGGATGGGCTCGGCCGGGCGCGCCGCCTGCGCCGCGATGAGCATGGGGCGCAGTTCGTCGGCCAGCGCCGGGTAGCGGGCCAGGGCCGCCTCCAGGCTGGCGCCGGCCTCCAGGGCGTTCAGGCAATCGTCCAGGGCGGCGATGAGGGACAGGCTCTCACTCATAACTCACCTCGCCCACACCCAGGACCCGCCGCAACGCCTCCAATGCCCGGAACTGTAGGGCCTTAGCGGCATTCACCGATTTTCCCATCGCCTCAGCCGCCTCTTCCACCGAAAATCCGTCTCCAAAGCGCAGCGCCAGGACTTCCTGCTGCTCGCGCGTCAACTGCCGCATGGCCGCGCGTACTTCTTGTTTCTGCAGCCTCAATTCGGCCTCGGCTGAGACCGAGCCTGGCGCCGCCTGGGCCTCGTCGAGGGGCGCGCTTTCGCGCGGCGCCTTGCGGTAGTAGTCGACGACGAGGTTGGACGCCACCCCGAAGAGCCAGCCGCGCAGCGTGGTCCGCGGCGCGCGCTCCTGGTGAAGCGCGTCGAGCAGCCGCAGAAAGACCTCGCCGGCGATATCGTCCGCCACCTCCGTCCGGCCCGTCCGGTAAAGGGCGTAGCGGTAAATCTCAGGATAGTAGCGGTCATGGATCTGGCCCAGCGCGCGCTCGTCCAGGCGGCGCGCTTGTTCCAGAAGCAGTTGTTCATTTGAGTCCGCGACGGGCATATCGGCAAGTATAGCAGTGTTGCCGCCCGGACCGTCCTGCCGCCAGAACCGGTTGCCCGAGGCGAGAGGCCGTTTGGGGAGGGCGCCGGGCTGAGTCCACACTTGCCAATCACCGCCGGTCTGCACGCGGGTCCGCCCGATCCATGATCACCACCGCTTCGACCACTGCCAGCCCAGTCAGCCAATTCCGGAATTTGACCATAAACAACACAGGCCGACTAACTTGCACGACATGCCACCTCGCAGATGTTCTACTCTTCACATATACAGTCGTATTAGCCAGCCTTAAGGTTGTGGAGAAAATTGCGTCACAGTCCAGCCTGCTCTTACCGGGTTCCAACGTGACTTCACTATAACGTTATAACGTTCACGCGAACCTAACTGCCGGTTTGCTGCCCCGGCAAAGTGCGAATCCTATACTCTCGGTGAAGCAACGCCAGCATTATGAAAAAATTCTAATCGCCTCCATCGGCTGGGAACGCACCACGATCACGCTGTACGAGAACCTCGCCACGCGCGGGCGGCGCTGATATGCGCTTGGATGACGGGGGACGCCTGCCGGAAGGGGGCTAACCCGGCTCGCGCGCGTCGGGCCGGATTTGGACGTGGTCGAAATCGCGGACGACCACGGTATTCGGGAAGACTGCCTGGGCCTCCTCGGCGACGTCGCGCTCGCGGTAGCGGCGGGAGATATGGGTCAGATAAAGCTGACGGACGCCGGCGTCGCGGGCCAGGCGGGCGGCTCGGGCGGCGGTAAGGTGACCGAACTCGCGGGCCATGTCCGCCTCGACCTCGAGGTAAGTGGCCTCGATCACCAGCGCGTCCGCGCCGCGCGCCACCTCCAGCAGATCGCGCGTCTCCCCGCAATCGCCGACGTGCACCAGCCGGGCGCCGGGCGCCAGCGGCCCCAGCACCGCCTCCGGCGGGACCACGCGGCCGTCCGGCAGAGTCACCGGCCGCCCGGCCACCAGCTCGCGCCGGATGGGGCCGGCGGGCACGCCCAGGGCCTCGGCCTGTTCCACCAGGAAGGGCCGCCGCGACTTCTCCTCGAACGCAAAACCGAATGAATCCGCGCCGCGGTGCTGCACCGGGAAGGCCGTGACCGAGAAGGATTTATCCTCGAACAGGACGCCGGGTGTGATCTCGTGAAACTGCAGATCGAAGGGCAGGCGCGCGCCCTTCAGGACGATCTCGAAGAGCAGCGTCCGGATGCGGTCCAGCGCCCAGCGGCCGGCCCAGATCTCCAGGCGCTCGGCCGTCTCCCAGCGCGTGAAGGTGGAGACCAGGCCGGCCAGCCCCAGGATGTGGTCCAGGTGGCCGTGCGTGATCAGCACGCGCTCCAGGCGCTTGAAGCCGATGCCGGACTGCAGGATCTGACGCTGGGTGCCCTCGCCGCAGTCGATCAGGAAACGGTGCTCGTTATGCATCACCACCTGGGCCGACAGCCCGCGATGGACGGAGGGCGCAGAGGCGGAGGTGCCGAGGAAGACGATTTCAAACACGGACGGCTTTCAATGGACGCGGTGAGTAAAAACGCCGGGGGATTTTACCATCCCGGCCGGGGGCGCGGCCGTTTGCGGCCGACCGGCGACCCCGCTACACTGGCGGCCTGGGCGGCGAATTTGCCCACGCATCGGAGAGAAGGCCGTGGCCGTCTACCACCTGCGCCCGCTGGACACCGACACTTACATCCTGGAATCGCCCGCGCTGGAGGCCTTCCTGTTCGACCGAACGGTCGTGGGCATCCCGCTGCTGGACGCCGCCCGCGACGCGACCGCGCACTGGCTGGCCGCGCTGCGCGACCACAACTTGCTCGACCCCGCCGGCGACGTGGCCGGCCTGACGATCTTGACCGGCGGCCTGTACTACGGCCTGCAGCCCGCCTATCAGACGGTTTTCGGCGCGCTGCTGCCCGAGAACTTCATCGGCGTGCGCCGCCACCTGGACGAGCGCCGGCGCTGGTTCGCAGACCAGCGTTACCAGTCGTTCGAGGCGCCCGCCCGGACCGTGCTGATCGGCGACACAGTGGCCTCCGGCGTCAGCGTCTGCCAGGGATTGCGGACCTTCGCCCATTGGGCGGCGGCCCACGGCCTGGAGCAGGTGCACTTCTTCTCGGCCTGCGGCTCGCTCATCGGCGGGCAGCGCATCCGCGTCGCCTGCGCCGAGCTCGGTCTGCGCTGCACGTTCACGCACGGCCTGGCCGCCTTTGGGCTGGCCGCGCAGGGCTGGCAACTGCCGGATACCGACTTGCCCTGGCTGCACCCGGACACGCTCACCCACCCGCGTTACCGGGAGCGCGCCCGCGCCGCGTTCCAGGACCGACCGGTCTGCGCCATCGGCGATTGGGGTCTGCGCTGCAAGAACCCGCGCGCCTACCTCGAAGAGTGGCGGGCCGAGGCCGCCTTCTGGGGCCTCACGCCCTAGCCCGCGCTCACTCGGCCACGAACGCCCCGTTGCGCAACGTCAGACGCTCAATAATGCGCGCATCGTTGGGCGAGTCCGACGGGCGCGTGACGGCCGTGACCGTGATCCACCGGGCCAGCGGGCCGCGCACCACTTTGCGCGTCAGCGTATCGTCGATCTGGAAAATGCCGGCCGAGTTGTTCATCACCACCGTGATCTCCACCGGGTGCTGTTCGCCGCGGTTGATCCAGACCTCGTCGATGGCCAGCGCCGAGACCGAGTGGATGTCCACCTTGCCCAGGTCGAAGGCCTTGCGCCCGCGCCCCTTGGTCACGTCGGTGCCGTCGGCCACCGCCACCACGCCCGCCTCGAACGTCAGCGGCGGCGGGTCGAAATCGTGCGACAGGATGGCGTGCAGGATGAAGGCGCGCAACTGGACGCGCGTGACCACGTCCGGGTAGACCTCGGGCATCAGCCGGTCCAGAATCGGCTGCGCCAGCCCGATGCCGAGCATCTCGTGGTGCTTGCGGTGCGCCTGGTTGCCGATGTCGTGCAGCAACGTGGCCACGGCCACCACCAGGCAGGCGTCGTCCCGATCGCCGGCGCCGGACGAGACCACGTCCGGCGGCACCCCGCCTTCGGCCAGCAGGTCGAAAATCCGGATAGCGTTGGTCGCCGCGATGAGGGCGTGGGTCATGCCGTGGTCGTTGTAGTTCAGCTTGTTGGTCGTCAGGTAGTCGGCCATGTCCCAGTTGGCGACGGCCTCCGGGTCGCTGACCAGCAGGTCCCACAGCCGGCGCGTCTTGGGATACCTGGGCCACAGCGGCTCGACGGCGGCCAGGCTCTGGTGGAGCAACGCCTCGTAAGACGGCACGAGCGGGATGACAACGCCGCGGTTGCGGTAGATGCGCGTGGGGTGTTGGGCGATGGGCATGAGAGGCTCCAGACGGCAGATAGCAGACGGCAGACAACCCTGAGCGGCTACGGCCTGATCTCGATCTCGCCCAGCGTCACGGTCGGGCCGAGCCGGGCCAGGCGCGGGTCCAGGATCGGCAGGTCGCGCTGGGTGAAGGCATCATACCAGCCGACGACCAGCCGCGCCGGTCCGGGGGGCGC
Organism: Anaerolineales bacterium; assembly: GCA_034434015.1. GTDB lineage: Bacteria > Chloroflexota > Anaerolineae > Anaerolineales > UBA6663 > SpSt-583. The sequence continues at coordinate 5,923 of DAOUAB010000177.1, forward strand.
GTCCGCCGGAACGACCAGCGTGTAGCGGTCGCGCAGGCGCGCGCCCGGGACCCATTTGAGCGTGGGCAGCGCGCCGCCGACCGGCACCGTGTCCTGCTGAACGCGCCAGCCCGCGCCGGTCAGTTCGACCTTCACCACCAGGTCGCGCGTAATCGGCCGCGCCGCCAGGAATTCCAGCTCGACGCTCACCGTCTCGCCGGGGCGCGCAGCGCGCGGGGCGAAGTCGGCCCGGGTCAACACAAGCTCGTGGCCGAAAGGCACATACCGCGAGAGAGCCGAAGGATCAGGAGGCAAGGGCCGGGGGAGGCCGGGCAGCGCCTGATCGGGCGGCAGGTCGGCGGCGGTGGTGGCGTAGCCGGGTCCGGCCGGAAGCGTGAGCGCGCCATCGGGCGCCGATACTTCGGCGGCGGCCGGCCCGAGTTGCCAGTGGAGATAGACGCGCTGCGCGTCCGCGAGCGAGCGGTCCACGTCGGCGCCCACCAGCGTCGCGCCACCCTGCGCCCGCCATTGCGGGTGAGCGGTCGGCGGCGGCGCGGCCGAGGCCCCGACCTCCCACGTCAGCAACGTCGTCTCGGCCACGCGCGCGCCGTCCGGCCGGTACGCGCCGGCCGCAAGCGCATAAGGGCCGGGGAGCGCCTCCGGCGACAGGTTCAAGACGTAGCGATCAACCAGGACCTCGCCAGCCGCATAGCTTGACGCCGGATGGGACACGTCGGACTGGCCGTAAAGGCGGCCGTCCGGGCCGAGGGCGTGGACGAAGAAGCTGATGTCCTGCGGGTCGCCAGAGACGCGCCAGGCCGCGAGCACATCAACGGCGCGCGCGGCAGCGGGACCTGGCAACAACCGAAAACCCAGGAACTCGAGGCCGTCAAAGGATCGGGCGCCCGTGAGATCAGGCGGCGGTTCGACGAGCGGGGCCGCCCGCGCCTCCCAGGCCTCCCCGCCCGGCGTCGCCAACGGCCGGAAGCGGTAGCCGCTGGCGGCGTATTCCGGTTTAAAGTAGCTCGTGACGATCACGGCCCGCTGCGCCAGGCCGGCGCCGATCTCGGCGGTCCAGTCCTGGCCGTAGGACGCCGTGCGCGGCACGACGTAGCGCACGGCGACGTCCGGGCGCGCGCCCTCCACCTCGCGCAGATACCACAACGGCGTGACCCAGTGCCAGGACGCCAGGATCAGCGCGCCGGGCGGCGCCGCCTCCAGCACGGCGGCGGCGTAAGCCCGCGTCGAGTCATCCCGCGCCAGGGCGCGGTAGGCGGGATAGCGGGCCGCGAACTGCGCGCCGAGCGCGACCAGGCCGGCCGCCGCCAGAGCGAACGACAGCGCGCGGCGCCGCCGGCTGCCCGGAAACCGGAACACCCTCGCGCCCGCGAAACCCGCGAAAACGGCCATCAGCACATAAGCCGGCAACAGGTATTCGGTGGTCTGCGGCGCGCGGTACGTGATGGCGATGAAGGCGTGGACACCGAACGCGGCCAGGAACGCCGCGCCGCGCCTTCGGTCTGCGAGCACGGTCAGGACGGCGCCCAGCGCCATCAGCCCCAGCAGCGCCCCGTTCCACTGGAATTCCAGCAGCACACCGAGGACACGCAGCCGGTCCGGCAGGGCTTCGGGCGTGGCGAAGGCCAGCATGTCGCCGGACCAGCCGCGCGCCAGGACTTGATCCAGGAAGCCGTCCCAGGTGCGCGCGTTGGGCGGCGAACCGAAGGCGCCGGCGCGCAGCGGGAAATACAGCCAGGCCAGGAACGGGGCCAGGCCGGCGGCCCACACCGCCGGACGGCGCAGCACGCGCGGATCCAGCGCCAGCAGATACAGGCCCAGCGCCGCCGCCAGGAAGACCGTCGAGCCGTGATGCGACACCGCCAGCCCCAGCCCCAGCGCCACCCGTAGGGGCGACCCGGTGGGTCGCCCCGGCCCGGTGGGTCGCCCCGGCCCGGCCGCCAGGTCCCGTTCATAATCCGCCAGCCCGGCCAACGCCAGGGCGACAGCGAAGGCAGTGAACATGCGGATGTTGGCCGTGGTCGCCTGCGCCCAGAAAGTCGTCGCGGCGCCCAGTATGAGCGCTGCAAACCACCCGGCCCACGGCGAGCCAGTCCAGGCGCGGACGGCGCGGCCCACCAGGGCCAGCGTCAACGCGGCCAATATGGCTGACAGGAAATTGATCGCCAGGGCGGGCGAAACGAAAGACAGGCGGGAGATCAGCCAGCTCAGGAGCGTGTAGAGCGCAAAACCGGGCGGGTGCGCCACCCCGAGCAGCGCGCCGGTCGTCTGATACTCGCCCGAGTCCGCCGGCAGCAGGCCGGGGGCCAGGGTGGTGGAAAAAAGGAGGAGGGCGAACACACCCAGACCCCAATCCCATAATCCCCCGTTCTCGGCGACACGGTCCCACAGAGTCGATTGGGATTCGGTCATTGGGATTCGGGATTTCCCTTCACCGTCCAACCGCCGCCTCATACGCCGCCGCCGTCTCCCGCGCCGTCCGCTCCCAGGAGAACAGCCGGGCGCGTTCCAGGCCGCGCGCCTTCAGGTGGTCGGACACGCTCGGCTCCACGACGCACGTGATCAGGCCGGCGCCGAATTTGCGCGTCTCCTGCGGATCGATCAGGAAGGCCGCGTCGCCCACCACCTCGCCGATCGAGCCGGCGTCCGTGGTGACGACGGGCACGCCGCACGCCATCGCCTCCAGCGGCGGCAGCCCGAAGCCCTCGTAGCGCGAGGGGTAGACGAAGACGGCCGCGCCGCGATAGATCGCCGGCTTGTCGGCCTCGGCCACGGCGCCGATAAACTTCACCGTGTCCGCCACCTCGAACTGCTCGGCCAGGGCGCGGTAGTCCTCGAACAGCCGGCCATCGGGCGGCGGCAGCGCGCCGCCCAGCACCAGCGGGTAAGACTCGCCGATGGAGCCGGCCGCCCAGGTCC
>DAOUAB010000178.1:0-19364 GCA_034434015.1 Anaerolineales bacterium
CACTTCGTCCGCCACCACGGCGAACCCCTTGCCGTGCTCGCCGGCCCGCGCCGCCTCGATGGCGGCGTTGAGCGCCAGCAGGTTCGTCTGCGCGGCAATGTTGTCGATCGTCTCCACGATCGCCCCGATCTGCCCCGTGCGTTTGCCCAGGTCGCGCACCCGCTGAGCGAGCTGATCGGTAGCCGCGCGGACCTGCGTCATGCCGGTCGCGCTCTGAGCGGCCACGTGGGCGCCTTCGGTGGCCGAGCGGGCCGTCCGCCGGGCTGCAACCATCACCTCGCTGGCGGTCGTTTCCACCTCCGCGAGATTGTGGCCGAGGCTGACCTGTGCCGCCGTGGCGCGTTCCATGCTCGCCCTTTGCTCCTGCGCGCCGCGGGCCAGAGCGGCCACGGCCTCGGCCAACCGATTCATCGCCGTCGACGCCGTCTGCGCCGCCTGCGCCTGTTCCTGGGCGCCCTTGGCTACCCCGTCGACGGCCCGCCGCATCTGTTCGGCCGAGGCCGCCGTTTGCGTGACGCTCTCGGTCTGCTGCGCCGCCCCGCGGGCCACATGGCCAATGGTCAGGCTGATCTGGCGCGTCGCCTGGCCGGCGCTGTCCGCCGATTGCCCTAACTGCGCCGCCGCCTCGCGGAGATTGTGGGCGGTGTCCTGGACCTCGTGCATGGCGGCGCGCAGGCCGGCCACCATGCCCGCGAAGGCCCGGCCGAGCGCGTCCCGGTCGGAACGCGGCTGGACGGCGACCGTCAGATCGCCGGCGGCCAGGCGTTCGGCCGCGCGCGCCATCGACTGGAGATAGTCGATCATGTCCTGGAAGGCGCGCGCCATCACCCCGGTTTCATCGTTGGCGCTGACGGCAATCGTCTGAGCGACATCGCCGACGGCCAGGCGCCGGGCGGCGGCGGTGACGACCTGGATCGGCCGGGCCAGGCGCACCGCCAGGGTAAGGGCAATCGCCACCGCCAGCGCGATGACGACCAGGGCGACGAGCAGGCCCAGCCAGCCGATCCGGCTGACGGCGGCCTCGGCTGCGTCCAGGGCGGCGCCCGCTTCCTGCTCGACGGCGGCCGTCACCACGTCCAGCCGCGCCGCCAGTTCATCGCCGGCCGCATCAAAAGCTTCCATGGCCGCATTGCCGCCAGCCTGGCCGGCGTCAATATAGGCGTGGGCCATAACCTGGCCGTCCGCGTAAAATTGCTCAAACGCCGCCTCGAGCGCATCGAACTGCGCGGTCTCGTGGGGACGCAGCGCCTTGAGGCTGGCCAGGTGCTGGCGAAAGTCCTGGGCGTAGCGGTCGGCGTCGGCAAAGCCCGCCGCGTCGCGGGTGGCGCTGACATCCGTAAGCCACTGCCACACCTGGCTGATATCGTACTTAAGGCGCTGGGCCAGCATCATGGCCGAATAGCCGTCGCGGCGGGCCGTCTGCATCGCAGACTGGCTGCGTTGAACCAACATCCAGTTGATCAACAATTGCGCGACCAGCAGCGCCAATACCAGGCCGAAACCGGCCAGGATCTTAAACTTGATTGACCATTGCATGGGTATCTCCTTCAGTTCAGGCCTCAATGCGAACGTCCGTTGGGCGCCGGCCTCGTCAAGACCGGCGCCGACGCCTCCGGCCTCAGCGCCGGTCGCCCCGAAGCGCCGCCGTCGCTCCACGGCTGCCTGGTCGCTTCCGGCTCGCCCGCCAGCCTGAACTGGGCGACTACCGCCTGCAAACCGGCCGCCATCCCGGCCAGCGCGCGGGCGCTGGCCTGCACATCGTCCACCTGCGCGTTCATCTGCTCGGCCGAAGCCGACACCTCTTCCACGGCCGCCGTGTTCTCTTCGCTCACGCCGGCGATGTTCTCGATCGAGCGTGTCACTGCCTCTGCTCCCGCGGCCATCTCCTCCGTTGCGGCTGTATTCTCCTCCACCACCGCGCTGACGTTGTCCAGGCTGGCGACGACCCGCTCATTCCACTCGTTCATCTCGTCCGCTGCCCGCTCATTTCCGGCCGCCTGCGCCCGCCCTTCCGCCACCGACGCTTCCAACAACTGACCGGCCGCCTGCATTTCTTTCACCGCAGCTTCGATCGCCTGCGCCTGCGCCTGCATCGCCCGCGTCCCCTCAGCGATCGCCTGGAAAGCCGCTTCCGCCGCCCCGGTCGCTTCCGCCGCCATCCGTATGTCCACCCCGGCCTGCCGCATGGCGTCCACCACTTCGCCGGCCCCGGCCTGGACCAGGCGGATCATCGCGCCGATCTCCTTCGTCGCCGTCGCCGACCGCTCCCACCGCGAACCCCTTGCCGTGCTCGCCGGCCCGCGCCGCCTCGATGGCGGCGTTGAGCGCCAACAGGTTCGTCTGCGCGGCAATGTCATTGATCGTCTCCACGATTGCCCCGATCTGCCACGTGCGTTTGCCCAGGTCGCGCGCCCGCCCCGCCAGCGTCTCCGCCGCCTGCATCCGCCCCATACTGGTCATGCTCTGCGTCACCAGCCGCGTCCCCTCCACTGTGGATTGCACCGACTGGGTAGCGGCCCCGCCTGCTCCTGCGCCCCCTGCGCCACGCCCTCAATCGCCCGCCGCATCTGCTCCATCGACCCAGCCGTCCTGGTGACCCCGTCCGTCTGCTGCGCGCTCCTGATCGCTATCTGCTGCATCGTCGCGGCGATCTGCGACGTGGCTTGCCCCGCCTGCTCGGCGATGACGGCCAGCTGGTCCGACGCGGCCTGCACCGCCCCGGCTTCGACGGCGGTCCGACCGATCATCTGCCGCAAGTTGCTCATCATCTCGTCAAAAGCGCGGCCGACGGCCTGCAACTGCTCGATCATGAGGTTAAAGACCCGGCCCAATTGATCGATCTCATCGCTGGACTCGAGCGGGACGAGTGTGGACCGGAGGGTGACGGCTTGCGTCAGGTCGCCGCGCGCGATCGCCTGCGCGGCTTCGGTCAGGCTTTTCAGGTCGACCCGAGCCGCCTGTCCAGCTCGGGCGGTCAGGCTGGCCAGCGGCCGCGTGAGGCTGCGGCTCATTAGGAGAGCCCACACGACCGCCGCCGGAAGGAGGATGACATACATGACGAGCGAGTTCACGAGCAGTTGCCGTTCGCGGGCGACCACGGTCTCGGCCGCAATGTCCAGGCCCACAACCGCCTGGATTGATCCTCCGGCGTCTGCAGACGAGCGTGCGCCTCAGCCTCCACCTGCAGCGCCGCCAGGGCAGCTAGGTCGCGCAGGCGGCCTGCCAGGGCCTGGCGCATCTGCGCGCTGGCAATCCCATACAGCACAAGGACAAACAGCGTCGCGGCCCCGAGGGTTGCAAGAATGTAACTGGCCGCCAGTCTGACCCCCCACGCGCATCTGACGAATGTATTTGATCCACATAGGCAAAGAGACCGCCCTAGGCGTGCACGGCCTGGCGCAGCACATCCGCCAGCCGATCCAGCGCCAGCGGCTTCACCAGGCAGGTATACGCTCCCAGGCGCGTTGACTCGAGCATGTCGCCCTGGCCGGCCTGGCCCGTGAACATCACCACAGGCAGGCCGGGCGCGATGCGTCGGATGAGGCGCAGGGCGTTGATGCCGTCGAGTTTGGGCATGCGGATGTCCATCAGCACGCCATCCCAGCCCCCGTCCAGCACCTTGAGCACCGCCTCGACCCCGTCCAGGGCGACGTCGGTCTGATAGCCCTCCTGGCCCAACGCCTCCGCAAGGTGGTCGGCCAGGTCGCGTTCGTCATCCACAACCAATATCCGCTTGGTCGGCATATTCGCTCTCCTTATCAGGCCGGGCGGCGCGCCGACAACGCTTCGCCGATCTCGGCCAATAAGTCGTCAATCGCTATCGGCTTCCCCAGGCAGGTGACGCCGTAACCGGAGGCCTGCGCCATATACCCGCGTCCGACGTGCCCGGTGAGACCCAGGATGGGGACATCGGGCGTGATCTTGCGCAGGATGCGGATCAATTGCGGGCCATCCAGGCCGGGCAGCAGCATATCGAGCAAATATAAGTCGAAGCGTTGGTCCATGGCCGCCAGGATCGCATCCGCGCCATTGCTCAGAGCAGTGACGCTGAAGCCGCGGTCCTCCAGCTCGTCGCGCAGGAAATCGCGCACGTCGGGTTCATCGTCGACCAGCAGTATCTTGGGCATCGCGAATTCCTCAGAGAGCCGGGGCTGGCGCGGTCAGCGCCGAGGGCACCTCGCCGGCGTCATTAAAACGGCCGGACGCCGGGGGCTCTGGCAGTCTGGGCCGATGAATGGGAAAAAGCAGCTTGAACGTCGTGCCGGCTCCGGGCTGGCTCTCCATGTTGATGGCGCCGTTATAGGCCCGCACAATGCCGGCCACGATCGACAACCCCAGTCCGGTCCCTTTGCCGACCGGCTTGGTCGTGAAGAACGGGTCGAAGATCTTGGTCCGGATCGAGTCCGGGATGCCGACGCCCGTATCGGCCACCTGCAACACCAGCTGCCGGGCGTCCGGGTCGAAACCGGTCGTAACGGTGATATCGCCGCCGTCCGGCATGGCGTCGCGCGCATTCGTCAACAGGTTGATCAGAATCTGGACGATCTGATTGCGGTCGCACTCCAGCGGCGGCAGGTTCGCGGACAGCTGAGTGTGGACGATGATGTTGGACCAACTGCGCAATTGATGCTCGATGAGCAGAAGGGTGTCCTGCACCAACTCATTCAGGTCGGCCAGGGCGATCGCGCCGCCGGAGACGCGCGCGTAGGTGTGTAGCGAGCGCACGATCTCGGCGCAGCGCCACCCGTTGCGGTGCACGACGTCCAGGTTGCGGCGCAGGTAGTCGGGGGCCAGCGCGCCTGACTCCAGCCGGCGCAGCAGGCTCTGGCTGACGCCGGTGATGACCTGGAGCGGCGAGTTCATTTCGTGCGCGACGCCGGCCGCCAGCGTGCCCAGGTCGGCCAGTTTCTGCACATGCAGGACCCAGTCGCGGCTCTGTTTTTGCTCGGTGATGTCCGTTTGCACGGAGACCCGCACGCTCCGGCCCTGGAGCGTGGCCAGGCTGAGGTGCGCCGCCGAGGTGAATGTTGTCCCATCCTTGCGCCGGTTGGGGAGCTCGCCGGCCCAATGGCCGCGGGCTCCGATCTCTTCCCGGAGCGTGGCCATCAGGGCTTCGTTTTCCTGGACGGTCAGCGCGTTGAGCGCGGTGACTGGCTGGCCGACCAGCTCGCCGCGCTCGTAGCCGAACATGGCGTCGAAGGCCGGGTTCGTGAGCAGGATGAGGTCGCTCTCAGCGTCGGAGACGCAGACGCCCTCGGCCATGTTAGCCAGCACGCTGGCCTGCATCGCCAGCGATTCCTCGGCCTGCTTGCGCTGGGTGATGTCCTGGCAGAAAGCCATGAACCGATCGCCGGCGACCCGGACGGCGCGCAGGGAAACCCAGATGAGTTCGCCGCCCCGTTTCTTGAGGCGCAGCTCGGCCTCGGCATAGCCCTGGTTGACGACCGTCGACAGACTCTGCCAGCCCGCCTGGCGGTCGTCGTCGGCCAGGACATCGGCGACGCCCAACCGTCCCAGGGTTTCCCCGTCATAATCCAGCAGCGCCTCGGCCGCCGGGTTGAACTCTACGCAGCGGCCTGCCCGGTCGGTCACAAACCAGGCCAGCGGCGCGTGCGTGATGTACGAACGGAGCTTGGCCTCGCTCTGGCGGAGCGCCTCGACCGCCGCCTGACGGGCGTTCTCCAGCTCCACCTGCCGGGTCACATCGCGCAGGACATGCACGGCGCCGGCCTGCTGATCGGAGAGCGTCACCGAGTAATTGCTGAGGTCATACCAGCCCCGGAGCCGCGGGAACTGCAGCGGGCCGGCCTGCGCCTGGTAGAACTCCGGCGTCGCTTGCAGTTCCCCGTAGAACAATTCCGCCAGGGTGCGCCCTCGCACCTCCTGGTAGCCCTGCTGAAGCTGGACGGTGACGGCGCGGTTGCAGCGGACAACCCGATCATCCGCGCCGGTCAACAGCACCAGGTCTGAGACGGCATCCAATGTGGCCTCCCATTCACATTTGGCCCGGCGGATGGCGTCCTCCACCTGTTTGCTGCGGAGCAGGTGGCGCAGGCGGCGGCGCACGGCCGTGTAGTTCAGCGGTTTGGTGAGGTAGTCGGTGGCGCCGGCCTCAAAAGCCAGGTCAATCAACGCGTCGTCGTCCAACGACGTCATGACCAGGATCGGCACATTGCGGAGGCCGGCGTCGAAGGCCAGCAACCGGCACGCGTCCAGCCCGTCCATGACCGGCATCATCAGATCGAGAAGGACCAGGTCGGGCTGCCAGGCCGCGTAGGCGTCGACACCCTGCTGACCGTCGCCAGCCTCGGTCACGCGGCAACCGTCCTGGGTGAGCATCAGACGCAGCAGTCTCCGGACGGCGGGGTCGTCGTCGACGATGAGGATGTGTGGTGGAGACGACGTCAACAAGAGGTTGCCCATGCTCAACAACAGGGTCGCTTTTCGAGTTTTGTGCAACTCCTCACCGAGAGGAGCACACGGCCATGCGCCCCAACGCCTTGACACCGAAATCGGGATACGGCCTGCAACAGGCTGTCCGAATTCGCCCTGGATGGGTTTAGGCGGGGGCGCGGACTTCCGAGAACAGACTCAGGTTTGCGGCGCCCGCAGAATGTCACGCTCGGGCGTCGGCGGCTGGCCATTAGCCGGCGGCGGCGGGCTGGCGGGGGCCGCCGCCTCGCGCTCCAGTTGGAACTGGGCCACCACGTCCTGCAACGCGCGCGCCATCTCGGCCAACGACTGCGCGCTGGCGTTGACCGCCTCCACCTGGGCGCTCATCTCCTCGGCCGCAGCGGACACCTCTTCCACCGCCGCCGAGTTCTCTTCGCTGACGGCGGCAATGCTCTCGATCGAACCGGTGACCTCGCCCGCGTTGGCCGCCATCGCGCTGGTCGCCATCCGGTTGGCGTCGGTCACGGCGCTGACGGCCTCCATGGCCCAGGTCAACTCGTGGGCCATGGCGCTCATGGCCTGGGTGGACTGGTGCGCGGCCTCAGCCTGGACTCTCACCGCCTCGACGGCGCGCAGGATGCGCTCCAGCGCGTCGCCGGCGGCCTGCGCCTGCTGGGCGCGGCCGGCCACCATATCGGCGCCCTGGTCCATGGCGTGGACGGCCTCGGCCACCGACTTCTGGATGCCGCGGATCAGGCCCGCGATCTCGCGGGCGGCCGCCCCGGCCCGCTCAGCCAGCTTGCGGACCTCGTCGGCGACCACGGCGAACCCGGCCACATTGAACCGATGCACGCGGGCCGTGTCGGCGCGCAGGCCCACCTGGACCAGGCCGCGCTGGTCCTGCCGCGAGACGCCCACAAACTTGAAGAGCGCCTTATCCAGGCTACGCGGCTGGATGCCCTGGCAGACCACGCCATCGGTCTCCTGAAGCAAGCGCCGAAAGGCGGAACTCTGCTGTTTCGGGTCGTCGGAGAAGCGGAAGCCGACTTTGCCGGCCTCGTTGCTGTAGACCACCACACCGTCGGCGTCGGTGACGTTGATGACCTCCAGCCCGGAACGCTGCGCCAGGCGGTCCCAATACTCGGCGCCGCCGTCAGGCTTGCCGGCGGTCAGCATCTGGGCGATCAGGCGCGCGGCCGCCGTCATGTACATGTTCAGCAGGTTCTCGACCTGCTGGCCGGACTGGGCCTCCACCCGCGCCGCTTCGATAGCGGCGTTGAGAGCAAGCAGGTTGGTCTGCGAGGCGATGTCGGTAATGGTCTCCACGATGGCGCCGACCTGCGCGGAATGCCGCCCCATCTCGCGGACGCGCTCCGCCGAGGCCTCCACCTGCGAACGGATGGCCGTCATCCCCTGCAGGGTCTCGGCCACCGTCGCGGCCCCGGCCTGCGCGGCCCTGGCGGCTTCGTTCACCTCGCGCGCCACGGCGTCGGCGTTGCCGGCCACCTGCGCCAGGGCGGATTGGATCTGCGCGCCGATGACGCCGGCCTTCTCCACGGCCTGCGCCTGCTCTTCCGACCCGGCCGCCACCTCGCCGGCGGCCTGCCGCATCTGCGCCACCGCCTGGGAGGTGCGCGTGGCGGCCTGCGTCTGCTGGGCGATGCCCTGGGCGATCTGCTGCATGGCGGCGGCAATCTGCCCGGTGGCCTGGCCCGCCTGGCCGGCCGCCGACGCCAGTTGAGCGGAGGCGGCCGTCACTGTGCGCGCGCCGGCCTCCGTCTGCTGGATCAGGCCGCGCAGGTTCGCGGTCATCCGGTCGAAGGCCTGCCCGAGCTCATCGCGCTCGGAGCGCGCCAGGCGCCGGGTAGTGAGGCGGCCGGCAGCGATCTGGTCGACCGCCGCCGACATCTCATGGAAGTACGCCGTCATCCGGCGGAAGGACGCGGCCAGCTGTCCGACCTCATCGCTGCCCCGGTGCTGCACGTCGCGGCGGATGTCGCCGGCCGACAACGCATCGGCCGCCGCCGCCATTTCCGTCAGCGGCCGGGCCAGGCTGCGGGCCAGGACGGTCGAGAGAAGGACACCCAACAGCAGCGCCATCAAACCCAGGCCCACATAGGTGAAGGTCATCGCCCGTTGACGCTCGGACAGGCGGGCCTGGAGCGCGCTGAACTCATCTTCGTAGGCGCCCACGCCGATGACCCAGTCGTACGGCGCGTAGTAGGCCAGGCGCGCCACTTTCCAGCGCGGCGCGGCCTCGCCAGCATTCTGCCAGCGGTAGCGCACCGTCGCCAGTTCGCCGGGCCCCAGCGCCACCGCCCGATTGACAATCTCCTGGATGATGAACCGACCGTCGGCGTCGCGGGTCTCCCAGATGTCCTCGCCGTCGCGCTCGCCCCGCCGCGAGAGGAGGTAATGCCCGCGGTCATCGCCCTGCCCGCCGAGCAGATACACGTAGCCGGTCTGCCCAACCCGGGTGTCCAGCAGCGCCCGGCGCAGGGACGTCACGCCGTCGCGCGGGAGGCCGACGTAGAGCATGCCGACCACGGCGCCGCTGGCATCCTGCAACGGCTGATAGGCGGTGAGATACCAGGCGTTGACGACAAAGGCAACGCCGCTGTAGGCCTCGCCTTTGAGCACACGCGCCAGCACCGGGTTGGCCGTCCCATCGGGCTCGAGCGCGGGGATATACGTGCCGATGGCGCGGCGCCCCTGATCGGTCAGAACGGTTGTGGCGACGCGCAGCATATCGCCGCGCTCGTTCATGCGCTGAAACAGCGTGGCGGTCCCCCCCATCAGGCGGGTCACCTCGTCCACCACGGGCATGACGACGTTCGGATCGTCGTTCGGCTCGAGGACCCGGCCCCCCACCAACGCGCGCGGCAGGGCCACGGTCTCGCTCTGCTGCGAGAACTGGTTGACCGCCTGCCATTCCGTGGTCGTCGCGGCGAAACGCAGACCCCCCTCCCGTTCCAGGATAGACGCGGCCACGCGCAGGCTGGCCGCCACCTGCTGGCGCAGGGCTTCGTCCTGCGCCTCGATCAGGTCGTAAACCCCGAGCGTGATGTGATCCAGGTCGGCGGCGATGAGGCCGTCCACCTCCTGGCGGGCCGCCTCAGTCAACTGGCCGACGTACCACAGCCCGGCCAGGACCAGGAGGAGCGACGTGGCGGCCACGGCGCCGGCGCCGAACAGGATCAACTTGACGCGGATTGAGAAAGATTGCCACCACGTCCACATGCGCGCACCTCTTCCGGCGGCTCACCCCGTCCATCACCGATCGCCGGGCAAGACCGGCTCAGACCGCCGTCGGCAGACGGGTCAGGTCGGATTGCTCGTTCAACGTCAGGACTTTGCTCAGGTCGAGCAGAATGACCAGGCGCTCGTTGATTTTGGCAATCCCGCGGATGAACGCCGAGTCGACGGTGGTGACGATGGGCGACGGCGGCTCGATGGCCTCCTCATGGACGCGCAGGACCTCGCTGACCGCATCCACGACGATCCCGACGGTGAGGCCGTTCATCTCCACCACGACAATGCGCATGTCGCGGCCGCCCTCGGCCGCCGGCAGGCCAAAGCGTTTGCGCAGGTCGATGACGGGCAGGACCTTGCCGCGCAGATTGGTGACGCCTTCCACAAACTGCGGCGCGCGCGGCACCACCGTGATGGCCTGCATCTTGATGATGCCTTCGACGGCGGCGATCTCGACGCCGTACTGCTCGTTGGCCAGGTCAAACACGACCAGCTGATGTTCCATGTGTGCCATATCCTTTCTGGGTAAATGGCCGCCGCCCCGGGGACGGCAGCCCTATGACTATCCGGGCGCGTCCAGCGTGACGCGGTTGCGACCAGCGAGCTTGCTCTGATACAGCAACGCGTCCGCCCGCTGGAGGATGGTCTCGACCGTATCGCCGGGTCGGCTGGTGGTTGCGCCGAGCGAGAGCGTCACCTGCACGCGCCCGTCGGGCGCAGAGAACGACGAGCGCTCGGCCAGGGTGCGCAGCTTGTTGGCGATGGCCGGGAGGTGCGCCGGGTCCACGTCCATCATGATCACGACGAACTCCTCGCCTCCCCAGCGCGCCACGCAGTCGGCGGCCCGCACGCCCAGCCGCAGGGTCTCCGCCACCATCTGGAGCACGCCGTCGCCGACGGCGTGGCCGTGGGTGTCGTTGACGCGCTTGAAATGGTCCACGTCGGCAAACAGCACGGCGCAGGCCATCCCGGTTTGGCGGGCCTCCCACAGGGCCGCTTCCAGTTTGCGCTCGAGGTAGCGCCGGTTGCCCAGCCCGGTGAGCGGGTCGCGCTCGACCAGTTGATTCAGCTGCATCACGCGATGACGCGCCGCCATCAGCTGCGAATTGTCGCTGAATGACTCGACCGCGCCGACCACGGCGCCATCCGGGCCCCGAAGCGGCGCGACCCGAACCCGCACCGGCACACGATGGCCGCTGGCGTGCTTGAGATAGACCTCGGCCTCGCGCACCTGGCCGTCTTCGATCGCCTGCGCCAACGGGCAGCGGCCGAGGCACAACACCCCCCCGGCCTCATCGACGTGCGAGAGCAAATTGTCCGAGCAGCGCCGGCCGGCCACCTCGGCCGCGCCATAACCCGTGATCCGCTCCGCGCCCTTGTTCCAGTACGTGATGCGGCGTTCGCGGTCCACAAAATAGACGCCGTCGTACAGGTGATCCAGGATGTCGCGGAAGAAAATGTCGTCGTCCGTCATGGACCCATCCGTGCCCCGGCCCGGGCGGGGTGTTCCGGCCGCGCTGTCCGCCGCCGAAGGAGTCGAACCTTCGGCCTCCGGCACCTGGGGCTTCCAGGCTTTTGCCCGCCCAGCGGACGGCGCGGCCGGATCCAGGTCCGCCATTGACCACTCGCAGGATAGAAGCGTCTGGTCCCGGCGTCAGTAAAGCGCTACTAAAGGGGCGGTAAAGAGCGACTTAAAGCCTGCGGCGGAGGCGCGCCGGCCTCCGCCGCAGGGCCGGGACCGTCGAACGATTTGTCAGGACCCGGCCAGGGCGGGCCGGGCCGGGACCGGCAGGGCGGCCATCGTCTGGCCGCGGTTCGCGCCTTCGCGCACGGCCAACTGGATCAGGACCCGGCCGCAGTCGCTGTCCAGCGGCACCACCAGGCGGTGAAAATCGAGCGTCGAGATGGTGGCGCCGCGGCCCACCAGGAGGGTTGGGGGCGAGATCGTAGAGGCGTAGCCGGCATCGGCCAGCTTGACCGTCGCCCGCCCGGTGATCACGTTGCCCAGCTCGGCCACCCCGCTTTGCGCCAGGCCGTCCAGCTCCCGCAGCCGTTCGCCCAGCATGAGCGAGGCCAGCGCCATGGCGGTCTCACGGCTCATGCTGTAGAAGACGGTCCCCTCGACCCGTCCCACCAGGCTAAGGATCACGGTCACGTCATCGGTCACGTAGGGGTGTTTGTCCAGGGCCAGATCGCCGCGCGCGACGGCGACGCCGGTCTCCGCCCGCAGGACCTCGTAGGCCGCCTCGACGAATGGGTTGAGAAATTTGACGTTCACGGGGCGCTCCTCCCGGCGGCGGCCAGGCCGACGTTGGCCAGCAGAGGCACGGCGCTCAGGCCCCGGCCGTCCGACGGGCTCTCGCGCAGCGCCAGGTGGACGGTGATCTGGCCAAGGTCGCACGCCAGCGGCACGACGATGCGCGAGAAGTCCAGCGTGGAAATGGTCACGCCGCGCCCCAGGATGAGAGTCGGCGGCGAGATGTCCGCGGCGGCCCCGGCGCCGGCCAGCTTGATGCTGGCCTGCCCGGTGATGACGTTGCCCAGCTCAGCCACCCCGCTCTGCGCCAGGCTGTCGAACTCCGCGAAGTCCTGCGACATCATCCGCGACACCAACGCCAGCCCGGTCGCCACCGACAGGCCGTACAGCACCACCCCCTGCACCTGGCCCACCAGGCTGATGAGCACGGTGACCTCGTCGGTGGTCAGCGCGGACTTGTGCAGCGTGAGATTGCCGCGCGCCGGGCTCACGCCGACCTCGGCCTGAAGCACTTCGGTGGCCGCTTCCACAAACGGGTTGAGGAACTTGACGTTCATCGCCTGTCACCTTTCTCGGCGCCCGGCGTCAGGCGCGCTGATAGAAGGAGATGCCCACGCCCCGGAAGCCGATGGCCTGGGCCTGGGGCACGATCTCCGTGCCGCCGACGAACAACACGCCGCCCGGGCGAAGCGCGCGATGGAACTTGCGGTACAGTTCCGCCTTCGCCGCCTCGGTGAAGTAGATGACCACGTTGCGGCAGACGATCAGGTCAAAATCCGCCTCGAACTCGTCGGCCAGCAGGTTGTGCTCGCGCAGCGTGACACGCTGCCCCAACGCCTCGCTGACATAGAAAGGCGGACCACCGGGCGCGAAATACCGCTGACGTTGCGCCGCCGAGACATTCCGGATGTCGTCGGCGCTGTAGGGTCCCCGGGCCCGCGCCCGGGCGAGCGCGCCGCGGTCCAGGTCGGTGGCCAGAAGACTGTGCCGGCGCCCGGGCGTCACTTCGTCGAGCAGGATCGCCAGGCTGTAGGCCTCCAGGCCGATGGAGCAGCCCGCGCTCCACACCTTCAGCCGCGGCCGGCCCGGCAGCAGGGCGGGCAGGATCGAACTGCGCAGCGTCTGCCAGCGCTCCGGATCCCGGAAGAAGGCGGAGACATTGATCGTCAGATAGTCGCGCAGGCGCTCCAGCTCCTGGTTGTCCAGGCGCAGCCGGCGGAGGTAATCCGGCCAGGAGGCGCTCCCGACGCGCACCAGCCATGAGTCCAGCCGGCGTTTCATCTGCTCGTCTTTGTAGTCATCCAGGTTGATATTGAGCAGGCTCCGCACGGAGCGCTTGATCAACCCGTAGGTCTCGGCTTCCATGCTGGACCTCTAGGCCTGCACGAGGCGTTCAATACCGGTCGCCACATCGGCGAGCGGCAGGACCGCATCAGCCGCGCCGGCCTCCACCACGCTGCGCGGCATCCCCCAGACGACGCTCGACGACTCGGCTTCGGCGATGACGCGCCCACCCGAGCGCCGGATGAGCAGGGCCCCGTTGGTGCCGTCGCGGCCCATGCCGGTGAGCACCACGCCGATGGCCGCCGTCTTGAAGCGCTGGGCGACGGCCATCATGGTCACATCCACCGCCGGACGCACGCCGTGCACGGTCGGGTTCTGGTTCAGGGCGATGCGGTCCTGGGCGTCCAGGGTCATGTGAAAACCGCCCGGGGCCAGCAACACCTGCCCCGCCTCAAGCGCATCGCCCGGCTCGGCCTCCTTGACGCGCAGCGCCGACGCCTGGTTCAGGCGCTCGGCCAGCGAGCGCGTGAAACCGACCGGCATATGCTGCACGACCAGGAGGGCCGCCGGCAACGTGGCGGCCAACTGCGGCAGGACCGTGTTCAGGGCGCGCGGGCCGCCGGTGGACGAACCGATGACGACGACCCGGTCGCGCGCGGTCAGGCGCCGGGTGGTCTTGACGCGCCCCGGGACGGCGGGCTCGGCCGGGGCGGACGCGGGCGGCGGACTGGTCAGCGGCCGGACGCGGGCGCGGGCGGCGGCCCGCACCTTGACGACGACTTCGTCCATGACGGCCTGCATGTTGGCCCTGGCGGCCGGCTTGGCGACGAAATCCACGGCGCCCCAGGTGAGGGCCTGCACCGTCTCGCGGGCCCCCTCGGTGGTCAGGCTGCTGAGCATCACCACCGGCCGCGGGTCGCTGGCCATCAACTGGCGCAACGTCGAGAGGCCATCCAGGCGCGGCATCTCCACATCCAGCGTCACCACGTCGGGCTGGAGGCGCGCAATCATTTCCAGCGCCTCGCGCCCATCGCGGGCCGCGCCGACCACGGACAGGCCCGGCGCTTCGGCCAGAAACTTGCCGATGGTGAAGCGCATGTACGCCGAGTCATCGACCACCAGCACCCGGATGGGGGCCGGCTGAGGCGCGGCGGCCGCGGCCGCCGGCGGCGCTGCCGGTGCGTGGTTCATGTCACGCCAGCGCCTTGCCCAGGGCCGCCAGGACGCGGGCCGGCTCAAACGGCTTGACGACGAAGTCCTTGGCGCCCGACTTGATGGCCTCCAGCACCACCGACTCCTGCCCGAGGGCCGTAAGCATCACCACGCGCGCGTTCGGATCCGAGGCCCGGATCTGCTTCAACGCCGCCAGACCGTCCATCTCCGGCATCGTCACGTCCATCAGGACGGCGTCCGGGCGGGCCGACTTGTAGGCGTCCACGGCGACCAGGCCGTTCTCGGCTTCCATCACCTCGTGGCCGTTGCTGACCAGCATCTTGGAGATGCGCACGCGCAGGAACTCGGCATCATCCACAACCAGAATCTTCGCCATCCTTGTTCTCCTTGCTCAAAGCTCACGCGTCTGGCTGCCCAGGACGCGCACCGTCATCCGGCCGTCCGCCACATACAGGCGCACCGTCCGGCCCTTGTTCCCGCCGACATCCTCGGCGGCCAGGCGCAGCCGCAGACCGGCCAGGGTGGACCGGGCCATGGCGATGTTCCGCTCGCCGATGTTCAACGCCAGGCCGGCGTTGGCCGACGCCAGCATGTTGGCGCCGCCGACCATGCGGACCCGCAGTCGGGAGCGCACCGCGCCCAGCTCTTCCAGCCGCGCCAGCAGGGCCGGGATGCCCGTGTCCACGTACTTCGGGCAGAGCGGCGCGGCCTCCCGGGGTCGCTCGGGCAGGACCGCATGCAGCAGGCCCGCCACCCGCGCCACCGGGTCATGCATGGCGACCGCCACGCATGAGCCCAGCCCATAGGCCACCAGCTGGTCCTGCGGGTCCCGGCTGACCTGGAGCTCCCCCAGCCCGACGGCCAGAGCGTTGCTTTCGGCGATCATTTCCATGGTCGGCCTAGGCCGTAAAGGCCGCGAGCGCCGCCGGGTCCGGGATCACCCAGAAATCCACCGCCACCTCACGGTTCTGGCGCAGAAACGCCCCCTCCAGCATCAGGACATGCTCGGCGACGCCGCCGGAGACCGCCGCCACGATGTCCAGGATCGCGCCGACCATGTCCACCATCACCGCCGGCGGCGACGGGCGGATATCCAGGCCCAGCCGCTGCGCGACCGCGTTCAGGAAAAAGCTGCCGGTCAGGTTGCCGACTTCGGCCAGCGCCGACCGCTCGAGCTGGCCGAGCTGATCGGTGGTGCCGGGCGGCAGTTCCATCAGCAGATCGACCAGCTCCAGCGCCTTCTCGTGCGGCATGATCAACATGATCTGGCCGACCCAGCCGCCCCGAATCTGCAGGTAGATGCCGACCGCCTCCACCTCCGGCCCGCCCAGCAGAGTCGGGATGTCGGTCAACGGCACCAGCCGCACACGCGGCTCGGAGACGACCACGGCTTTCCCCAGCATGCCGGACAGGCCGGCGGCGGCGCTGCGAATCCCTTCGGTCGCCAGGACGCGCAGCAGGCTGTACAGGCGGTCGTCAAACGTCGCCGGCAGTGTCGGCTCCATGCGCTACCCTCCACAATCCGGGCCGCCGTTCATACGCCGGCCAGCTTGAACAGTCCCGGCACGTCGGCGATTAACGCAATCTGGCCGTCGCCCAGGATGGCAGCGCCCGCCACACCCAGCGCCTCGCCGAAGAGCGGTCCCAGCGACTTGATGACAATTTCCTGCTCGCCGACCAGGCGGCTGACGCGCAGGCCCATCGTCGATTGCCCCCAGCGCACGGCGACGACGTATTCGCGCGCGGCCTCGCCAGCCTGTGGGCTGGCCGCGAACCCCAGGGCCTCCCCCAGCCGCAGCAGCGGCAGCACGCTGCCGCGCAGCAGCGTGACCGGGCGCCCGTTCACGGAGTGGATGTCGCCAGCCGCCAGGTGCAGGGCCTCCATGACGCTGGAGAGCGGGATGGCCAGGACCGGTGGGGCCATCCCGGCGCGCGGCGCCTCGACCTGGACGAGCAGGGCCGGGATGATGGCCAGCGTAAGCGGCAATGAGACCTGGAACTTCGTCCCGCGGCCCAGGCGCGTCTCGACCGCGATGCTGCCGTTGAGGCGCTCGATGTTGGAGCGCACGATGTCCATGCCCACGCCGCGCCCGGACAGGCCGCTGACCGTCCTGGCCGTGGACAGGCCGGGGGCGAAAATCAGATCGAGCGTCTGGGCCGCGGTTAACACGGCCGACTCGGCCTCGCTGAGCAGGCCCTTACGCACAGCGCTGGCGCGGACGCGCTCCAGATCGATGCCGCGGCCGTCGTCTTCCACGGTGATCAGAATGCGCCCCTCTTCGTGCCGGGCGGTGAGCAGGACCACGCCGCGCTCCGGCTTGCCGGCGGCCCGGCGCTCGTCCGGCGTCTCCAACCCGTGATCGACGGCGTTGCGCAGCATGTGGATGAGCGGATCGCCGATCGCCTCGATGACCGAGCGGTCGAGCTCGGTGTCTTCACCTTTGACCACCAGCTCCACCTGCTTGCCGGTCTGGCGCGCCAGGTCGCGCACCAGGCGCGGGAACTTGTTGAACAGGTTGGAGATCGGCAGCATGCGGATGCGCATGACCTCTTCCTGCAACTGGTCGGTCAGCCGGCCGAGGTGCAGGGCGGCCTCGCTCAGCTCATCCACCAGCGCCTCGCCCTTCCAGCGCTGATCGAAATGCCGGTGCAGCTGATAGAGCCGGTTGCGGCCCGTGATCAGCTCGCCGACCAGGTTCATCAGGCTGTCCAGGCGCTCGACGCTGGTCCGCACCGTCTGTTCGGCGCGGCCACGCGGCCGGTCGGGGGCGGGCTGGGCGGCCTGCGTGGATTGCAGCGCGGCCTTCAATTGCCCGATCTGCTGCGCGATCGCGCGGTCCAGGACCTCCTGGGTGAGGTAACCCAGGCGCACCAGGATCTGGCCGAGCATGTGGCGCGGCAGCGATTCGGCGGCCTGGTACTCGACCGCTGACTGAAGCTGGGCGGCCGACAGGTAGCCGTTACTGACCAGGAACTCGCCCAGCCGCTGGGCGTTTTCATCGGTCAGCGATGGGGCCGGCCCGGCGATGTCAGCGGCCGGCCGGGCCGGCGCCGGCTCATGCACAAGATCTCCGACAGTCAACCGAGAGACATCCGGGACGGCCAGCAGGGCAGCGAGCACGCTCTGGGCCGGCTGATCGGTGCGGACCTGGGCTTCAAAATGCTGGACCGGCGCCGAGGTCTCCAGAGCCGCCTGGTCCGGCGTCATCGCCACGATTTCGCCGCAAGCCTGCAGAGCGAGCATGAGTTGAAAGGCGCGCGCCGCCGAGGCGAAACAGTCCGGCACGAAGTCGGCGCTGACGGTCAGAAGCGGCGGCGCCGCAGGCGCGGCCGGCGCACGACGGCGCGTGTCGGCGCTGTTCCGACGGGCAGGCCGGCGGCGGCGCGCTGCTTTCGATTGGGTCTGAGCCGGGGCGCGCCCGTTCTTTTGGGCTGGCATCCGGCGCTGACCGTTGCGCGCCGGGGCCGCGGCCCCGGCCGGGGCCGGCGCGGAGGTCGCCGGCGCCGCGGCCTTGGTGAAACGCGCGAGGCGGGCGACCAGGGCCGGCACATCCACGCTCGCCTGCTGCCGTTCGACCACTTCATTCAGCAAGAGGCGCAACGCGTCCAGAGCTTCCAGCAGGGTGTCGGTTATCGAGGCGTCGGCAGCGTACAGCCCTTTGCGAACGCCGTCGAGCACGGTCTCCATGGCGTGGGTCAGGTCGGCCATGCGCCGGTGCCCGATGGCGCCGGCCGAGCCCTTGAGAGTGTGCGCGGCGCGGAAGAGTTCTTGCAGCAGCGGCTGGCCATCGTCGGCGCGCTCGAGGCGGACCAGGCCCTCGTCCAGCACCTGCAGATGCTCGTTGGCCTCCGCCAGGAAGATTTGCAGTTCGTCTTCAGCAATGTCAAACGTGATTTCCATCGACGGGCATCCTAGCATCTGAGCCGGGGCCTCACCGTAAACGGCCGATAAAAGAGCGCCAAAGCCGACATGAAAACTCGGCCCGCGCTCGCGGGCTAGTCCGGCGTTGCTTCGGGCGACCCGTCCAGTTCCGGCATCAACCGGCCCGCCAGCAGGATGTTATGCTGCCGCGCGAAGGCTTCCAGATCCTCCCGGCGGATGCGGATATTCAGGCCCAGCTGAGTGTTGTACGCCGGCAGGCCCTTCGTCCGGATCCAGCGCCGGATGGTTTCGGCGGAGACGCCGCAGTACCGGGCGGCCTCGCGCGTCGTCAGGATCGAGGGCGGGGAGGAAAGCGAGACGTCCATGGGCCACCTTCCGGCTACGCCGGGCAAAACCGGTTGCCGGCCAACAGGAACTGCTCCGACAACTGCAGGAGTTCGAGCGGGCTGAAGGGCTTGGTGAGGTACGCGTCCGCCCCGGCCGACAGGCCGCGCTCGCGGTCGGCGGCGCGGCCGTGGCCGGTGAGCATGATCACGGGAATGGCGCGCGTCCCGGCCTCGCGGCGCAGCCTGCGGCACACGGCCAGGCCGGACAGGCCCGGCATGGCGATGTCCAGCAGGATGAGGTCCGGGCGCTCGCGCCGGGCCACGCTCAGCGCCTCCTCGCCGTCCCGGGCTTCCAGCAGCGTCCGGTCGTCGTCCATCAGCGTGGTCACGACCAGGCGCCGCAGCGCGTCGTCATCGTCGGCTATCAGGACTTTCAGTTTGAGCGCCTCCGGTCGGTCTTCCATCACCTTATCTCCAGGTTGGCGCCGCTCAACCAGCCGCTGCCATCCCACTGCTCGTCCGCGGCGTCCGGGAACGCCACGCGGTACCACCATTCGCCGTCGCAGGTCTGGCGTTCCAGCACCCGCCCGGCCTCGCCGTCGTCCGCCACACCCAGCACCCCCATCCAGAAACCGGTCGGACAACCGCGCAGCACGCTGACGCTGGCCTGGCCGCCGCCCACGACCCGCACGGCGCTGCCCACCGCAAAGCGCGGCGACGTCGCCGGCGGGACCGTGCGCTCCGGCAACCACTGCGCCGCCGCCCACCACAGCCCGCCCACCAGGGCCACCAGGCC
>DAOUAB010000179.1:0-14478 GCA_034434015.1 Anaerolineales bacterium
GTCCTGGCCCTGCCGCTCGACGGCGAGACGCGGCCCTTCACCGGCACCGCCATCGACGAGCCGGGCGCGCCCGCCAACGCCCGCACCCTGGCCAACAGCCTGCGCCGCATCACGCTCGATGACGGCCTGGGCGTCCAGAATCCTGATTTCGTGCGCCACCCCAACGGCGGTTATTTCGGGCTGGACAACCGCTTCCGCGGCGGCGACACGGTCCAGAACACCGTCGGCGTGCTGGGCTTCGATTTCAGCCTGTACCGCATCCAGCCCACCGCCCCGGCCGACTACACGCCGGTCAACCCGCGCCCGGCCGCGCCTGAGCCGGTCGGCGGCCGCCTGCGCGTGGCGGCCATGAACACGCTCAACTTCTTCCTCACGCCGGACAACATTCAGGAGTCGTCGAGCGGACCGGACAACCCGGCGGACAACCTGTGCGGCCCGGTTCCGAGCCTGGAATGCCGGGGCTGGGACGGCGACCAGCCGCTGGAACTGGCGCGCCAGCGCGACAAGCTCCTGGCTGCGCTGGCCGGCCTGGACGCCGACATCATCGGCCTGAACGAGCTGGAAAACACCATCGGCGTGGACCCGCTCGGCGACCCGACCAACGGCATCGTGCCGGGCCTGAACGCCCTGCTGGGCGCCGGGACCTACGCCTACATCGACACCGGCGTGATCGGCACCGACGCCATCCGGGTCGGCCTGATCTACAAGCCCGGCAAGGTCGTGCCGGTCGGCGACTTCGAGCTCCTGACCTCGGCCGTCGACCCGCGCTTTATTGATACCCTCAACCGCCCGGCGCTGGCCCAGACGTTTGAGGAGATCGTCTCCGGCGCCCGCTTCACGGTGGTCGTCAACCACCTCAAGTCCAAAGGCTCGGCCTGCGCCGGCGACCCGGACATCGGCGACGGCCAGGGCAACTGCAACCTGACCCGCCTGGCCGCGGCCCAGGCCCTGGTGGACTGGCTCGCCACCGACCCGACCGGCAGCGGCGATCCGGACTTCCTCATCATGGGCGACCTGAACTCATACGCCCAGGAGGACCCGATCGACGCCGTCAAGGCCGGCCCGGATGACACCCCCGGCACCGGCGACGACTACACCAACCTGATCGCCCTGTACCAGGGCACCTACGCCTACTCCTATGTCTTCGACGGCCAGGCCGGCTACCTGGACCATGCGCTGGCCAACCCGAGCCTGCTGGCCCAGGTGACCGGCGCCGCGGACTGGCACATCAACGCCGATGAGCCCGACTTCCTGGATTACGACACCAGCTTCAAGCCGCCTGCTCAGGAAGCGGTCTATGAGCCGAACGCCTACCGCTCGTCGGACCATGACCCGGTGATCGTGGGCCTCAACCTGGTGGACGTGATCCCGCCGGACACCGTCATCACGGCGGCGCCCGGCGTCCCGGCGACGCCTCTGCCGCTGTCCGACGACCGCAACCCGGTCTTCGAGTTCACGGGCACGGACAATCTGACGGCGCCCGCTGACCTGACCTTCGAGTGCCAGCTGGACGGCGACGGCTGGACCGCATGCGCCAGCCCGACGCAGTATCTGGACCTGGCCTACGCCATCCATACCTTCGAGGTGCGCGCCCGCGACGAGGCCGGCAACGTTGACCCGACGCCGGCCGTCTATACCTGGGACCTGCGCCCAAGCTGCGAGGGCGCGTTCGCCACGCTGTGGGGCACGGACGGCCCGGATGCGTTGAACGGCACCGACGGGCCGGATGTCATCGTCGGCCTGGGCGGCAACGACACCCTCAACGGCCTGGGCGGCAATGACCTGATCTGCGGCGACGGCGGCCGGGACACGCTCGACGGCGGCGGCGGCAACGACCGGGTCTTCGGCGGCGCGGGCAACGACACCCTCACCGGCGGCGCCAACAACGACATCCTGAGCGGCGGCGCGGGCGATGACCAGATGACGGATACGGCCGGCTCCAACGTCTTCAACGGCGACGCCGGCAACGACACGCTCACCGGCGGCAACGGCCTGGACGCGCTGAACGGCGGCGCCGGCAACGACGTGCTGAACGGCGGCGGCGGCCAGGATACGCTCAACGGCGACGCCGGCGACGATCAGCTCTACGGCGGCGCCGGCCCCGATATCCTGACGGGCGGCGCGGGCGCCGACTTCTTCAGCGGCGGTCCGGGCGCCGACATCCGCAACGACTTTAACCCGGCGCAGGGCGACACGACCGACGGGACGTAGCCCGGCGGCCTTCGCCGGAACGGCGGGCAAACGGCGGCGAGCGCGTCACGCTCGCCGCCGCGCGTTTAACAACGGGATATAATGGCCCGTATGAGCGAGCCTGCCCCGGTAACGGCGCGCGCCCATTGGGTGACGCGCCGGTTCATTCTCTGGTCCGCAGCCCGGGCCGCGGACGCCCGCTTCTTTCTCTGCTTTGACCCTGACGCCGCCCTGCGGTTCTCGGCCGACGGCCCCAGCGGCGGCCGGCGTCTGGCGCTGACGCCCGCGCCCGACGGCCCGGGCGAAGCCGTCCGGCGCAAGTTCCCGCACCTGGCCGATCTCCCGGCGCTGGCGCTGGCCGACGCCGATCAACCGCTGGTCCCGGAGGTCCTGAGAGCGCAGGCGCTGGTGGCCGCTTACGGCGCGGACGGCCATTTCATCGAGGCCACCGCGCTTCAGCTCCCCGGCGTGCTGGACGACCTGTACGCCTACGCCGGCCCGCTCGGCGTCGCCTGGGAAGGGGGGCGGCCGGTGTTGCGCGTCTGGGCGCCGACCGCCCGCGCGGTGCGCCTGCACCTGTTCCCGGCCTCGACCGGGCCGGCGCGCTCGCGCCAGCCGATGACGTTCGACCCCGCCACGGGCGTGTGGTCGCTCACCGGCGAGCGCACCTGGCGCGACTGGTTCTACCTGTACGAGGTCGACGTGTTCACGCGCGCCACCGGCCGCGTGGAGCGCAACCTGGTCACCGACCCGTACTCGCTCAGCCTGTCCCTCAACAGCGCGCGCAGCCAGATCGTGGACCTGGAGGCGGCGGCACTCAAACCGCCCGGCTGGGAGACCCTGGCCAAGCCGCCGCTGGCGGCGCCCGAGGACAGCGTGGTCTACGAACTGCATGTGCGCGACTTCAGCCTCCACGATCCCAGCGTCCCCGAGGCCGAGCGCGGCACGTTCAAGGCCTTCACCCGGTCCGGCTCAAACGGCATGCGCCATTTGCGCGCCCTGGCCGAGGCCGGCCTGACGCACGTCCACCTCCTGCCGGTCTTCGACATCGCCACCATCGAGGAGGACCGCGCCAAGCGCGTCGAACCGGACGAACTCTTGCTGCAGACCCTG
This sequence comes from Anaerolineales bacterium, assembly GCA_034434015.1. GTDB lineage: Bacteria > Chloroflexota > Anaerolineae > Anaerolineales > UBA6663 > SpSt-583. Next base: position 3,304 of record DAOUAB010000179.1, read on the forward strand.
CCGCCGGATTCGCCGCGCCAGCAGGAGATCATCGAGGCGATGCGCGCCCGCGACGGCTTTAACTGGGGCTACGACCCGTTCCACTACACCGTCCCGGAGGGCTCGTACGCCACCGAGCCGGACGGCGCCGGCCGCATCCGCGAGTTCCGGGCCATGGTCCAGGCCCTCAACCGCGCCGGTCTGCGCGTGGTCATGGACGTGGTCTACAACCACACGCACGCCCACGGCCAGAGCCCGCAGGCGGTGCTGGACCGGATCGTGCCGGGCTACTACCACCGTCTGGATGCGGACGGGCGGGTGGAGACCAGCACCTGCTGTTCGAACACGGCCACCGAGCACGCCATGATGCGCAAGCTGATGGTGGACTCGCTGACGACCTGGGCGCGGGCCTACCAGATCGACGGCTTCCGCTTCGACCTGATGGGCCACCACATGCTGGACGACATGCTGGCGGTGCGCGCCGCCCTGGACGCGCTCACGCCCGAGCGTGACGGCGTGGACGGCCGGCGCATTTTGCTCTACGGCGAAGCCTGGAACTTCGGCGAGGTGGTCAATGATGGGCGCGGCCGGAACGCCGCGCAGCACAACATCGGCGGCACCGGCATCGGCGCGTTCAACGACCGCTTCCGCGACGCCGTGCGCGGCGGCAACCCGTTTGGCCCGCTCCAGGAGCAGGGTTGGGTGATGGGCCTGTTCTTCGCGCCCAACGCCGCCGAGCGGCGCAGTCCGGACGAGCAGCGCGCCCAACTGCTGGAATACGGCGACTGGCTGCGTGTGGGCCTGGCCGGCAACCTGCGCGACTTCCACTTTGAGACGGCCCGCGGGCGCCGGGCGAAAGGTCACGAAGTGAGCTACAACGGCCAGCCGGCCGGCTACGCGCTCGACCCGCAGGAGAATGTGCCCTACGTCTCCGCGCATGACAATGAGACGCTTTTCGACTGCCTCCAGCTCAAGGTGCCCATCGACCTGGACATGGACCAGCGCGTGCGCATCAACAACCTGGCGGTCAGCCTGGTGATGCTGGCCCAGGGCATTCCGTTCTTCCACGCCGGCGACGACCTGCTGCGCTCCAAGTCCCTGGACCGCAACAGCTATGACTCGGGCGATTGGTTCAACAAGCTGGACTTCACCTATTCCGACAACAACTGGGGCGTCGGCCTGCCGCCGGCCAGGGAGAATGGCGAGCGCTGGCCGTTGATGAAGCCGCTGCTGGCCGACCCGCGCCTGAAACCGTCGAAGGCCCATATCTACCAGGCAGCCGAACACTTCCGCGAGATGTTGCGGGTCCGGCGCAGCACCGGCCTCTTCCGGCTGCGCACGGCCGCCGACGTGATCCGCCGGCTGACGTATCTCAACACCGGCCCGCGCCAGCTTCCGGGCCTGATCGTGATGCGTCTGGACGGCGCCGGCCTGGCGGAACCCTACCGGCAGGTGGTGGTCCTGTTCAACGCCGCGCCCGATCCGCAGACGTTCAGGGCCGCCTCGTTCAGGGGCGCGGCCCTGGCCCTGCACCCGGTGCTGGCCGCGTCGCGGGATGCGTGGGTGCGGACCGCGTCCTTCGAGCCGCGGACCGGCGCGTTCACGACGCCGGGCCGGACGACGGCCGTGTTTGTGGAGGCGGCGTGACCGCGCCTCCGGTAGCCCGGGCCTTGGCCGCGTTGGGCGTCCCGCATCGCGTCTTCCGTCATCCGGGGCCGGTGGAGTCCCTGGAGCAGGCCGCCCGCGAACGGGGCCAGAGCCCGGACCAGGTGGTGCGCAGTCTGGTGTTCCGCTGCCGGGGCGAGTCGCCGGCCGGCCCCGGCGAGTATGTGATGGTCCTGGTGGCGGGCGCGCGGCAGGTGGCCTGGCCCGTGTTGCGCCGGCATCTGGGCCAGTCGCGTGTGACCCTGGCGACGGCGGATGAGGTGCGGGCGGTGACCGGCTATGAGATCGGCGCGGTCTCGCCGTTCGGCCTGCCGCGCCCGATGCGTGTGCTGGTGGACGAGAGCGTCCTGAGTCAGGCGGAGGTCTCCCTTGGGTCGGGCGAGCGCGGCGTCACGGTGATCCTGGCGGCCGAGGCTTTGCGCCGCGCGCTGGGCGAGGTCGAGGTGGGGGCGTTCACGGCGCCGTGACCTCGTTCGCCCTGAGCGGCCCGGCGCGCTTCCCGTAAATAAGCCGCGAACGCGCGCTATACCGAATTCCGCTTGCGTTGACGTCACCCCGGCGCAAGCCGGGGTCCAGGTCCCGCCCAAATTCGCTGGATTCCGGCCTTCGCCGGAATGACATGCCGCAAACTAAATCGGCAATCGCTCTAGAGAAGACGGCGCGGCGCCGTCTCCAGCCACGCCTTCTGGAAGAAGACATTCCCGTTGAGTGTGACCGTCAACTGAATATCCAGGTGGAGGTCCGTGGCCGTGCTTCGGAATGCGCCGGTGGAGCGCACCTCGGTCTCGTAACCGTGCTCCTTCAACCGGTACGTGCATTCGTTGTAGAGGCGGGCCCGCGCCGGATCGTGATGGAAAGCCGTCAACTCAATTCGTTCGTCCGCGAAGAGGGCGCGCCCGTCCGGCAGGAGCGACTCGCCGCCTTCGTACAGGGATACGGTCAGGCTGCCGGCGAGCACGTCTTCCGTTATGCGCCAGACCGGGGCCTCGTCGCGGCCGCCGCCGACGGCCGGCAGGTCGGCGGGCGTGGTCTTGAAGACGGGCGGGGGCAGGGGGCTGGGCGGGGCGATGGGCAGGCTCAGGCGCGAGGGCGTCCCCGGCCCGCAGTGCAGGGCGTTCTCCGCTGGGTAGGGCGAGGGCCAGAGCATGGGCCAGTGGGCGCTGGCGACGGCGAGCCGCAGGCGGTGGCCGGCCAGGAAGCGATAGCCGACGGCCTTGAGCGTGAGCCTGACTTCGTAGACCTCGCCGGGGATGAGCGGTTGCGGGTCGGTGTGGCCGGCGCGGTGCGTCAGGTTCAACACGCCCCACGACACCAGCGCCGAGGTCCCGTCCGGGTGGACATCCGACAGCCGGACGACGGCGGTCGCCACCGGCGCCGTGCAGCTCAGATGCAGCACGACCTCCGGGAAGCCGATCACGTCCAGCGGCGCGTCGAGCGGCGCGCTGGTGAAGGTGGGGCAGAGCGCCTCATCCGGCCGCAGGTCCCGCGCCAGGCCGTTGGGTGCGCCGCCGCCGCCGGAACACAGCGGGCCGGCCGTGCCCCAGGTGGGGCGATGAGGGTAATGAATTGAGCGCTGGGCGCCGGGCGGCTGCGGGGTCAGCCGGCCCGCGTCGAGATACAGCGCGTGCGTCTGCGCGCCCGGGATCGGGTAGGCGGGGTACGCCAGCCAGGCGCCGTTCCAGCGTTGCGGGAAGGCCTCGGGCGGCGTGTACTCGGCCCGGAAGACGCGCACAGCGGGTTCGGCCATCACCCCGTTGTCCACCCCTTTCAGCCAATAGTCGAAGAAGCGCGTCAGCTCGTGCAGCCAGTCGATGTTGGGGCCGGGGTAAGCGCCGTCCGGGTAATCGTGAACCCACGGCCCCAGGATCAATTTGCGCGGCGCGTTGGCGCAGTGCGCCTGCATGCGCAGGACCGGGTTGGTGTAGCTGTCCGACCAGCCTCCGAAGTGCAGGATCGCGCACGTGATCCGGCCATAGTCCGGCGCGAGCGAGCCGTGGCGCCAGTACGGGCCGTCGGTCTGCTCGCGCAGCCAGCGGATCAGCCACGGCGGCGTCTGCTCCAGGCGCGCTTTCCACTGCGCGGCCCAATCGGCGCCCGCGTACTCCGGCCGGGGCGGCAGCGCGTTCATGGCGACCATGCTGACGGCGTATTGGGCCAGCTCGCTGGCCGTCAGGCAGCCGCCCAGGTAGTGGACGTCGTCGGTGTAGCGGTCGTCGGTGGCGTACATGGGCGCGATGGCCTTGAGGGCCGGCGGCTGCCGCATGGCCACCTGGATGGCCGTGAACCCGCCGTAGCTGATGCCCCACATGCCGACGCGGCCGTTGCACCAGGGCTGGGCCGCCAGCCAGGCCACCGCCTCGACGCCGTCCTCGGTCTCGGCCTCGGTATACTCATCCAGCGCCAGGCCCTGGCTGCTGCCCGTGCCGCGCACATCCAGACGGCAGCCCACGTAGCCGCGCTGGGCCAGATAGGTCATCCGCGCGGCGTCGCCGTTATAGCGCCAGTCGTCTTTGCGGTAGGGGATCATCTCCAGGATGGCCGGGAAGGTCTCGCCGGGTTCGCGCGGCATCGGCCGCCAGAGATTGGCGGACAATTCGACCCCGTCGCGCATGCGCAGGCGGACGTTGTGCTCGACCTGGACCGCATAGAGTTCGCTCATCGTTTGTCTCCGTTTACTTGACATGGTCATTTTTGACCCTATACTTCCAAAAGGCAAGTCGGGGCGTTGAATCCAATTACGGGAGCCTGCCGGCCTGTTCCCGCCCGGCGCCGGGCGCGGACGGCCATGTGTTTGCATGCGGCGCGACTATCGCTACATCGTCCTTGGTCTGGGCGGCCTGGGGAGCGGGGCCGCCTACTGGCTGGCCCGCCGCGCCGGCCGGGATGTGCTGGGGCTGGAGCAGTTTGAGCTCGGCCACGACCGCGGCGGCTCCCACGACCATTCGCGCATCATCCGCCTCTCTTATCACACCTCCGGCTATGTGGCCCTGGCCAAAGCCGCCTACCGGGCCTGGGCCGAGCTCGAAGCCGACGCCGGCGAACAGTTGATTCTCAAGACCGGCGGGCTGGACCTCTCGCCCGCGGACGCCCGCATCCCGATCACGGATTACGTGGACAGCCTGGCCGCCTGCCGCGTGCCGTTCGAGTTCCTCGACGCGCGGGAGACCATGCGCCGCTGGCCGCAGTGGCGGCTGCCCGACGACGTCTGCGCGCTGTATCAGCCGGAGGGCGGCATCGCGCCGGCCAACCGGGGGACCGCCGCGCACCGGCGGATGGCGCAGGCCCACGGCGCCACCCTGATCGACCGGTCCCCGGTCTCCGCCCTCCGCGCGGTCGGCGATGAGTTCGAGGTGGTCGCGGGCGAGGAGACCTACCGCTGCGAGAAACTCATCCTCACCGCCGGCGCCTGGTCCAACGCGCTGCTGGCGCACTTCGGCCTGCGGCTTCCGCTGACCGTCACGCAAGAACAGCTCACCTACTTCGCCGCGCCGAACCTGGAGCGCTTTGCGCCCGAGCGCTTCCCCGTCTGGATCTGGATGGATGAGCCCTGCTTCTACGGCTTCCCGGTCTACGGCGAGCCGGGCGTCAAGGGCGCGCAGGACGTGGGCGGAGGCGAGGTGTCCCCCGCGACCCGGACCTTCGAGCCGGACCCGGACAACCTGCGACGCCTGTCCGCGTTCTTTCAGACTTACCTGCCGGAGGCCTGTGGCCCGCCTCTGCTGACCAAGACCTGCCTGTACACCCTCACACCCGACCGCGACTTCGTCATCGACGCGCTGCCCGGCCGCCCGAATGCGCTCATCGCCATCGGCGCCGCGCACGATTTCAAGTTCTCGTCCCTGATCGGCCGCATCCTGAGCGACCTGGCGCTCGACGGGCGCACGCCGCACGACCTGGCGCCGTTCCGGTTCGCGCGGCCGATTCTACAGCAGGCGAATCCGCCGCGGCGTTTCATGGTATGAGGCGCCTATTTTCGGGTGGAGCGGGCTCTTGGACGCGGATTGCACGGATTGGCACGGATTTGAGCCGAGGCCTTTTAGGTTTGCGTTCGCCCTGAGCGGTTGGCTGCACGTTGCGCCGCGCGCATAGCCGAGCACGGCGAAGCGGGCCGCTCGTGATTGCCTGACCGGTTTGCCAATCGGCGTAATCGGCGGCTGGACCCATCGGGCTGAGGGACGGATACTCACAAGGAGAAGCGAGATGCTCAAACGGACCCTGTTACTCACGCTCGTCCTGGCGCTCGCGGCGACGGCCTGCGCCGGCCCGGCCACCCCGGCGCCGGAAGCGTCGGCCACCGATACCCCGGCCGGCCCCGTCAGCCTGCGCGTCGGCTGGATCGACCGGCCGGATACCCTCAACCCGGCCTACGCCTTCCTGGCGGTGTCCTACGTCATCTTCGACCTGGTCTACAGCTCGCTGGTCAAGGAAGGCCCGGACGGCCAATACGTGGGCGACCTGGCGCAAACCTGGACGCACTCCGACGACGGGCTGACCTGGACCTTCACGCTGAAGGACGGCATCCGCTGGCACAACGGCGCGCCGCTGACGGCCGGCGACGTGGCCTGGAGCATCAACGAGATCATGGGCGACCCGGAGGGGTGGGCCACGCTGGTGAATTACACCAACGGGTTCAAGGCGGTCACCGCCCCCGACGATAAGACCGTGCAGATCACGCTCGAGTACCCGATCGGCAATATGGAGTACCGCGTGTCTTTCCTGTACGCGCTGTGGCGGGCGGATTTCGAGCCGCTGGACACCGTCGAGGCGCTCCAGAATTTCACCAACGATAAGCTGATCGGCACCGGCGCTTTCAAGCTGAACGTGTACGACAAGGACCGGGGCGTCGTCATCCTGGACCGCAACCCGGATTTCTACGACGGTGCGCCCAAGATTGACCAGGTGATCCTGCAAAGCTTCGACAACAGCGATGCGATGGTCCAGGCGCTGAAAGTCGGCGATGTGGACGTGCTCTACTCCGTCCCGAACAGCGCCTTTGAGACCGTCAAGGGTTTTGCGAACGTCGTCGTGGCGCAGACGCCGTCGCGGTCGTTTGACGAGTTGATCATCAACGTGGCGCGCGAGGACCGCGACCCGGCGCCGACCGCCAACCCGGCCCTGCGCGACCCGCAGGTGCGCCTGGCGCTGGCGACGGCCATCAACAAGCAGGACCTGGTGGATGTGGTGTTGCAGGGGCTGGGGCGGCCGGCCTGGTCGATCGTGGCGCCCAGCCTGGCGGGCGGCTTCTGGCACAACCCCAATATCCAGGACCACGCCTTCGACCTCGAGAAGGCGGCCCAAATCCTGGAGGACGCCGGTTACACCCCGGGCGCCGACGGGGTGCGGGAGAAGGACGGCGTCCGGCTGGAGTTCCGCCTGCAGTTCGACGCCGACTCGGCCGAATACCCGCGCATCGCGGACCTGATGGTGGACTGGTTCGGCCAGATCGGCGTGAAGGTGAACCCGGAGGCGACCGACTCGGACACGCTCACCAGCCTGACCACCGGCATCGGCGACTTCGACCTGGTGATCTGGGGCTGGGGCGGCGATCCGGACCCGGACTTCATCCTGAGCATCATGCTCTGCGAGCAGTTCGAGGTGGGCGGCTGGAGCGACAGCGGCTATTGCAACCCCGAGTACGACCAGCTCTACCTCGACCAGCAGCAGGCCAGCGATCCCGCACAGCGCCAGGCCATCATCTACAAGATGCAGGCGCTCCTGTTCCGCGATCTGCCCTACATCGTGCTCTACAACTACGACTCGCTGGAGGCCTACCGCTCCGACCGCTTCCGGAACTTCCCGGACTACATCGCCAACCCGTCGCTGACTGTGTCGATGGTCTCGTCGTTCTCGCTCCAGAAAGTGGAGCCGGTGCGCTGACCTCGATGGACCGCCGCGATTACCTGCTGCGCAAACTGGCCATGGCCCTGCTCACGCTCGGCGTGGTGGTGGTCGTGGACTTCTACCTGTTCCGGGTGCTGCCGGGCGACCCGGTGCGGGCCGTGATCGGCCGCAACGTGCGCATCTCGCGCGAGGCGCAGGAGGCGCTGCGCGTCCAGTTCGGCCTGGACCGGCCGCTGCACGAGCAATTCCTGGCCACCGTGGCGCAGTGGGCGCAGGGGAACCTGGGGATTTCATGGTCGCTGCGGCGTCCGGTGGCCGACATCCTGATCTCGAAGCTCGGCAACACCCTGCTGCTGATCTCGCTGGGCCAGGTGCTGTCGATCGTGCTGGGCGTGGCGCTGGGCCTGTTCGCGGGCTGGAAGCGCAAGACGGCCATGGACATCGGCGCGCTGACTTTCTCGCTCATCACCTGGGCCATCCCCACGTTTTGGCTGGGCATCATCCTGCTGGCGGCCGGCAGCACCTGGCTCGGCCTGCCCACCGGCGGCACCGTCAGCCCGCAGAACATCAGCCGGCCGATGTGGGAGGTGTGGCCGGACTACGCCGAGCACCTGATTCTGCCGACGCTCACCTACACCATCGTCTACCTGGGCGAGTATATGCTCATCATGCGCTCGTCGGTGCTGGAGGTGCTGAGCGAAGACTATATCCTGACGGCCAAGGCCAAGGGCATGAGCCACTGGCAGGTGCTGCGCCGCCACGCCTTCAAGAACGCCATGCTGCCGATCGTCACGCTGGTCGCCCTGAACCTGGGTTTCACGGTGGCCGGCGCGATCTACATCGAGACCGTCTTCTCGTACGACGGCCTGGGCAAGCTGTTTCAGGAGGCGCTTGGCAAACAGGATTTCCCGCTCTTGCAGGGCGCGTTCCTGCTGCTGGCGGTGGCCGTCATCGGGGCGAATCTGATCGCCGAGCTGCTGTACTCGTACCTCGACCCGCGGGTGAGGGCGACCTGATGTCCGCGCGCTGGCCTCGCCTCCGCCGCAATCTGAGCGAGTTCTGGCGGGTTTTCCGTCGCAACCGGCCGGGCCTGCTCGGGGCGGCGCTGCTGGCCTCGGCCCTGGCGCTGTCCCTGCTGGCGCCGGTCCTGGCCGGCCGCGATCCGTCCGAGACCATCCGCGACGAGGCCGGCCGGCCGCTCACCTTCGCCTCGCCGGCCGAGCACGGCCCGCTCGGCACCGACGACGCCGGGCACGACATCTGGGCCCAGCTCGTCTTCGGCTCGCGGATTTCGCTCTCGGTCGGTTTCTTCGCCGCGGCGCTCTCGGTGCTGGTCGGCAGCATGCTCGGCCTGCTGGCCGGGTACTTCGGCGGCTGGCTGGACGTCCTGCTCATGCGCCTCACCGACATTCTCCTGGTCATCCCGGACCTGCCGCTCATCATCATCCTGCTGGCCAGCGTGCGCCAGCTCAACCTCGGCGTCTCGCCCTACGTCATCCTGGTGCTGGTCATCGGGCTGCTGTACTGGACGCGCACCGGCCGGCTGGTGCGCGCCCAGACGCTCACCATCAAAGAGCGCCAGTTCGTGGCCCGGGCCCGCGCCATCGGGGCCGGCCACGGCCACATCCTGCTGCGCCATATCCTGCCGCAGATCACGCCGCTGATCGTGGCCAACGCCGTGCTGGATGTGTCCACGGCCATCCTGACCGAATCCGGCCTGGCCTTCCTGGGCCTGGGCGACCCGACGCGCCCGTCGTGGGGCACGATGATCAACTTCGCCTTCAGCCGCAACGCCATCGCCAACGGCGCCTGGTGGTTTTATCTGCCGCCGGGTCTGGCGATCGTGTGGGTCTCGCTGGGCTGCGTGCTGCTGGGCAATGTCCTGGAGGAGGTGCTCAACCCGCGTCTGACGGCCCACCATCTCGAAGGCGACGAGCGCATGGTGGCGCGCGCGCCCGATCTGGCCCGGGCGCCCTGAAGCTGTGGCGAATTCCAGGTCGGCCATGTCCGTGGACTGGTCCCACGACGAGACGGCCCGGCCGCTCCTGAGCGTGCGGGGCCTGGGCACCGACTTCGTCGGCCTGGACGGCTCGGTGGCGCACGCGCTCGAGGACGTCTCGTTCGATCTCTATCCCGGCCAGACCCTGGGCCTGGTGGGCGAGTCCGGCTGCGGCAAGACCACCACGCTGCTCTCGCTGATGCGCCTGCTGCCGGCGGCGGGGCGCATCGTCTCCGGGCAGGTGCTGTTCGACGGGACCGATCTGCTGGCATTGAGCGAGCGCGAGATGCGGCGCTACCGCTGGAAGGAGATGGCGATCGTCTTCCAGGGCGCGATGAATGCGCTCAACCCGGTCTATACCGTGCGCCACCAGATCGGCGAGGCCATCCTGCTGCACGGCCTGATGGACCGGGCCGCGGCCGACCGGCGCGTGGACGCGCTGCTGGACCTGGTGGGGATCGCCAGGAGCCGCGGGGACCAGTATCCGCACCAGTACTCGGGCGGGATGCGCCAGCGCGCGATGATCGCCATGGCCCTGGCCTGCCAGCCGCGCCTGCTCTTCGCCGACGAGCCGACCACGGCCCTGGACGTGATGATCCAGGCCCAGGTGCTGGAACTGCTCAAAGGCATCCAGAGAGAATTGGGGCTGGCCGTGGTCCTGGTGACGCACGACCTGGGGGTGGTGGCCGAGGTGTGCGACTCGGTCGTGATCATGTATGGCGGCAAAGTGGCCGAACAGGGGCCGGCCGACGCCGTCTACAACGACCCGCAGCACCCCTACACCCAGCGCCTGCTGCAGGCCTTCCCGGACCTCAACGCGCCCGGCGAGACGCTGGCCTCCATCCCGGGTTACCCGCCGCGCCTCAACGCCCTGCCGCCCGGCTGCCGCTTCGAGCCGCGTTGCGACCGGCGGCTGCCGGTATGCGCCACGACAGCGCCCCGGCTCATGGCCGCCTCAACGAAACATTACGCCGCCTGCCATCTGTACGCCGGCCCGGAGGCCCGCTTCGAATGAGCGCCACGCCGGTGCTGGAGGTGCGCGACCTGCGCAAGTATTACGCCGTCCCCCGCCCGCTCACCGACCTGTTGGCCGGCCGGCCGCCGCAGACCGTGAAAGCCGTGGACGGCGTCTCGTTCACGCTGGCGCGCGGCGAGGTCCTGGCCCTGGTGGGCGAGTCCGGCTGCGGCAAGACCACCATCGCCAAAACCCTCATCGGCCTGGAGGAGCAGACCGACGGCGACATCCGTTTCAACGGCCAGAGCGTGGGCGCGGGTGCCCGCCGGCTGCGCGCGGCCATGTTGTCCGTGGGGACGAGCCGCGCCCACACCGTGAGCGCCCCGCCCCTGCCGCCGCGGCTGGCGCTCAAAGGTCTGCGCCAGCGGGCGCAGATGGTGTTTCAGGACCCCTATGAGTCGCTCAACCCGCGCGCCACGATCTTCGATGTTGTGTCCGAGCCGCTGGAGGTGCACGGGGTGGCGCGCCGCCGCAGCGACCGGCTGGCGCGCGTGAAGGCGGCGCTGGAGGACGCCGGCCTGCGCCCGGCTGAGGACTATTTGTGGCGCTATCCGCACGAGCTTTCGGGCGGCCAGCGCCAGCGCGTGGTCATCGCCGGAGCTATGGTCCTGCAGCCGGAACTGCTCATCGCCGACGAGCCGGTCTCGATGCTGGACGTCTCGGTGCGGGCCGAGAT
>DAOUAB010000180.1:0-13978 GCA_034434015.1 Anaerolineales bacterium
CGGCGCCGTTGCCGTACTGGAGCGGGCCGGAGATCGGGCCGGTGATGGCCGGGCTCCAGGGCTGGAGCACGCCCTTGGCCTGGACCGCGCCGTTCACGCGGACGTTGTAGAGCTTGTCCGAGGGCACGGTGCTCTGGGCCACGCTGATCGCGCCCTCGGCCGTGGACGGCGAGCCGACGATGTACGGGCGGTCGCCGCTGTTGCCGGCCGAGACCACCACGACGGAGCCGTAGTAGGTGGCCAGGTTGGTGAAGTGGCTCAGGTCATCCTCCGGCTGGCCGTAGGGCGAGCCCAGGGACATGTTGACCACGTCGGCCGGGTCGTAGGTGGTGCACCAGTCGTCGGTCTCGGGGTCGCAGACGCCGTAGTCGGAGTCGTCCAGGTCCATGGCGTCGTCCAGGGCCAGCAGCAGGGCCAGGCCGTTGCAGGACGAGGACACGGCGGAGCAGGCCTTGAAGGCCCAGATGTTGACGCCCGGGGCCACGCCGGCGTCGCCGGCGCCGGGGGCCGACTCGAAGCCGCCGATGATGTCGGCGACGTGGGTGCCGTGGCCCTCAAAGTCGATCGGGTTCGGGTCCGGCGCGATGCTGCTGCTGAAGGTCGGCCACTTCTCGCCGACCCAGTCCCAGCCGCCCTTGACCTTGGGCGCGGCCGGGCCGAAGAGCGCCGGGTTGGCCGGCGCCGCCGCCGCCGCCAGACAGGCCGGGTCGGTGGGGTCGGGGGTGGCGGCCGGGTTGCCGCAGTAGGCCTGGGCGTAAGCCGCCGGGGTGCCGGGGCCGCCCATCTTGACGTGGGTGTAGTCGATGCCGGAGTCGATCACCGCCACGTCGATGCCCTGGCCGGTCATGGCATGCACGCCGGTGATGCCCATATCCTGCAGGCTGCCGGCCCCGATCCAGTCCACGGTCTCGGTCAGGTCGAGGGAGTAGTTGGCGACGCCGCGGACGCCGATCACGTTGGCCAGGCCGCGCAGTTCAGGCACGCGCGCCGCGTCGATGGTGACGGCCAGGCCGGTGGAAAGCTGGGCGAAGCGGCCGACGACCGTGCCGCCCAGGGCCGTGATCTGCGGCACGAGCCGGTCCTGCTCGGCCCGGATCTCGGCCACATAGTCGCGGCGCTGCTGGTGGGTCCAGTACTTGCCGACCATGGCCAGGGGGGCCTTGTTGACGTGAACAATCACCTGGACCGGCCCGGTCAGCGTGCTGCCCGGTTTCTGGGTCCAGGTCTGAGTGTTCGCGCCTTCAACCAGTTGCGCGTAGTCGGGCAGGTCCGGGCTGGTGGTGTCGGCCACCGCCGGGGCGCTGCTCCCTACGCCGACAACGCTCAGGGCGAGGGACAGGCCCACGATGCCCCGAGTGAGTTTGGCGATAAAGGCTCGCATTGAGAAGTCTCCTGAGAGTCAAACGTGTTTAGGTGCCACAACCCGCTCATCAGCGGCGGAGGGTCGGAAGTGTGATCGGTGGCGTGTTTCCCCGGCTGCTTGCGCCCGGCCTGCGACCGATCGAAAAGGCCGCTGGCGCCGCGAGGCGCATTGTCTGAGTGATTCGAGATAAAACGCAGCCCAAGCCAGGCGAGCCGGGGTGTTCGTCTCCTTTCGGGGCTAGCGCCCCAGCGCGCGCGCCTCGTAACGAACAACGCCGTCGTTCGGGGGCGACACACAGATATCGAAGTTGAAGACCCGGGCGCCGAAGATGCTGAACGGCGAACTCGGGGTGGCCTCGCCATAGTTGACGACGTTCCCGTCGGCGTCATACAGCACCGCCACCACGATCAGGCTTTCCTGCAGCCGCTCGCCCGGATTGCGCACCAGACCTCTCACGCAGTAACGACCGGAGTCGATCCGGTCGCTGACCTCCTCGGGCGGGAACTGGCGGATCGGGTTCAGGCTCTCCATCGCCTCCACGCGCAGGTCCCAGCGGGCCGCGCTCTGCAGGCCGTCGACCAGGATCTCAAACGGGACGCGCCCGCCGACGGGGACGAAGATCTGCGGCAGGAAATCCAGCGCGGCCGTTTCGTCGGCGACGAGCTGACCCTGGCTGTCGAAGAAATCGCCCGTGACCGTGATGATCTGCTGTTCCACGCCGGAGTTGTTCACCACCTCGCCGACCAGCCGGAAGCTGTTCTCGGTTTCATCGAAGTATCCGCGCACCCCCGCCAGGCTGAGCGTCGTGAGCGTCGGCGTCGCCGTCGGCGTGTTCCCGGCGGTGGCGGTCGCCGTGGCGGTCGCGGTGGGGGTGGCGGTGGCCGTCGCCGCGCCCGTCGCCGCCGGCGTGCCGTTGGTCGTAGGCGTGGCGGAGGGCGTGAACGGCGGCGTGGCCGTGGCTGTGCTGTCCGTCGCCGGCGGCCGGGTCTCGCTCGGGCGGGCCGTGGCGACGGTCGGGGAGGGCGCGGCCGTCGGTTCGCCGCCTTCATCGGGCTGAGGGGTGGGGGTGGCTGACGGCGCGACAGCGACGGCGGCCGCGGGTTCGCCGGTCGGCGCCGGCGTCGTCGGCGCGCCGGCGTCCGCCTCGATCGGCGACGCGGTCGCCGCCGGCGTCCACGTCGCGGTAGGGGCGGCCGTCTGGGAGACCATTCGGGTAAGCGTCATGATCGTCAGTATCACCACCGCCAGAAGGGGCGCCGCCAACGCCACGAGCACACCGATCACCATGGCGGCAGAAGAACTCCGGCGCCGACGAGCCGGCGAAGTTTTAGGACGAACGTTCATCAACATGTGTGACCAGAGATCCGGGCGGCCGACACGCAACAGGCCGAGGTGTATCTACACCCAGCTCTGGCCGTTAGGTCTGTAATTGAGTCGTGCTAATTGGACGTGCTATGCTCACCAGGCAATCTGGGTGTCCGGCGCCGGCAACCCGGGCACCTCATGGCGGACTGATGAGCACCGCTGGCTGGGCGAGGTAGGGCCCGCCCGCACAGCTTCCTTCACAAACTATCGCCGGCCTGAAACTCAGACACCCCGTCTCACACTAAAGGCATCTTAATCTCCTGCGCGCACGATTGTCAAGAAAACAAGGTCCTACCGGCGACCGTCTGGTACCAATTTACTAAGCGCGGCGCCGACATTTGCCAACCGAAGTGTTCTGGGCCAAATCAGTCCATTTTGGCCGGCCAGTAGGAATCAGGTTGATGGGGGGCTGGACTGCTGGCCGTATCCCGATGCCAGTGTCAACGCGTTGGGGCGCACGGCCGTGCGCCCCGGCTGGCGGGGAATTACACACAATTCGAAAAAACGACCCTGGCTCGCTCTGGCCGCTCAGTTGTCGGCCGTCAGGCGGGCCAACGCCTCGGCCAGAACATTGATGGCGCGCAGGTATTCGGACACCGGGATGTGCTCGTCCGGGGTGTGGTCGAGGGCGGAGTCGCCCGGGCCATAGGCCAGGATGGGCGTGCGCCAGACCGGGGCGACGATGTTCATGTCGGATGTGCCGCTCTTGACCGTGAACGACGGACTGCCGCCGGCGCCGCGAATGGCGGCCAGGAAGGCGCGGACCAGGGGCGTGTTCTTTTCGCCGCGATAAGCCGGGACGCCTTCCACGAATTCCAGTTCGGCATGGTCCACGAGCGCCTGTAACGCCGCCAGCAGCTCGGCCACGCCCAGGTCGGGCGGCAGCCGCACGCCGAACTTGAGCCGGGCCGTTTCGCTGAAGCCATCCGAGTCCGACGCCATGGCGCGCAGAGTCGGGCTGACCTGCTCGAACATCCGCGGGTTGTCGCCATTGCGTTCGGCCGCCCAGGCCGTGACGCGGTTCCAAAAGGCCACGGCCGCCTCGCACGCGCTCTCGGCCCGGGCCGACGTGTGCGCCAGGCTGCGCCGGACGCGGTAGTCGAACCAGGCGCTGCCTTTGTAGCCCAGCGTGACCTTCTCCCAACCGCTCGGCTCGCCGATGATGGTGAAGTCCGGCTGGTACTGACCTTTGACGAAGTGCGCGCCGCGGCTGTCGCCCTCCTCGCCGACCGCGCCGATCACGACCAGGCGCTTACCCGCCAGCTGCGCTTTGACGCGGGCCGCCGCCGCCACGAAACAGGCCAGCGGCCCCTTGGCGTCCACCGCGCCGCGCCCGTTCAGCCGGTCGCCGTCGCGGGTGACCGGGATGAAGCCCGGCACCGTGTCGATGTGGCCCAGCAGCATGATGGTGGTCGGCCCGGAACCGCACATGCCCACCGCATTGCCGGCCTCGTCCACGCGCGCGTCCAGGCCTGCCGCCCGCATCTGGGCCACCAGGTATTGCACGGCCTCGGCCTCCTGGCCGGTGGGGCTGTAGCGCTGCAGGAGTCCCTCGAGGAGCTGGACTTCGTCCATGGATGAAACGCCGTTCACCAAAGGCTGATGGCTGATCGCTAATCGCTCAGTGTGAGTGCCCCGATTCACAGCCGGCGGATAATGGCCCGGGTCATCGCGCGCGTGCCGGTCCGGCCGCCCAGGTCCTGGGTGAGCGCGCCGGCCTGCAGCGCCGCCCGCACCGCGGCGCGCACGCGCCCGGCCGCCGCCGCCTGGCCGAGGTGGTCGAGCAGCATGGCCGCCGCGAGGATCGCGCCGATGGGGTTCGCCACCCCCTGGCCGGCAATGTCGGGCGCGGAGCCGTGGACCGGCTCGAACACGGCCGTCTTCTCGCCCAGGTTGGCCGACGGCGCGACCCCCAGCCCGCCCATCAGGGCGCTGGCCTCGTCCGAGAGGATATCACCAAACAGGTTGGTGGTGACGATCACATTGAACCGCTCCGGGTCGCGGACCAGGCGCAGGGCCATGGCGTCCACCAGCATCTCCTCGACCTGGACCTCCGGATAGCGGGCCGCAACCTGCAGGCATTGCTCGCGAAACAGCCCATCGGTGAGCTTGAGGACATTGGCCTTGTGGACGATGGTGACCCGGGGTGGGGGGCCCCTGCGCCGGGCCTGCTCGAACGCCGCCCGGGCGATGCGCTCCGAGCCCCGGGCCGTGATGACGCGTTCGGCGATGGCCGTGTCGCCCTCGCGCCGTTCGCGGCCGGCGTACAGGCCCTCCGTGTTCTCGCGCACGATCAGCAGATCCACTCCCGGCCGCGAGAAGGAGCCGGGCAGTGAGAAGGTCGGGCGCAGATTGGCGTACAGGTCGAAGGTCTGGCGCAGCGCCAGGATCGGGCTGCGGTAGCCGGGCGCGACCGTGGCCGGCGACGAGGTCGCGCCGAAGAGGGCCAGGCCCGCCGCCGCCACCTCCGCCAGCGTCTCGTCCGGGAGGGCCTGCCCGGTCCGCCGGAAGTGCTCGAAGCCGGCCGGGGCCTCCACGAACTCCAGTCCCAGGCCGAGCGCAGCCAGCACCTCGGCCGCGGCCGGGATGACTTCCTGGCCGACGCCGTCGCCGGGGATGAGGACGAGGGTGGGCATGGGGGGGTCAGTCGTTGACGCGGACTTCCGCGGTGGAAGCGAGGCCGAGTTTGCGGCGCAGGTGCGGGACCAGGCCGCCGGCCTCCACGATGCTGAGCACCGACGGCGAGAGCGCCGGAAAGGTGTAGACGCGACCCTTCAGATGGATGGCGTGGCCCGGCAGGTCGAGGCTGAGCGTGTCGCCGCTCCGCGCGGCGTCCACGGCCTCCGGGCAAACGATGACCGGCAGGCCCTGGTTGAGGGCGTTGCGATAGTAGATGCGCGCAAACGACCTGGCCACCACGGCGGCGATGCCCCGATATTTCAGGCAGGTGACGGCCTGCTCGCGCGATGAGCCGTTGCCCCAGTTGCGGCCGGCCACGATGATGTCGCCGGGCTGAGCGCGGCGCGCGAACTCCGGGTCCAGGTCCTCCAGCGCGTGCGCGGCGATCTCGGCCGGCGCGCGCAGAGTGTAGGTGTATTTGCCGGGGAAGATGACGTCGGTATCGACGCCGTCGCCGTATTTCCAGACCTGGCCGGTAAGCATGGGGTCAATCCTGGAATACGCCATCCGCATTGCGCCGGAGCAGGGCGTAATCCGCATTGCGTGTGGCCGCTCACTCCAATTCGCGTGGATCCGTGATGACGCCCGTGATGGCGCTGGCGGCCACCACGGCCGGGCTGGCCAGATAGATCGCCGCCTCGGGCTGGCCCATCCGGCCCTTGAAATTGCGGTTGGCGGACGAGAGGCAGACCTCGCCCGGCGCCAGCACGCCCATGTGGTTGCCCATACATGGCCCGCAGCCGGGCGCGCCGAACACGGCGCCGGCCTCCAGCAGGGTCTGCACATAGCCGCGTTGCACCGCCTCCCGGTAGACCTCGGACGAGGCCGGCACGATGAGCAGGCGAATGCCGGGGGCGACGCGCCGGCCCTGCGCCACCGCGGCCGCGGCGGCCAGGTCCTCCAGCCGGCCGTTGGTGCAGGTGCCGATGAAGGCCTGGTGGATGCGCGTGCCCCGCACCGCCGCGAGCGGCCGGGTCGCGTCAACGGTGTGCGGGCAGGCGACGGTGAGCTCGATCGCGCCGGCGTCGATCTCGTGGACGGCGGCGTAGGCGGCGTCCGGGTCCGGGTACAGCGCGCCCGCCTCGATCTCGGCCCGCCACTCACTCAGGGACGAAGGACGAGAGACGAAGGACGAACGGGGCTGGCCGTCCGGCTTCCGTCCTTCGTCCGCCGTCTGCCGTCTCCACCGGCGGGCCGCCAGATACTCAAACACCTGATCATCCGGCGCCAGATACGCGTTCTTCACGCCGAACTCCGCCATCATGTTGGGGATGACCATCCGGCTTTCCAGCGGCAGACTCTCGATGGCCGGGCCGCTGAATTCGACCGACCGGTATAGCCCGCCGTCGGCGCCGAACTTCCCGATGAGGTGCAGGCACAGGTCCTTGGCCGTGATCCCGCGCCCCAGTCTGCCGGTCACCACGAACTTCAGGCTCTCCGGCACGCGCAGCCACAGCTCGCCCGTCGCCCACAGCGCCGCCACCTCGGTGCGCCCGATGCCGGCCCCGAACGCGCCCAGCCAGCCAAAGTGCGGGGTGTGCGAGTCCGCGCCCAGGATGAGCTGGCCGGGCAGGACCAGCGCTTCTTCGCTCAGCACCTGGTGGCAAATGCCGCGCCCGACGTCGAAGAAATGCCGCACGCCCTGCTCCCGGACGAAGGCGCGGACCTCGGCGTGGTTGCGCGCGTGCTGGGCGGTGGGCGCCGGCGCGGCATGATCCAGCGTGATGGCCAGTTTTTCGGGGATGGCGACGCGCTCCAGGCCGATGGTCTTGAAGATGGTGTAAATGGCGGCGGTGTTGTCGTGCGAGAGCACCACGTCGGGCCGCGCGTCCACCACCTGGCCGGCGACGGTCGCCGGCAGGCCGGCGGCGCGGGCCAGGGCCTTTTCGGCGAAGGTCGCTGGGGCGGGTTCCGGACCCCGCCGTGCTGACTCAGGCGGCATGGCGTCTCCCGTCCAGTGGGATGCCGCTCCGGGCGGCCGTCGTCGGCGAGTCCAGGCGCTGGACGATCCGGCTGCGCGTCTCGGGCAGCGCCAGGCGGGCCAGGCCGAACTCCTCGGCCAGGCCGATCAGCACCGCCTCGGGCGGGACATCGGGGGCCAGCTGGTAGACGCGTTCCTTGAACGCCGCCGCGATCGCGCGGGCCTGGCCCTCGTCGAGCTGGTAGTAGCGGATCTCTTTCAGGAAGTAGTGGATGATGTTCCAGCCGGAGAGCGGGCCGAGCAGGATCTCCGAGGCGGTCACGCCGAACTGGTCCAGCGGGTGGGCCTCGTAAGCCGACGCGCCGTTGAGCACGGCGCTCTGGTGGACGCCGGCCGTGTGCGTGCGGTTGGTCAGGCTCACCGGCTCACGCGGCGGCACCAGCATCTTGAGTTTATCGGCCACCAGCACGTTGAGCGGGTACAGGCCGCGCAGATGATAGCCCTCCAGCGCGTCGTATTCGCGCTCGAGGAACAGGTTGAAGAGCAGGGCCGTGAACGACGTGATGCCGGACCGCTCGCCGATGCCGAGCACGGTGGTGTTCAGGTAGCGCACGCCGCCCCGGCGGGCCTCCAGCGCGTTCACCAGCGCAAAACCGCGGTCCTCGTGAAAATGCCCCTCGAACTCCATCGCCGGGTAGCGCGCGCGCAGCGCGCGAACGCGCGCCGCGACGTCGGCGGGCGTCGCGACCCCGACCGTGTCCGGGAGCCCCAGCCGGTCCACCAGCGGCGCGAGGGCGTCGTAGACCCGGAACAGGTCGGCCTCGCGGGTGCGGAAGGCATCCTCGCCCGAAAACCGCAGGATCAGGCCGGGGTGGTGGCGGCGCACCTCCTCCAGCAGCGGCCGGGCGTGGGCCACGATGGCGTCCAGGTCGCGCCCGTGATTGAAGGCCCGCGACTGCTCCGAGGTGCCGAGGTAGAAGTTCAGGCCGTCGGCGCCGGCCCCGATGGCCGACTCCACGTCGCGCGGGTGGCAGCGGACGTGGGCCAGCAGGAACGTATAACCCTTCTGCGTGATCAGCGCGTCGCGCACCGCTTTCAGGGCGGCGAAATCGTCGCGCTCCTGGGGGCTGACGACGGGCGCAAACAACTCGACGAATTTGACGCCGCAGATGATCAGCGCGCGCAGAATCTCCTCTTTGTCGGCGCGCGTGAAGAAATACTTGTGGTGGTCGTGGAGCAGGGAGGTCTGCTGACCTTCGCGCAGCGTCGTGTCCACGATCTCCAGCGGGCGCGGGGTGTACTGCGAAAAGCGGGACATGGGGGGGCGACAGGGTGTCGAGGTGACGGGTGCCGGGTGAGGTCCACCGGATCACGCTCTCACCTCCTCAGCCTGTCATTCCGTCTCCTCGGCGGCGGTTTTCACCGGCCGGGTCAGCACCGCCTCCACGGCGTCGGCGGCGCGGGCCAGGTCGTCCTGGGCGATGACCAGCGGCGGCAGGAAGCGCATGACGGTCAGCCCGGCCGGCAGGGCCAGGACGCGGTGCTCGAGCATCAGGGCCTGCAAGTAGGGCGTGACCTTCTGCTTCAGCTCGATGCCGACCATCAGGCCGCGCCCGCGCACCTCGCGGATAAGCGGCGACCGGATCTGCTTCAGGCGCTCGAGGAACCAGGCGCCGAGCTCCGCCGCCCGGTCCGCCAGGCCCTCGGCCTCCAGGTAGCCGATGGCGGCCAGCGACGCGGCGCAGGCCAGCGGGTTGCCGCCGAACGTGCTGCCGTGCGTCTGCGGCGGCAACGGGCCGACGCGGTCGTTGAACAGCACGGCGCCCATCGGCAGGCCGCCGGCGATGGACTTGGCCAGGCAGAGCAGGTCGGGTTCCAGGCTGAAATGTTCGCACGCGAACATCGCGCCGGTGCGCCCGAAGCCGGTCTGGATCTCGTCCAC
This sequence comes from Anaerolineales bacterium, assembly GCA_034434015.1. Lineage (GTDB taxonomy): Bacteria > Chloroflexota > Anaerolineae > Anaerolineales > UBA6663 > SpSt-583. Next base: position 9,271 of record DAOUAB010000180.1, read on the forward strand.
GATCAGCAGCGCGCCGCGCTCGCGGCACAGGCGCCGGGCGGCGTGCAGGAAATCGGCCGTCCCCGGCCGCACGCCGCCCTCGCCCTGGATCACCTCCAGCACGACGGCCGCGGTTTTTTCGGAGACGGCGGCCTCCAGCGCCGCCGGATCGTTGTAGGCCACATGCGTGAAGTCGGGGACCAGCGGCTCGAAGGGCTCGCGGTACTTCTTCTCCCAGGTCGCCGAGAGCGCGCCCATCGTCCGGCCATGAAAGCCGCGCATGAAGGCCACGATCTCGCGCCGGCCGGTCCGGAGCCGCGCGAACTTGAAGGCCGCCTCGATCGCTTCGGCGCCGGAATTGCACAGGAAGGCGCGCGTCAGGCCCGGCGGCGCGATGGCCGTCAGTTTCTCCAGCAGCGCCGCGCGCCGGTCGTTGTAGAACATCTCCGGGCACGCGATCAGGGTGGCGGCCTGCCCGGCGATGGCGGCGGCGACCGCCGCATTGGCGTGGCCGACGTTGCCCGCGCCCTGGCCGCCGACGCAGTCGATGTACTCATGCCCGTCGCTGTCCCACAGCCGCGCGCCCTGTCCGCGCACAATGGCGATCGGGCGTTTGGTGTACAGGCCGCTGGTGTGTTGCGACTCGAGTTCTTGGATGTTCATCTGCTCTTGACGCCGTCACCGGGCGACGGGGTGACAACAGGAAGCCATCAGCCCAATCCTGGGTCGCCCTGTCACGCGATAACCGTCCCTTGCCCCGCCAGCGCCTTCGCCACCGGCTGCTCCACGCGCCCGTCGGCGAACACGACCCGGCCCACGCCCCGTTGCAGGGCTTCGCTGGCCCCGAGCACCTTCTTCTTCATCCGCCCCTCGGCGAACTCCAGCGAGGCCGCGACTCTGTCTTTGGCGATGTGCGCGATGAGCGTGCTCTCGTCCGGGAACTGGCGCAGCAGGCCGGGGACGTTGGTGAGCAGGATCAACTGCTCGGCCTGCACGGCGCCGGCGACCATCGCCGCCGCCCGGTCGGCGTCCACGTTCAGGGCGTCGCCCTCGGGCGAGATCGCCACCGGCGCGACCACGGGCGTGTAGCCGCGCTCCAGCAGCAGGCGCAGCAGGCCGCCGTCCACGCTCTCGATCTTGCCGGTGTAATCGTCGCGCAGCAGGCGCTGCTTGCCGGTAGCCGGGTCGAGGACGCGGATGGCCTCCTTGCGCTTCGCCACCATCAGCCGCCCGTCCACGCCCGAGAGCCCGAACGCGTTCACGCCCAGCTTCTGCAGCCGCTCGACGATGAGCGTGTTGATCTTGCCGCAGGTGACCATGGCGAAGATCTCCAGCGTCGGCCGGTCGGTGTAGCGCGAGGTGAAGCCGGACGGCGACGTGACCATCTGCGGCGGGTGGCCGAGCTGGGTCGAGATGGCGTTGGTCTCGCCTGAGCCGCCGTGGACGACCACGATCCGCCGGCCGGCCTGGACGTGCGCGGCGACGTCGGCCATGACTGCGTCGAAATTGACCCCGCTCGTTCCGCCGATCTTGATGACAAGCATAGAGGCCTAACCGCTCAGGGCGCGAGACTGCGAAGAACTCGCCAAGGCCCGGTCCGACACCTGGCGGTCCCTTTGCGTTCGGTGTGTTCTTCGCGGTTCAAATCCCCGACCGCTAAATCGGATGGAGGCCGGGAAATTCGAGCCCGGCCGTCTCGTCGAAACCGCACATGATGTTCATAGCCTGCACGGCGCTGCCGGAGGCGCCTTTCATCAGGTTGTCGATGGCGGCCAGGGCCACCACGCGGCCCGACTCCGGGTCGAGCTCAAAGCCGACGTCGGCGTAGTTCGAGCCGGCCAGGATCTTGGGGTCCGGGACCCGGTGCAGGCCGGCCCGGTCCTTGACGATGCGCACAAACGGCTCCTGGCTGTAGGCGGCCCGGTAGGCCTTCCACAGGTCCTTGTCGGTGACGCCGGGCCTGACGAAGACGTGGGCGGCGGCCAGCACCCCGCGGACGAGGTCCACCGCCGTCATGCTCAGATGGACGTCGTTCAGGCCGAGCTCCTGGATCACCTCGGCCGTGTGCCGATGCCCGGTCGGCGCGTAGGTCCGCACCGAATGGCTCTTCTCGGGATGGTGCGAGCCGGGGTTGACGGTCGCGCCGCCTTCCGAGGAGCCGGTCTTGATGTCCACCACGATGGGTCGGCCGGTGTCCAGCAGGCCGGCGCGCACCAGCGGCAGCAGGGCCAGGTTGGAGGCCGTGGCGTTGCAGCCGACGCCGCTGATGCACGTGGCCGTCCTCATGGCCTCGCGCTGCAGCTCCGGCAGGCCGTAGACGAACCGGCCCAGGTAGCCCGGCGCGCTGTGCTCGTGGCCATACCAGCGCCGGTAGAGCGCGGGGTCGCGCAGCCGGAAATCGGCCGAGAGGTCGATGATCCTGGGCGCCAGCTTCAGGTAGTGCTCGATCTTTTTCTGGCTCTCGCCGTGCGGCAGGCACAGGAAGAGCACGTCGCAGGGCTGCAGGGCCTGCTGGCTGACGAACTGGAGCTGGGTGCGCTTGCGCAGGTTGGGATGGTGCTGGTACAGATATTCGCCGGCCTTGCTCTCGGACGTGGCCTGGGCGACCTCGACGTGCGGATGAAAGAGCAGCAGCCGCAGCAGTTCGCCGCCGGTGTAACCGGACCCGCCGACGATGGAGACCTTGAGCCGGCTCATGCCTCGTCCCCAAATTCGCGCGGGACCGGCTGGTAGTGGGACCGAAACCGGTCCTTGTTCCGGCCGACCTCGAGGGTGTAGTCGATGATCAGGCCCGGAATGTCCACGCCCGTGGTCGGCACGGTGGTGTGGAACTCCATCGTGTGGTTGACCTCCAGCACCATCAGCCCGCGGTCGGGGTCCTCCAGCACGTCCACGGCCAGCACCCCCCCGCCGACGGCGCGGGCCGCCTGCTGGCAGATCGCGTCCAGCTCGGGCGTCACCGGGCAGACCGTGCCTTTCCCGCCGCGCGCGGTGTTGGTGATCCAGTGCGCGGAGGAGCGGTACATGGCCGTGATCGTCCGGTCACCGACGACGAAGGCGCGGATATCGCGCCCCGGCTTGCGGATGTACTGCTGGATGTAGAAGATGTTCTGCTGGTAGTTGCCGAGCGCCTCGCGGTGCTCAAGCACGGCCTCGGCGGCGTCCCGATCGTTGATCTTGGAGACCAGGCGCCCCCACGAGCCAATGACGGGCTTGAGGACCACGGGATAGCCCAGCGCCTCCATGGCCTCGAGCGCGCTCGCCGGCGTGAAGGCCACGCGCAGCTCGGGTTGGGGCACGCCGGCCTTCTTCAGGGCCGCCGACGTCCACAGCTTGTCGCCGCAGGTGTCGGCCACGCTGGCGGTGTTGACGGTGGGGATGCCCCAGGCGTTGAGGATCTTGCAGGCGTACAGGCCGCGGCCGTAGGAGATGCTGCGCTCCAGGACCACGTCGTACTGCGCCCAGGGACCGGGGTCGTCCAGCGCAAACTGGACCTCCCGGTCGTCGAGTCGGTCGTAGGCGACGCCGCGTTTGTCGAGGGCCTCAAACAGCCATTTCTCCTCGACGCGAACGCGGGAGTAGAGGACGCCGACTTTCACTATTCGCCCCAATCCTCGGCTTCCTGCGGGGCCAGCGCGAGCTGAACGGCCGGCTGGACCTCGGTCACTTCCAGGTCGACGCCGCAATCGGGGCAGACGACGATTTCACCCTGGATGACGTCGGCGAGGGACAGGGCGGCTTCACATTCAGGGCAGAGAGCGGACATGGTGATCTCCTCAGAAAAACAGAAGGCCTCTCGTCTGGACGAGAGGCCTTCGGGCTTACAGGTCAGGGCAGGCGGCGCGCTCAGCGTGGTCCCAAACCGAAAGAGCCGAAGACCTCTTCAGGCTTCGGGAGACGACGGGCGCGCTTCAGACCGCGGACGCACAACATTACGTCTGATTATCGCGAAAAACATTAAGCCGTCATCAGTCAATCCGCAAAGTATTTTTATCTGCGCTTTGGGCAGATTGCTGACGGCCCTTCAGCGGCTGCCGGGCGCACAGTCGAAGAGTTGTAGCGGGCCGCCGGGTCCGGCCGCGAGCGCGCCGCTGCTGCCGGGCGCCGGCTGCCAGGCGGCCGCCGGCACCGGGGCGCAGTGTTCGTTCACCCACAACCGCAGCTCACCCTGGCCGGCGGCCTGGCCCCGTCCAGCGGTCTGACCGGGGGCCGCCGGGGCGACCGGCAGCAGGAAGAAACGGACGGCGCCGGCGGCGATGGTCTCCGCTAACTCCGTGTCGGTCAGGATCGGGTCGTTGCCCGAGAAGCCGCCCAGCGCCATCACCGGCTGGCCGGTGGCCAGGATCAGGGGCGCGGCCGTGTTGGCGTTGAGCGTTGCGGCCAGATAGCGTGCGTCGCCGCGGTTGGCGGTCAGATATTCAATCAGGCGGAGGTTGCGTGCGGCCGTGGCCTCGGAATTCGGGCGCGGCGCCGCGCCCGCCGGGTTGGTGCGCGTAATCAGAGCCGGGCCTGCATACGGCAACGCCGCGTCCCCCCCGGCCCAGAGCGGCGTAGCCGACCACAGCGCCGGCGCTGCCAGGAGTCCCGCCAGTGTCAGACCGAACGCGCCGGCCGGCCACGGGGCCGCGCGCCCGCGCAGCGCCCACAAACCGGCGACGCCCGAAAGCGTGAGCGCGCCGGCTGTTGGGATCAGCCATGCCGCCCAGCCGGCTGTGTCGCTGGCCAGGAT
>DAOUAB010000181.1:0-4597 GCA_034434015.1 Anaerolineales bacterium
CGCCCCTCAGCGCCGCCGTCCCCTCGCCCCGCCGGCCCGCCGGCCTCTTCCTTCTCCTGGCCGGCCTCGGCCATCTCTATTTCGTCCTGGCCTATAACCCGCCCGAACCGGACTTCGGCGATTTCTTCATCGCGCCTTATACCGTCGCCGCCGTCTTCATCGCCCTCGGCCTCCAGTCTTCGGTCTCCTTTCTCTCCCGTATCTTCCCCGCCCCTATTCCCCTGCTCGCCTCGCTCGCCCTCACCCTCTTCGCCCTCCTCCCGCTGGCCTCCCTGTGGAGCAACGGGCCGCGCCTGGACCTCTCGGCCGGCAACGACCGCCTGGCCCTCGGCGCGTACACGCTGCGTCAGCCGCTGGCAACCGGCGCCGCGCTCCTGGCCGATCCCAAGCGCTTCGCGGCGCCCTATTATTTGCAGATCAGCGAGCGTCTCCGCCCGGACCTCGAGATCATGCTCCTGCCGGACGAGGCCGCCTATCGCGCCGCGCTCGACGAGCGGATCGCGGCCGGGCAGACCGTGTACCTGGCCCGCTACTTGCCGGGCCTCGGCGCCGGCTACTCGCTGCGCTCGGTCGGGCCGCTGGCCGAGGTCTCACCCGCCCCCTTCCTGACGCCGCCCGCCATACGTCATCCGCTATCCGCGACGCTTGCCGCAGGCGTTGACCTGATCGGTTATGACCTCGAACCCCTGGACCTCGGCCCGGCCAGCCCACGGACGTTCGCGTTGATGCTCTACTGGCGCGCGCCCCGGACGCCGGACGCCAGCCTGGCCGTCTACCTGCGCCTGCTCGACTCGTCCGGCGCCGCAGCCTGGCAGGATTCCGGCGCCTTGCCCGTGAACGGCCTGTACCCGACCAACGCCTGGCGGCCGGGCGAGACCATCTCGGATTTCCGGCTCCTGTCCCTGCCGCCGACGCTGGCGCCCGGGCCGTATCAGTTGCAGGCCGGTCTGTTCCCGCCCTTCCAATCCGTCAAGACCGGCTGGGCCGATGTGGCCACGCTGCCCGTGACCGCGCCCGCCTCCGCGCCGGAGCCGCCGCATCGGCTGCGCGCTCGTCTGGGTGAAAACTGGCTGGTGGGCTACGAGGCGCCGGAGACCGCCCTGCCCGACGCGCCGGTGACGGTGACGCTCTACTGGGAGCGCGGCGAGGCCGAGACCGTGACCGCCTTCGGCGAGACGCGCTCGCTCGCGGCGTGGCCGCGCGGCGCAATCGTGCCGGCGGCGTACACGCTGCGCACGCCGCCTGACGGAGAGGCGCTGGCGCTGACTGTGGAAACCGGCCGGCCCGCGCGCTGCGGCTGGCTGGCGCCGGAGACGGCCGGCTGCGCGCTGCCGCCGATCCGGCTCGCCGGCGAAGCCCTGCCGGCGGGCGCGGTCAATTTCGACGACCAGCTGGTATTGCGCCGGGCCACGCTGGAGACGCCGGAAGTCGCGCGCGGCGGCGTGGTACGCGTGACGCTGGAATGGCAGGGCCTGCGGACCATGGCCGAGAGCTACACCGTCTTCGTTCACCTGGTGGGGCCGGACGGCCGGCTCTATGGCCAGAGAGATTACTGGCCGGTGGAGGGCACGCGCCTGACGACATCCTGGCCGCCCGGCGAGATCATCCTCGACCCCTACACGGTCGCGCTCCCGGCCGACGCGCCGCCCGGCGCGTATACCGTCCACATCGGCCTGTATCGGTTAGAGACTTTGCAACGCCTGCCCGTCCTCAATGCCGCGGGCGCGCCCCTGGACGACAAGGTCGTCCTGCCGGGCCTGACTGTGCGCTGAGCGGCTCCTCCTGTCCGACTGTTTCCAACCTGTAACACGCCGTTGCCGCGCTGCCACCGCGCTCGCCAACGCGGGTAATGCCGGCGTCCTACGATCACGTCCATCAGCGGCCACGCGCCCGGGAAAGCGGCGGAGCGGCGCGGTCGGGCGAAAGGCGGAGCGCGTTTAAGCCCCGCGCCGGACGCCCCCGGATACCGCGGATGCTACAACAGGACGGCGAGATGAAGACGATCTTCTCTCACCGGAACGGATCAGTCAGCATCGGTTGTTCGTCTTTGGAATGACCGTCAGGAGCTTCACCATGATCACCTCACTCTCGATGACGCGCTCGTCCCTGACCCAGCGCAGCCTGCCGGCGCTCGTGGCCGTGGCGCTGGTCTTCAGCCTGCTGCCGGCGGCGGCCCCGGCGGCGGCCCAGAGCTGCCAGGCCCAGCACGTGGTGCAGCGCGGCGAGAACCTGTTCCGGATCGGCCTGAAATACAACCTGGTCTGGACCAGGATCGCCGATGCCAACGGCATCACCAAGCCGGAGACGATCTACGCCGGCCAGGTGCTGTGCATCCCGGCCAGCTCATCCGGCGGCTCACAGACCGGCGGCGACGTCAAGTACGTGCAGGCCTACGCCGACGTCAACATCCGCAAAGGCCCCGGCACCAACTTCGGCGTCATCACGGTGCTGGCCGCCGGCCAGACCGCCAAGGTCACGGGCAAGAGCGCGGACGGCAAGTGGTGGCGCGTGGTCTGCCCGGATGGCACCAGTGGCGAGTGCTATATCACGGCTGACCCGACCCTGACGGCGCCGGCGAGCGCGCCGGGCTCCGGCACCGCCCAGCCCGGCACAGGGCGCGTGCCGACCATCACGGTCACGGCCGTGGTCAAGGACCAGACAGTCACCATCCAGGGCCAGGATTTCCCGGCCGGCGAAGCTTTCGACGTGCGGATGGGCAAGATTGGCACCCAGGGCGTGAACGGCATCCGGGTCACCGGCTTCAACACCGCCCAGAGCGGGTCGTTCACCGGCACGTTCAACATCCCGGCGGAGCTGCGCGGCCAGACCCAGATCGCCATCCGTCTGGAGAGCAAGAGCGGCTACTACAGCTACAACTGGTTCTGGAACAACTCGACGAATTGACGATACCGCAACGCCGAGGCGGGGCGCACAACGATGCACCCCGCCCGGCCGACTGCCGTCAGCCCTAAGTCGGAAACGGGTTCGGCCCCCGGCCCGACGCCCCGACCGGCGGCGGGTGCTACAAAGGATGTGGGCTTGAGCGCATCCAAACCGGGAGGCCGACATGGACCAGACCAAACGCTTTTTCTTCGTCGCTGTCGCCGTCGTCCTGCTCCTGCTGGCCGCCAACCTGGCCCTGGCCTGGTTTATCCCGGCCCTGATCGCGGGGAGCCGCGCGGCCGCCGGCATCTGACGGCCGGCTCGACCGATCACACGCTTTAGGAAAGGCAAACAAGCCATGGCTAGCAAACTCGTGCTGCGCAATTCCCTGCTGTCCCTCGCGGCGCTGGCCCTGGGCGCCCTCGGCTTCGGGTTCGCGGCGCCAGCCGCGGCGGCGGAGGCCGGCGCCGCCCAGGTCGATGTCGATCTGCTCAACCTGCGCGCCGGGCCTGGCTTCCAGCACCTGGTTCTGCGGCTCCTGGAGCGCGATCAGGAATTAACCCTGCTTGGCCGCAGCCGGAACGGCGTGTGGGTGGAAGTGCGCCTGCCGGAAGGCAACGGCGGCTGGGTGTACGCGGCCTTCCTGCGCACTCAAGTCGCCCTGAGCAAACTCCCGGTGACCGAGGCGGCCGGCGGCCCGACGGACCCGGCCGCGCCGCAGACGACCTATCCGTTGTCAATGACCATCAGCGACAACGTGGTGACCGTGGTGCTGCAGCGCTACCCCGCCAACGCCGACGTCGTCGTCCGGCTGAGCCGGGCCGACGGCAGCGGGGCGCTGGCCGTGGCGCAGGGCGCCACCGACGCCAATGGCGCCGCGCAGTTCACGTTCCCGATGCCGCGCGAGTGGCCGGACGGCCGCAAAGTGACCGAGAACGCGCTCAGCCTGACCGCCGCGACGGCCGATGGAAAGTTCAGCCGGACGGCCAGCATCCAGTATTACCGCTGAGCGCGATCCTGACTGTCCGCGGCGCCCCTGCCGTGAGAGGTCGAGGAGCCTTCCTCATGTTTACCAAGCGTTTTACCCTGATCATCGGGCTGGCCCTGGCGGCCAGCCTGCTCTTATCCGCGTGCGCGCTGATCGGCGAAGAACCTGCGCCGACCGACCTGCCGGCGACCCCGGCCGGGCCGGTGGCGGCCTCGATCAGCGGCGCCGTCTGGCAGGATATCTGCCTGGTCGCCAACGGCCAGCCCAGCCCCGGTTGTGTGCCGACCGGCGACGGGCGCTTCCGCGCGGACGGCCTGCGCGCCGAGGGCGAAGCCGGCCTGGGCGGGATCGTGGTGTCGCTCGGCTTCAGTTGCCCGGTGACGAACCCGGTGCTGACCGCCGTCACGGGGCCGGACGGCGCCTTCACCTTCAAGAGCCTGCCGGCGGCCACGTACTGCGTCGCCCTGGACCCGGCCCGGCCCGAGAATTCGGCCCTGCGCGCCGGCGGCTGGACGGCCCCGACGGTGAGCGCCGGCCCGGCCGCCGCCAGCGTGTCCGTCACCGTGGCGGCCGGTGAGCAAAAACAGAACGTGAACTTCGGGCGGGACAGCGGTTTCGCCGGCGACTTCGCCACCAGCACGCCGCCGGCCGCGACCGCGGCCGCGACCGCGACCGCGCCGGCCGCGACCGCGACCGCAACGCCCACGCCCCGCTGCGTGGACCGCG
>DAOUAB010000182.1:0-11841 GCA_034434015.1 Anaerolineales bacterium
TCGACGGCCAGCGTCCCCGCGAGCAGGGCGGGCAGGAGCCAGCCGCGCGGGCCGCCGGCCTGATAATCGCGCCACAGGCCCGCCAGGCCGGCGCCGGTCAACGCCGCGATGGCGGGGGAGAGCATCTCCAAATAGTAGCGGTGGAACAGGCCGGCATAACTGAAGAAGACGATCTGAGGGATTAACCACAGCGCCCACAACAGCGCCGCCCGATGGCGCTGGTCCAGGCGGCGTCCCGCCTGCCAGGCCAGCGTGGCCGCACAGGCCACGGCCAGCGGCAAGAACCAACTGGCCTGACCGGCCAGCTGCGGGTTGAAGAGACGCAGCGGCCCGGCCGGGCCGGTCTCGTTCTGAAGGCCCGGGCCTGCCTGAGGCGGCGCGCCAGCCGGCGGCGAGGGCAGGGGGCTGCCAGCCGGCGGACGTCGCCCGGGGCCCGCCGGGGGCGGATTGGCCGGTCCGGGCCGGCCCGGTCCAGCCGGCCGACCCAAGAGGCTGGCCATCGAGCCGAGACGCGCCAGGCCGTTGTGCCCGATGATGAGCTCCAGCACGCTGTTGTTCTGGCTGCTGCCGATATAGGGACGCGCGTCAGGCGGCGTCGCCTCAACGGCCAGCGGCCAGGCCAATGACACGACCGCCAGCAGCCCCCCCGCCAGCGCCAGATGAGCCAGGCGCTTGAGCCGGCCGATCGGCGCCGTCAACAGGTACACGCCGAAGACGGCCGGCGCGATCAACATGGCCTGGAGCATCTTGATGTTGAAGCCGGCGCCGACCAGCAGGGCGCAGACCAGCAGCCAGCGCAGTTGTCCTCGTTCGGCCGCCAGGCTGGCTGCGCCGGCCGCCCACAACGACGTCAACACGAGCAGACTATCCATCGTGTTGTTGCGATTGGCGGCGACCGAGATGGGCGTGAGCGTCAGGACCAGGGCCGCCAGCAAGCCGGCCGTCGGGCCGAAGACGCGCCGCACCAGCCCGTAGAGCAGGCCGACCGAGAGCACGCCCGCCAGCGCCTGCGGGAGATGCAGGCTCCAGCCGGTGAACCCAAACAGTTGGGCGCTCCACACCTGGGCCCACAACCCCAGCGGCGGCTTGTCCACGGAAACAAAACCGCCGGGGTCGAAGGACACAAAGAAAAAGTTGTGCCAGCTCTGGCGCATCGACTCCACAGCGGCGGCATAATACAGATTGCCGAAACCTTCTTGTTCCAGCCGGAAGAAGTGCAGGAATGCGGCCAGGGCCAGGATGCCGGCGAGAGCCAGGCGGCGCCCGGGTTGCGCCAGCGCTGATCGGGCCGGTGGTTGGACCGCGACGGTCGTCATGCCCTTCAGAGTGGCCGACAGGCGCTAAGAAAAGGTTATGGCCGTGTAAACGGTCTGTAACGCGCCCGCTCAGGCCCCCAGGCGGGCCTGCGCCTGCGCGATCTGGGCGCGCACCGACGCCGGGCTTGTCCCGCCCAACGCCGCCCGGCGCTCCACGGCGGCCTGGAAATCCCACACCTCGGCCACGTCGGCCTCAAACGCCGGGCTGAGCGCGCGCAGTTCTTCCAGGCTGAGGGACGACAGACCCCGGCCCTCCGCCTTCTGAACCGCCTGTCCCACCACGTGATGCGCCTCGCGGAACGGCACGCCCTTGCGCACCAGGTAGTCGGCCAGTTCGGTGGCGAGCAGCGCCGGCTCGAGCGCGGCCGCCATCCGGTCGGCGTTCACCGTCAGGGTGGCGACCGCGCCGGCCAGCACCGGCAGCAGCGCGTCCAGCGTGTCGAAAGCCGCAAAGACGGCGGGCTTGTCCTCCTGCAGGTCCTTGTCGTAGGCCGACGGCAGACCCTTGAGCGTCGCCAGCAGCCCGGTGAGCAGGCCCAGCAGCGTCCCGGCCTTGCCGCGCGCCAGTTCAAGCATGTCCGGGTTTTTCTTCTGCGGCATCAGACTGGAGCCGGTGGAGTAGGCGTCGGCCAGCGTCACGAACCCGAACTCGGACGACGAGAACAGAATCAGGGTCTCGGCCAGCCGGCTGAGGTGCGCGCCGGCCAGCGCGGCGTTGAACAGGAATTCGGCGGCAAAGTCGCGGTCGGAGACGGCGTCCCAGGCGTTCTCGGCTGCGCGCGCGAAGCCGAGGTCGGCCGCCAGCGCCGCCCGGTCGATGGGGTAGGCGGTGCCGGCCAGCGCGCCGCTGCCCAGCGGGCAGACGCTGGCGGTCAGGCGCGCCGCCTCCCAGCGGTTGACGTCGCGCTCCAGGGCCCAGAAGTGCGCCATCAGCCAGTGGCCGAAGGTGATGGGCTGGGCGCGCTGGACGTGCGTGTAGCCGGGCAGCCGCGTCTCGGCGTGCGCCGCGGCCTGGCCGACCAGGGCGCGCTGGAGGGCCCGGGTCTGCTCGCGCAGGTGGGCCGCGGCCTCCAGCACCCACAGCCGGAAATCCGTGGCGACCTGGTCGTTGCGGCTGCGGCCGGTGTGCAGTTTGCCGCCGGTCGGCCCGATCAACTCGATCAGCCGGCGCTCGACGGCGGTGTGGATGTCCTCGTCGCCGGGCGCGAACTGAAACGCGCCGGCCGCGAACTCGTCGTGGACCTGCTGGAGGCCGGCGGTGATCTGCACCGCCTCCAGCGGGGTGAGCACGCCGGCCCGCGCCAGCGCCTGCGCCCAGGCCACGCTGCCGCGGAGGTCCTCGCGCCACAGCCGCTGGTCGAAGGGCAGGGAGGCGTTGAGGCGGTGGGCCAGCGCGTCGGTGGCTTCGCCGAAACGTCCGCCCCAGAGTTTGGTCATCGGTGAGCTTCCGTCCCCCGGCTCACTGTTCGTTTCTCCAGTGAAACAGTGATCGGTCTTAAGGGGAGCTAGTCCCGCTTGAACTTGCTGTAATCCGGCTCGGCATAGTGCGCGCCGGCCTTGCCGTCGATGTTGAGCAGCGCGGTTACCTTCATCGGCAGGCCGAACAGGCGGATGAAGCCGGTGGCGTCGCTCTGGTTGTAGACGTCCTCCTGGCCGAACGTGGCGAAGTCCTCGCGGTACAGGCTGTAGCTGCTCTTCCGGCCGGCCACGCTCACGTTGCCTTTATAGAGCTTGAGCCGCGCCACGCCGTTGACGTGCAGCTGGGTCTGGTCGATGAAAGCCTGCAGGGCGACGCGCAGCGGATGATACCACTGGCCGTAATAGACCATCTCCGCGTAGCGCGCGGCGACCAGTTCTTTGTAGTGGAGCGTGTCCCGATCCAGGCAGATCGACTCCAGCTCGCGGTGCGCGTCGAACAGGAGGGTGCCGCCCGGCGTCTCGTACACGCCGCGGCTCTTCATGCCCACCAGCCGGTTTTCCACCAGGTCCACGCGTCCCACGCCGTGCCGGCCGCCGAGCTCGTTCAGCTTCATGATCAGGGCCGCCGGCGAGAGCCGCTCGCCATTCACCGCCACCGGCGCGCCGTGCTCGAACTCGATCTCCACGTATTCGGGCTTGTCGGGCGCTTGCTCCGGCGCGACCGTGAGCTGGAACATGGCTTCATCCGGTTCGCGGGCTGGGTCCTCCAGCCCGCCGCCTTCGTGCGACAGGTGCCACAGGTTGCGGTCGCGGCTGTAGATGGATTTGAGCGTGGCCGTCACCGGCACGTTGAACTCGGCCGCGAACTCCAGCGCGTCCTCGCGCGAGCGGATCTTCCAGGCCGGATGCCGCCAGGGCGCGATGACCTTGAGCTTGGGGTTCAGGGCGGTGTAGGTCAGCTCGAAGCGGACCTGGTCGTTGCCTTTGCCCGTGCAGCCGTGCGCGAGCGCGTCGGCGCCCTCGGCCTCGGCCACGCGCACCTGGTGGGTGGCGATGAGCGGGCGCGCAATCGACGTGCCCAACAGGTAGCGGCGCTCGTACAGGGCGCTGGATTGGACCAGCTTGAAGAGGTAGTCGCGGGCGAACTCCTCGCGCAGGTCCTTGACCACGCACTTCTCGGCGCCCGTGGCGATGGCCTTCTCGTTCAGGCCGGAGAGCTCCTCGCCCTGGCCGATGTCGGCCGCGAAGCAGATCACCTGCGCGCCGGGGTAGTTCTGCTTGAGCCAGGGCACGATCACGCTCGTGTCCAGGCCGCCGGAGTAGGCGAGGACGATTTTCTTGACGTCGGACATGGGGGGTTCCTCCAGGTGAGCGATGACAGACGGCAGGCCGCGGACGGCGCGGCCCGGATGAAAACAAAAAGCCCTCCGGGTGAGGAGGGCTCTGCCAGCAGTCCAACGGAAGCGTCAGCGGATGCTCAACGCGCGCAACGAGCCGACCTACCCCGGGCGGGTCAGGCGGGGACGACGGCTGGAACGACGGGCGCGGCGGGACATCCTTTGTATCGTAGGCGCGGAGCGGCGGCGGGTCAAGGTCCAATCGGCAAAAGAACGTCCGCAGAATTTGGGCAGGCCGCACAGATTTCGGTTCAGTCTGAGTCTTCAGCCGGCTCCGGCGCCGCGTCGTAGAAGCGGATCTCGTCCAGGTCGGCGACCGGCTCGAAACCGACATTTTGATAAATCTTGTTGGACGTCGGATTGGAGAGGTCGGTGAACAGGAAGACGAAGCGCCGGCCGGCGTCCAGCAGATATTGGCTGACGGCGGCCACGCAGGCGCTGGCATAGCCGCGTCCGCGGAACTCGGGGGGCGTATAGACGGGCCCCAGGCGCATGCCGTGCGGCGTCGGGCCGCCGTAACGGGTCAACGAGACGGGTATGCCGCCGTCCTCCCACAGGAAGGTGCCGGTCAGCTCCGGCGGCAGGGTCAGGCTATTATGGACTATCCGCTGCACGGCTTCCGGGTCCTCCTCACCCAGCGCCTCCCTCTGAAAAGCGTCAATCCATTTCAGCAACAAACCCCGGTCGCCTTCGCCCACGCGCCGCAACGCGCCCGGCGTCCCGGCCGGCGGGCGGACGCGCTCCAGCTTGTAGACGCGCTCGGCCATGCCCAGCCGGTAGCGCCGGCCGGTGAGCGCCTGCCAGGTCTGGGCGAAGCGGGCGCAGATCGTTTTCGGGCCGAAGACGCCGGGCGTGTCCGGGCGGAAGGCCAGCACATCGTGGGCGATCAGGTCCACGGCCTCGCGGTCCTCGGTCCAGGCCAGCACCAGCCGGTGGGGCGGCGTCATCATCGCCGCGGCCGTCACCTGGCCGGCCGACTCCACCACCGCGAAGTACGGCTGACTGGGGTACAGGTCCGGCTTAGCCATCAGCGCCGAGCTCAGGCCGAGCGGCAGGTTGTTCTCGGCTTCGCGCCGGACCAGAAAGGCCTCCGCCCGGTCGCGGAAGAGATGGGCGTCTGTGAAGCGTGTGAGCGGCATGAGGCCTCCGCCGATAGCGTCAGTGTAGTCGAGCCGGCGGCCGCCCGCAACCTGACGGCCATCGGAAGCGCGTATAATCGGGCCATTCCCCGCATCCCCAACCCGGAGGAGGCCCTATGGCAGCCGGCGACTCGTTCCTTCAGGCCCGTGATTTCCTGCTCGCTCACCGTGAAGACTACGTCACCGCCTTCCAGGGCTTCCGCTGGCCCCAGGTGGACCTGTTTAACTGGGCGCTGGATTACTTCGATCCGATGGCGCGCGGCAACACGCGGACGGCCCTGTGGATCGCCGATGACGCCGGCGGCGAGGTCCGGCTGAGTTTCGCGGAGATGCGCGAGCGCTCAAACCGGGCCGCCAACTTCCTGCGCGGCCTGGGCGTGCGCCGCGGGCACCGCCTCCTGGTGATGCTGCCGAATACCCCGGCCCTGTGGGAGGTGACCCTGGCGGCGATGAAACTCGGCGCCGTGCTCAGCCCGGCCACAACCCTCCTGACGCACGCCGACCTGCAGGACCGGATCGAGCGCGGCGAGATGCGCCACGTCATCACTGATGTAGCCGGCGCGGCGAAGTTCGCGGAGCTGCCCGGGGACTACACCCGGATCGTCGTCGGCGGCGCGGCCGAGGGCTGGCGCCCGTACGCCGAAGCCGACCAGGCCCCCGCCGAGTTCACGCCGGATGGCCCGACCCACGCGACCGACCCCTTCCTGCTCTACTTCACCTCCGGCACCACGGCCAAACCCAAGATGGTGCTGCACACCCACCAGAGCTACCCCATCGGCCACCTCTCCACGATGTACTGGCTCGGCGTCCAGCCCGGCGACGTGCATTTCAACATCAGCTCGCCCGGCTGGGCCAAGCACGCCTGGAGCTGCTTCTTCGCCCCGTGGAATGCCGGCGCGACGGTGTTCATCTTCAACCAGCCGCGCTTCGACGCCAGGAAGATCCTGCGCGCCCTGGAGCAGTACGCGGTCACCTGCCTGTGCGCGCCTCCCACGGTCTGGCGCATGCTGATCCTGGAGGACCTGACGGCCTATCCCGTGAAGCTGCGCGAGCTGATCAGCGCCGGCGAACCCCTTAACCCGGAGGTCATCGAGCAGGTGAAGGCGGCCTGGGGCCTGACCATCCGCGACGGCTACGGGCAGACCGAGACCACGGCCCAGATCGGCAACACGCCCGGCCAGCCCGTGAAGCTCGGGTCGATGGGCCGGCCGCTGCCGGGCTACGACGTGGCGCTGCTGGATGCGGACGGGCACAGCGCGGATGAGGGCGAGCTCTCGCTGCGGCTGCAGCCGGGCCCGCTCGGCCTGATGGCGGGCTACGCCGACAGCGCGGAGCGCACGGCGGCGGCGCTGGGCGGCAGCCACTACCGCACCTCGGACGTCGCCGCGCGCGACGCCGACGGCTACTACTGGTACGTGGGCCGCGCCGACGATGTCTTCAAAAGCTCGGACTACCGGATCAGCCCGTTCGAGCTGGAGAGCGCCCTGATCGAGCACGAGGCCGTCGCCGAGGCGGCCGTGGTGCCCAGCCCGGACCCGCTGCGCCTGAGCGTGCCCAAGGCCTACCTCGTGCTGCGGCCCGGCTTCGCGCCCAGCCGTGACCTGGCCCTGTCCCTCTTCCGCTTCGCGCGCGAGCGCCTGGCGCCCTTTAAGCGCGTGCGCCGGCTGGAGTTCGCGGACCTGCCCAAGACCATTTCGGGCAAGATCCGGCGCGTACAGTTGCGCGGCCAGGAGAACGAGCGGGCCGCCCACCACGAGCGCGGCGCGCACGAGTATTGGGAGGATGACTTTCCAGAGTTGAAGGCGTAGCGCCGGCGCTCAGCCGGCCGGCGGCAGCCACACGCCGAAGATCAGCCAGGCCGCCCCCAGCGCCAGCAGGGTGTTGAAGACGGTCGTGATCAGGAAGACGGCCAGCGGCCGCCAGCCCATCTGGCGCAGGTCGCTCAGCGAGAGCTGCAGGCCCATGCCCACGAAGGCCAGCGTGAACGACCAGTTGCGCAGCGCCTCGATGGCCGTGCCGCGGCCCCCGTCGATGACGCCGAGCGTGTAGAGCGCGGAGGCCGCCAGGAAGCCGAGCACGAACTTGGGGAAGCGGTCCCAGATCAGGCGCGGGCTCGGGCGCTCGCCGGGCTTGCGCTCGACGACCACGGTGAAATACAGCGCCAGCAGGAACGTCACCAGGCCGATCAGGGCGTTCTGGGTGGATTTGACGACCGACGCCACCTTTTGGGCCGTCTCGCCGTAGAGTGTGCCGGCCCCGACCACGGCCGCCGTCGTGTCGATGTTGCCGCCGAACCAGGCCCCGGCGACGGTCTCCGACAGGCCCAGCGCTCCGGCCAGCAGCGGCGCGACGACCATCAGCGGCAGGGCGACGAGGATGACGAGCGCCGTGACGTAGGTGACCTGTTCTTTTTTGGCGACCACGGAGCCGGCGGCGGCGATGGCGGCCGAGACGCCGCAGATGGCGATGGCCGACGACATCACGGCCCGCAGCTTCTGGTCCAGCCCATAGCGCCCGCCCAGCCACCAACTGAACAGGAACACGCACGTAATCAGCGCCACGCCCTGCACAACCGCGCCCAGGGCCGTCGGCGCGAGCAGCGCCAGGCTGACGCTCGCCCCCAGCAGCACCAGCCCGATCTTCAGGAACAATTCCACTTTCAGGCCCGGCTCGATGGCGCGGTATAGCCCGGCCCGCTTGAGGCTGACATTGCCGGCCAGCCCGATCAGCGCCGCCCACAACGGGTATTCCAGCGCCCGCCCCGGGATGCCGAAGGGCAGCGCCGCTCCGGCCGCCAGGCGCGTCAGTTGCCAGGCGACGATGGCCAGCAAGGCCATCACGACGAGACCGGGGAGGGTGGAGTTTCGCGACATGGCCGTATCGGTTGGCTGAAGGCTGATCGCGCTAAAAGACGATGTTCAGGCCGTTCGGGCCGAGGACGCCCAGCGCGGCCAGGGCGATCAGTGCGAAGGCGATCAGCACGGCCAGCCAGTCTTCGCTGATCCTAAATGAAGCCGGGGTCCTGGGGATTTTGTTCATCGTCACGCTCCAGAAAACCACCGAGAGCGCAGAGTGATCTCGGCGTGCTTCGTGCGCTCTGTAGGCTACGGCCGTATGAGCGCCCCAAACTGGGTCAGCGCCCGGTAATAGCCGTCGATGCTGGGGATGAAATGCCGCTCGTCCCGGGCGTGCGGCCCGATCCCGGTCTGGCCCCAGACCACGGCCTGCCCGCCCGGCGCGAAACGCGCGCTCGAGCCCGGCAGCTTTTTGCCCAGAACCGGCTCCTGGTTGAAGGCCGCCCGCACCCCCTCCACCAGCTTCAGCAGGTATGGGTTGCGCGGGTCGCAGGCCACGCCGTCCTCCTGGACCGGGATGTTCAGCTCCAGCCCCAGGTCCGCGCACAGCGCCCGCGCCTGCTCCGCAATGACGGCCAGGCGGTCCTGGGGGATGGACCGGATCTCGATGCCCAGGACGCCCAGGTCGGCGGTGACATTGTAGACGCCCGGCTGGCCGGCGCTGAAGAACGGGAAGCGGTACTGGCTCTGCCAGCCGCCCTCGCCCTTGAGCGTCAGGTGCTTCTGGAAGATATCCACCAGCGCCGTCCGCGCCTGGAACAGGCGCTCGCCCAGGTCGGCGTGCGCGCCGCGCACCCCGGTGTGCCCGCGCTGCCCGCGCGCGATGACCTCGAAGCGCATCACACCGCGGTTCTCGATGCAGATCTCGCCCATCAACTCGCTGCCCTGCTCGCCGGTGCGCTCGCCGGCGATGAACAGGCGCGGCTGGTAGCCGTTGTAACGGCTGGCCAGGTCGGCCAGGACGTGCGGGGTGCCGCTCGGCTCGCTCTCGCCGTTCTCCTCGTTGCCCACCAGCAGCAGGTTGACGCCCGGGTAGGGCGGCCCCGCCTTGACCATGTCCTTCATCCAGACGAGATAGGTGGCGACCACGGTCTTCATGTCCGCGGCGCCGCGCCCCCACAGGTAGTCGCCGTCAATGCGCGGCGCAAACTGTCCATCGTCCGGCTCGGGCGGCACCACGTCGAAGTGGCCGCCCAGCATCACGGGCGCCGTCGCGCCGCGCAGCGGCGCTTCCGCGGTTCCGGCGGAGCCGGGACGGCCCGGGTGAGGCTGAAGGCCGGATGGCGGGAAAGCGGCGAAGACCGCCGGATATTTGGTGTTTTCGTAGTAGGTCACCTCCAGGCCGGCGTCGCGCAGATAGTCGAAGACCAGCGTGGCGGCGCGATGGACCTCCTCCAGGCGTTCGTCCGGGCAGTTGGTGACGGACGGGATGCGGATGAGCTGCTGGGCCAGGTCCAGGACTTCGCTGGTCTTGTCCGGGTAGTGCGGGGCGATCACGGCCTCGGACTTGGGCCGGAACCGGACCGGGGCGGCCGGGTCGTGGCGCACGTCGTCGCGCACGCGCTGCAGGAACTCGCGCAGCTTGATGGCCTCCTCGCCCAGCACCGCCACTGTGGAGGCGATGGTTTCCACGTCGCGCTTCACCTGGGCCTCGCGCTCCAGGGCCAGCGCCTTGAGCACCTCCACCGGCACCACGTCCGTCCGGCCGATCTCCTGGCGGACGCGCTCGCGCAGGCGCTCGGCCGTGTTGGGCGCGCCGGACGCCATCTCCAGCAGCGGGCGCAGGCGCGGCCAGAAGTCGAGGGCCTCCGCCAGCGGTCGCACCTGCTCCAGCGTCCAGCGCAGGAAGTCGCGCATACCCACCGGCTTGCCCGTGAACGGGTTCTCGATCTCGGCTTTCAGCCCGTGGTGGGCGGCCTCGGACTCGTTGCGCCGGGCGCGGGCCAGGTCCTCGTGGTCGTAGCGGAAGGCGCGCGCGAAGGCCGGGTCCGCGTAGCACTGGATCAACAACAGCTCTTTGAGGGTCAGGTTGGCGATGTCCAGGTCGAGCGGGTGCCCGCCCTCGTCCACGCGGACCTCGACGCGCGCCATCGGGATGTTGATGCGCGCCAGCAGGTTTTCGCGCTCGATCTGCTGGGCCATGCTCTCGGCGGTGACCTGCGCGCCGGCGGCGTACAGCCCGCGAGTGTAGATCGCGTGCAGCTGGTCGGCGGTGGTCAGGATCAGGCGCTCCACCGGCTCGGCGAAGGAGCGGGCGCGGACGGGCGTCCAGTTGTTGTTGCCGAAGCGCACGCCGCGCCGCACCAGGTCGTACGACAGGCGCAGGTATTCGTCGTGCGAGCGATACAGGTTGGGGATGTCCAGCGTCTCGGGGTTGGGGAAGGTGAAATTGCGATTGGAGTCGATCTCGGTCAGCACGACGACCGGCTCGCCGGCGCGCCGCATCGGACGCAGCGGCGTGGAGGCGGTGACCGCGATGAACAGCGCCGCGAAGGCCCGCATCAGGCGCGTGGCCTCGATGTAGACGCGGTTCTTGTAGGCGTCCAGGTGGGTGTCGCCGCGCTCGCCGGGCGTCAGGTGCATGAAATCCCAGCTCAGCAGCGGCTCGGGCAGCGACATGTTGGCATGGATTCCGGCTGTCGCCAGCGCCTCGCCGTACAGGTCCACGCATTTCTGCAGGTAGCGGCGCTTGGCCAGGTTCCAGCCGCCCGGGATAGCGTCGTGGCCCACCTGGACCGGGTAGAGCAGGTTGCCGTGGTAGGCGTACAGGCGCTGGCCGAACTCGCGGCCGGCCCGCGCCAGCGCGTTGAGCAGCACGGCCTCCAGCAGGCGCTGCTCGTACACGGCGCCGACGGCCGAGTAGTACGGGCGCGTGGCCCACTCGATCATCCAGTGGAAGACTTCGCGCTGGGCGCGGTCCGCCAGCCAGCTGGGGATGGCGTGCGCCAGCAGATAATCAATGAAGCTCTGCTGGTCCGGCCCGGTGCCCACGGTCAGCACCGGCTTGAAGTCGTCATCCAGCAGGTTGAGCTCGATCTCGAAGCCGGTGGTCCCGCTCCGGAAATTGGATTTGAGCGCGGCCTCGCGGGCGAGCAGGTATTTCTCGGCGAATTTGGCGGGAGAAAAGGGCATTCCGACTCCGAGGGGCAAGGGTTTAGCCGCGGATTGCGCGGATTATACGGATGGTTGGCTTCCCCGGGTTTGCGAGAACAATGGTCACTCGGAGCGAAGCGTTCTTAGACAATGGAGATGCTTCGGCGCTCCGCTCCTCAGCATGACCTTCGGCGAAGCCGGTAGAGTCAGATTATTCTGCCTCGTTCGGCGTCAATCCGCGTCATCCGTGAAATCCGCGGCCGATCACTTAATCTTCCAGACGCGCACGCGGCCGGACTCGTGGCCGACGATCAGCCGCGCGCCGTCCGGCGAGAAGGCCAGCGCCAGGACAGGCGCGTGCGTCTCGAAACGGGCGGCCGGCTGTCGGGCCTGCCAGTTCCACAGGCATACCTGACCGTCCTCCTCCCCCACCGCCAGCCATTCCCCGTCCGGGCTGAAGGCCAGCGCGTTGAGGTTGGTCATCTCACCCGTCAGGTCCAGCGGTTCCTCGGGGGATTGGTTGATGTCCCACAGCAGCAGCTGGTCCGACTCGGTGAGGGCGGCCAGCGCCGGGTGCGCGGGGCTGAACTTCAGGTGGGTGGCGTACGACTCGTGGCCGAGC
>DAOUAB010000183.1:0-34863 GCA_034434015.1 Anaerolineales bacterium
CATCCTGGTCTTCGACCTGGGCGGCGGCACCTTCGACGTCTCGCTGCTGGAGGTGGGCGAGGGCGTGGTGGAGGTGAAGGCCACCAACGGCGACACGCATCTGGGCGGCGACGACTGGGACCAGCGCATCGTCAACTGGGCGGCCGACGAGTTCAAGAAACTGGAGGGCATCGACCTGCGCCAGGACCGCCAGGCCCTGCAGCGTCTGCGCGAGGCGGCCGAGAAGGCCAAGATCGAGCTCTCCACGCTGAGCGAGACCGAGATCAACCTGCCGTTTATCACCGCCGACGCCAACGGCCCCAAGCACCTGACTCTGCGCCTGAGCCGGGCCAGGTTCGAGCAGATGACGGAAGACCTGCTCAACCGCTGTCGGGGGCCGTTTGAAGCGGTCCTGCGCGACGCCGGGATCAGCGCCGGCCAGATCGACGAGGTGGTGCTGGTGGGCGGCTCGACGCGCATGCCGATGGTGCAGGACCTGGTCCGCCAGCTCTCGGGCAAGGAACCCAACAAGAGCGTCAACCCGGACGAAGTGGTGGCGGTGGGCGCCGCCATCCAGGCCGGCGTGCTGGGCGGCGAGGTGAAGGACGTGCTGCTGCTGGACGTCACCCCGCTGTCGCTGGGGCTGGAGACGCTGGGCGGGGTGATGACGCCCCTGATCGAGCGCAACACCACCATCCCGGTGCGCAAGAGCCAGATCTTCTCGACGGCCGAGGACGGCCAGACGGCCGTGGACATCCACATCCTGCAGGGCGAGCGCCCGATGGCGGCCGACAACATGTCGCTGGGCCAGTTCCGGCTGGAGGGCATCCCGGCCGCGCCGCGCGGCGTGCCGCAGATCGAGGTGACGTTCGACATCGACGCCAACGGCATCCTGAACGTCAGCGCCCGGGACAAGGCCACCGGCAAGGAGCAGAAGATCACCATCACGGCCTCCACCAACCTGAGCAAGCAGGACGTGGAGCGGATGGTGAACGAGGCCAAGCGCCACGAGGCGCAGGACCGGCGGCGCAAGGAACTGGTGGAGGCCCGCAACCAGGGCGACAGCCTGGCCTACGCGGCCGAAAAAGCGCTGCGCGACCTGGGCGAGAAGGTGCCGGCGGCGGACCGCCAGCGCATTGAGAAAGCCATCGCCGAGCTGCGCGAGGCGATTAAGGGCGAGGACATGGACCGGATCAAGCAGTTGAGCGAGGCCGTGCAGCAGGCCAGCTATGCGCTGAGCCAGCAGGCCTACGCCGGCGGCCAATCCGCGCAGTACGGCGGCACGGCCAGCCCCGGGGACGGGAGGCGCGACGAAGGGGATGTGGTCGAGGGCGAGTTCCGGAGCGCGTAAACACGGCGCCGAGCCAGGGCGGGTCTAAGACCCGCCCTGGCGATTCAGGCCGCGGCGGCCTGCCGCTACAAGCGCTCGAAGCGCGCCTGGAAGAAGCGCAGGTACTTCGGCTCGTAGACCATCTTCAGGCCGCGCGCCTGCTCGCGCGCGTCGTAGGCGGCCTTGACGGACTCGGCCACCACGTCCATGTGCGCCTGGGTGTAGACGCGGCGCGGGATGGTCAGGCGCGTCAGCTCCAGCTTGGGGTAGTAATGGTCGCCGGTCTTGGGGTCGCGCCCGGCGCTGACCACGCCGCGCTCCATGGAGCGGATGCCGGAATCGAGGTACAGCTCGGCGGCCAGGGTCTGGGCCGGGAAGACGCTCTGCGGCAGGTGCGGGTAGAAACGTTTAGCGTCCAGGAAGATGGCGTGGCCGCCCACGGGCTGGACGATCGGCAGGCCCCAGTCGGTGAGCAGCTCGCCCAGGTAGCGCACCTGGCCGACGCGGGCGCGGACGTGCTCGTCCTGGACCGATTCGACGATGCCGAGCGCCAGCGCCTCCATATCGCGCCCGGCCAGGCCGCCGTACGTGTGCAGGCCCTCGTAGACCACCACCAGGTTGCGCAGCTCCTCGAATAAATCCCAGTCGTTGACGGCCAGCCAGCCGCCGATGTTCACCAGGCTGTCTTTCTTGGCGCTCATCCAGGCGCCGTCGGTATACGAGCAGAATTCTTTGAGGATGGCGGCGATGGATTTGTCCGCGTAGCCGGCCTCGCGCTCCTGGATGAAGAGCGCATTCTCCACCATGCGCGTGGCGTCCAGGTAGAGCCTGATCCCGTGCCGGTCGCACAGGTCGCGCAGCGCCTTGACGTTGGCCATGCTCACCGGCTGGCCGCCGGCCATGTTCACGGTGCCGGCCAGGCTGACGTAGGCGATCCGGTCGGCGCCCTCGCGCCGGATGAGGGCCGCCAGCTTGTCGAGGTCAATGTCGCCCTTGAACGGATGCAGGCTGGCCGGATCGTGGGCCTCGTCGATAATCACGTCCACAAACGTGCCGCCGGCCAGCTCCTGGTGCAGGCGCGTGGTGGTGAAGTACATGTTGCCGGGCACGAACTGGCCCTTCTTGATGACGGCCTGGCTGATCAGGTGCTCGGCGCCGCGCCCCTGGTGGGTGGGGACGATGTACTTGTAGCCGTAATAAGTCTGAATGGCGTTCTCCAGATTGTAGAAGTTGCGGCTGCCGGCGTAGGCCTCGTCGCCCAGCAGCATGCCCGCCCATTGCCGGTCGCTCATGGCGCTGGTGCCGGAGTCGGTCAACAGGTCAATGTAGACGTCCTCCGAGCGGAGCAGGAAGGTGTTGTAGCCGGCCTCCGCCAGGGCGCGCTCGCGCGTCGCGCGGTCGGTGACGCGCAGCGGCTCGACCATCTTGATCTTCCACGGCTCGGCCCAGGAACGCCGGCCAAACTGCTGGCCCATGGTTTTGGGGGTGTTGAGTGACATGCGGGTCTCCTTGCGGGCGGATCGCCGTCCGCCCCTACGACAACGGCAGGGCGGTGGTGGCCTTGACCTCGGACAGGACCAGGCTGGTGTGGATGCGGGCGATGCCCGGCATCGGCGTCAGCCGGTCCACCACGAAACGCTCCAGGTCCTTGCGGTTGCGCAGCGCCGCCTTGAGCAGGTAATCGTATTCGCCGGTGATGTGATGGCACTCCAGCACTTCCGGCATGGCGCGGACCGCCACCCGGAACTGCTCGACCTGATCCGGCTGATGCAGCTGGATGCTCACCTGAATAAAGCACAACAGGTCGAAGCCGGCGCGCTCACGGTCCACGATGGCCGCATACTGGCGGATGTAACCGCCCTTCTCCAACCGCCGCAGACGGGCGTGCGTGGCCGGCGGCGAGAGATGGACCCGGCGGGCCAGATCGACGTTACTCAGCCGCCCGTCGTCTTGCAGCGCCTCCAGGATGGCGCGATCCACCTCGTCCAGCCTCTGCGACTCCGGTTGTGAATGTATTACCATTAATTCAGCTCCCTGGTCAATGTTTATTCGGTAATTATGGAGTAATTCAAAAGAATCATCAGTTCACCGCCCATTATACGGCAATATCTTCGTCCGGCCTCAGGCCGGGAACGCGGCGACGGAACAAATGTCGGCGCGCCGCCGGCGCCTGGCGAAAATGGGGGCGCCGCGCGAATCCGAGTACAATTCATCCGACTTCAGACGCTGGCAAAGGAGAGGACGATGTTCGGCAAACGGCAATCGCAGACCCCGGCCGCGCCGCCCAAACCGGCGCCGGCCGCCGCGCCCGCCCAGCCGTCCGGCTGGCTGGTGCAGGCGTTGACCAATGATTACGTCGCCGAGGGCTACCTGGCCCCGCTCGAGATGCCGATGCTGGGCTACGTGAACATGACGGCCCAGGCGGCCATCACCTTCAGCCCGGCCCGGCTGACGGCGCTGGAGCCGCAGGCCTTCATCGCCGCCGACACGCCGCCCGAGATCTCCATCGTCAAAACCACGCTGATCGCCCTGGTGCCCGGCGACGAGGCCAGCCTGGCCTCGGCCCGGGCGCAGATGCCGGGCCGCACCCTGCCGGCCCTGCTGTACGCCGGGCCGTACGTCATCCGGGCCATGATCGGCATGATGGGCGACATGCCGCTGCGGCACCTGTTCAACACGGGCGTCGGCAACTTCGTCACCGCCGCCGACGTCGAGGTCCGCTGCCAGCGGCTGGGCACCGCGTTCGGGCCGCTGGTCGCCCCGCTGGCGCTGCTCAACAAGACCCTGATCCAGCTCTACCACCCGGCCGTCTGACGCGATGCGCTCCCGCCATCTCCTGATCGGCGCCGCCCTCGGCTGCGCGGCCCTGTTCCTGTGCGCCTGCGCCTTCCTGCTGGTCGGCGGCGGCGTCAGCTTCCTCGTGGCCCGCGACGTCCTCGACCCGGCCCTGCCCACGCGCGACCCGAACCGGACGCCGCCGCCGGCGCCCACGCCCGGCGCCGAGACCCTGGCCGAGATGGACGCGATCCAGGCCTGGGTCATCCGCCAGCGCGGCCTGCAGCCGAACGATGACGGCGTGACGCGCCGGTTCCTGTCCCGGGAGCAGATGCTCGACCGGACGCTGGAGATGTTCGCAAAAGAGACCACGCCCGAAGAGGTCGCCGACGATGTGCGCGTCCTGGCCGTGCTCGGCCTGCTCAAGCCCGGCACCGACCTGTACCGTATCTACGTGCGGATGCAGTCGGAAGGCGTGGTCGGTTTCTACGACCCGGAGACCGGCGAGCTGGTGGTGGTCTCGGACGACAGCCATCTGAACGCCTACGAGCGCAGCACGTTCGCGCACGAGTACAACCACGCCCTGCAGGACCAGAACTACGACTTCGAGGCGCTGGGCTTCAGCGAAGAAGGCTGGGAGGCCGATTCGGAGCGGGCGGCCGGCGTGCGCGCGCTGCTGGAGGGCGACTCGTCGCTGCTGGACGAGCAGTACACGGCCACGCTGAGCGCAGACGAGAAACGCGAGTACGACCGGCAGGCCTATTCGCTCGAGTCCTTCCTGCTGGTCTTCCGGCTGCCGCCCTTCCTGCTCCAGGACTTCGCCTTCCCGTACACCTATGGCAAGGAGTTCGTGCGCCGTTACTATGACGAGGGCGGCTGGGCGCGCGTGGACGAGGTCTGGGCCGACCCGCCGGTCTCCACCGAGCAGATCCTGCACCCGGGGCGCTACGAGGCCGGCGACGACCCGCTGCCGGTGCCGCGGCCCGTGCTCACCGACACGCTCGGCTCCGGCTGGCGCCAGATCGACCAGAACGTGATGGGCGAGTGGTACACCTACCTGATCCTGGCCTGGGGCGACGCCGCCCGCGCGCGCCTGCCGGACGACCAGGCGGCGTCCGCCGCCGAGGGCTGGGGCGGCGACGCGTACACTGTCTTCCACAACGACGAGGCCGATCAGACCGTGCTGGCCCTGCACACCGAATGGGACACGGCGGCCGACGCCGATGAATTTGCCGCGGCCTTCGCGGAGTACGCCGGCGGCCGGTTCGGCGAGCCCGCCCGGACCGGCGCGGGCGGCGCCTGCTGGGAGGGCGCCGAACGGCACTGCCTGTACGTGCGCGGCGCCCACACCCTCTGGCTGGCCGCGCCGGACCAGGCGATGATCGACACCCTGCGGGCCGCGTTCCCGGATGTGGAGTGATGGCCTTTGATCCCGCGCGCGTGCGCGCCCTGCTCTTCGACCTGGACGGCACGCTGGCCGACACGGACAACGCCTACATCGCGCGCGCCGAGCGCCTGCTGGGCCCGCTGCGCGTGTTCTTCCCCCGGCGCGACCCCAAACCGTTCCTGCGCTGGGCGCTGACCACGTCCATCGCGCCTCTGAACACGCTCATGGGTTTCCCGGATGTGCTCGGGCTGGACGACGAACTGGTGCGGATCAGCAACTGGTTCTCGGACCGCTCCGGCCGGCATGCCCGCGGCCACTTCGTGCTCCTGGAGGGCGTGGACGCGCTGCTGGCCCGGCTGTCCGCGCGCTATCCGCTCGGCATCGTCACCGCCCGGCCGGAGCGCGGCACGCGCACCTTCCTGGACCAGTTCGACCTGGGCCGCTACTTCCGCGCCGTGGCCTCGGCGCAGACCGCGCCCCACACCAAGCCCTACCCGGACCCGGTGTTGTGGTGCGCCGGGCAACTGGGCGTGCCGCCCGAAGCCTGCCTGATGATCGGCGACACGGCCGTGGACCCGCTGTGCGGGCGGCGCGCCGGGGCGCAGACGGTCGGCGTGCTGTGCGGCTTCGGCTCGCGGGCCGAACTGGAGCGGGCCGGCGCCGACGTGATCCTCGAGCACACCACGCAACTGGCCGGCCTGCTCGGGCTGGAGGCTTGAGACATGCCCGCCGCCGAAAAGCGCGCCCGCGCCGCCGAGGCCGCAGCCATCAAGTCGGTCCTGCACGATCTGCTCGAGGCCTCGCCCTACATCAAGGCCGCGGCTGTGGTCCGGGTCAGCGGGCTGACGGTGGAGGCCATCATGCCGCCCCACATCGAGGAGGAGCGCGTCTCGGCCATGTCGGCCGTGATGCTCCTGCTCGGCGAGCGCATCACCGACGCCATGCAGACCGGAGAGCTGGACAAGGTCTACATCCGCAGCGCGCGCGGCCACATCCTGCTCATGGCCGTGGGCGGGCGGGCCGTGCTGACCGTGATGGCGTCCGAGAAAGCCCCGCTCGGCCTGCTCTTCGTGGAGATGCACGCCGCGGCTCGACGATTGCGGCGCCTGGTGTAGCCCGCGGCGGCGTCTGGGGGTAAGAAGACGGCGGCGAGCGGCCCCTGGTCAAACCGGCCGCGCCGGTTACAATAGCCCCCACGCCGACCGGGCGCGCCGCGCTCGGAATTCGCCAAAAAGGAGACCCCCATGAAGAAGTTGCTGACCCTGACCAGCGGGCTGGCCATCCTCGCGTTCCTGCTGACGGCCTGCGCGCCGGCGGCCACGCCCGCGCCCACCCAGCCGCCGGCCCCCACCCAGGCGGCCTCCTCCGGCCTTCCCGACCTGGGCGGGCGTGAAATCACCGTCGCCATCGAGAACGCCTACCTGCCGTTCAACTACATCCGCCTGGACAATGGCCAGGCCGAGGGCTGGGACTACGACACCCTGGCCGAGATCTGCAAGCGCCTGAACTGCAAGCCCGTCTACCAGGAGATCGCCTGGGACTTCATGATCGCGGCCGTGGCCGACGGCCAGTTCGACATGGCCGCCGACGGCATCACCATCACCGAGGAGCGCGCCAAGACGGTGGATTACTCCATCGGCTACATCAACGTGGACCAGCGCATCATGGTGCGCCTGGACGAGAGCCGCGTGGACAGCATCGACGGCTTCAAGGCCGGCGACTTCAAGCTCGGCACGCAGAAGGGCACCACCAACTATGACGAGGCCGTCAAACTGGTGGGCGAGGCGCGCGTGACGGCCTTCGACACCTTCGGCGACGCGGTGCAGGCCCTGATCAACGGCGACGTGGACGGCGTGGTCATCGACGACACGGCCGGCGTCGGCTATGTGGGCGTCAACGCCGACAAGATCAAGCTGCTGCCCGGCCGGCTGGTGGGCCAGGAACTGGGCTTCATCTTCCCCAAGGGCTCGGACCTGGTGGCGCCGGTCAACGCCGCGCTGCAGTCCATGATGGCCGACGGCACGCTGACCGAGATCAACAAGAAGTGGTTCGGCCCGAGCTTCACGATGACGTACGACGACATCGGGCCGGGCGCCTACGACAACCCGACGCCCACCCCCAAGCCGTAAAACGGCGGACGACGAGCGACGGCGCGCAGAGAGTTCGATCCTGCGCGCCGTCTTCATAAGGGTCGCATGGCTTCTGAACCCGCGCACGCCACGCCCGCCCCCGGCACCTCCCAGGCCCAGGTGCTCGGCCGCCTCTCGCGCTTGCCCTGGTGGCTGATCCTGATGCTGCTGGCCGGGGTCTTCCTGACCTACCAGATCGTCAACGACGACCTGTATTCGTTCATCTTCGGCAAGCTGCGCCAGGGCATCCTGACGACCGTCCTGGTGACCGTGGTCGCCTATCTGTTCGCGGTCCTGCTCGGCCTGATCGGCGGCCTGGGGCGCGTCTCCAAGAACCCGGTCCTGTACAACCTGGCGACGCTGTACGTGCAGATCATCCGCGGCGTGCCGATCCTGGTGCAGATTTTCTACTTCGCCTTTGTGCTGGTGCCGGCCCTCGTCGGCCTGCTCAACTGGGTCGGCGGGCTGGTGGACCCGCAGGGCGCGCTGGCGACGTTCTCCAACCAGGACGTGCCCATGATCGTGCGCGTGGTGGTGGCGCTGGCCTTCGCCTACGGCGGCTTCGAGGCCGAGACCTTCCGGGCCGGCATCGAGTCCATCGGCAAGGGCCAGATGGAGGCGGCCCGCTCGCTGGGGATGAGCTACGTGCAGGCCATGCGCTACGTCATCCTGCCGCAGGCCATCCGCCGCATCCTGCCGCCGCTGGGCAACGACTTCGTCTCCATGCTCAAGGACTCGTCGCTGGTCTCGGTGCTGGGCGTGCGCGACATCACCCAGGAGGCGCGGCTGTACATGGCCGCCTCCTTCATCTACCCGCCCACGCTCAACATGCTGGCCTTCCTGTATCTAAGCATGACGCTGATCCTCTCGCTGGCGGTGAAGTGGATCGAGACCCGCATGGGCAGGTACGGGCATTAGCCGAGGCGGCCGACATGGATGCGACTCCTCAACCAATGATCGTCATCAAAAACCTGACCAAGCACTTCGGCCGGGTGAAGGCCGTGGACGGCGTCAGCCTGACGGTGGAGGCCGGCAAGGTGATGGTCATCATCGGCCCGAGCGGCTCCGGCAAGTCCACGGTGCTGCGCTGCATCAACCACCTGGAGGTGCCCACCGGCGGCGAAATCTGGGTGGACGGCATCAAGCTCACCCACAACCGCAAGGACATCAACGCCATCCGCGCCGAGGTCGGCATGGTGTTCCAGCAGTTCAACCTCTTCCCGCACCTGACGGCCCTGGAGAACATCACCCTGGCCCAGCGCACCGTGCGCAAGCGCAGCGAGGCCGACGCCCGCCGCATCGCGCTCCAGCAGCTGGAACGGGTGGGCATCCCGGAAAAGGCCGACGTCTACCCGGGCCAGCTCTCCGGCGGCCAGCAGCAGCGCGTGGCCATCGCCCGCGCCCTGGCCATGAACCCCAAGATCATGCTCTTCGACGAGCCGACCAGCGCCCTCGACCCGGAGATGATCAAGGAGGTGCTGGACGTGATGCAGGACCTGGCGCGCTCCGGGATGACGATGGTGGTGGTGACGCACGAGATGGGCTTCGCCAAGAACGCCGCCGACGAGGTCGTCTTCATGGACCACGGCGTGATCGTGGAGCGCTGCGCGCCGGACGAGTTCTTCGACAACCCGCGCGAGGCGCGCACGCGCCAGTTCCTGAGCCAGATCCTGCGCTGAATGGGACCGGCCTCGCCCTCGAACCGGCCGCGCCTGCGCCTCACCCACGCGGCCGTCGGGTTGCTCTCGTTTGGCCTGGGCCTGTTCATCGGCCTGCCGGTCCTGGGCTGGTGGCTCTGGCCCGTGCAGTGGACCGACCTGCCCCCCCTCCCCACCTACACGCCCTACCCGACCTACACCTCCCCGCCGCCCACCGCGACCACGCCGCCTGAACCGACGGCCACGCCCATCCCGGACGCCATCGTCGTGGCCCCCGTGCTGGACTTGCGCGACGGCCCGGCGCTGGACTACGCCGTCACCGGCCAGGCGGCGCAGGGCCAGCCGCTGCAGGTGATCGGCCAGTTCGCGGGCTGCGCCTGGGTCCAGGTCGTTGCGGCTTCAGCCGCGGCTTCAGCCGCGGCCCCGGCCGCCGGCTGGGCGCCGCTCGATCCGGCGACGCTCCAGCTCAACGCGCCCTGCGTCGCCATCCCGCACGGCGCGTTCCGGCCGTTCACGGGCGTCCTGCAGCAGGACCTGGGCGGCGGGCTGGGCGAGCTGTCGGTGGAGAACGGCAGCGCGCGCGACCACCTGCTGGTGATCACCACCGCGGCGGAGCCCGCCCGGGCCGCCGCCCGGTTGTATGTCCGCGCCGGCGAAGCGCTCACGGTGACGGGCCTCCCCGACGGCGTCTACCGGCTCTACTTCAGCTCCGGCGAGGCCTGGGACGGCGACGAGCGCCGCTTCACGCAAGACGCCCGCTTCGGGCGCTTCCAGGACACGTTTGCCTACACCACCACCGCCACGCAGTACACCACCTGGTCCGTCACGCTGCACCCCGTCGTCGGCGGCACGGCCGAGACGGAGGCCGTGGTGCCGGACGAGTTCCCGCTTACCCCGTAGAATGCCGCGATCGCTGTGTCCTCTGGGGCTGTCCCGCCCCCGCAAGTTGGTAAAATTGAGCGGCATGAAGTACTACGAGCTTCTGGACGTCTCCCCGGACGCCACGCCGGAGGAGATCAAAGCCGCCTACCGCATCCAGGTGCAGCTCCACCACCCGGACCGGCTGCGCCAGGCCACCGAGACCGTGCGCCTGTACGCCGAGGAAAAGCTCAAGCGGATCAACGCGGCGTATACGGTGCTGAGCGATCCGGTGCGGCGCAGCGCCTATGACGCGCGCTGGCGGGCCGAGAGGTCGCGCGCGGGCCGGGCGGCCGAGGCGCGCGAGGACGAGGACGACTGGTTCCGGCGCCCGGCGCCGGGCGGGCGCGGCGGGTCACGCCGGCGCCGCAGCGAGGCCGAGGCGGCCCGCGAGTGGATGAAATGGGAGGCGGAGGCGCGCGCCCAGGAGCGCTACGAGGAGCGCCAGCGCCGCGCCGCCGAGGAGGCCGAACGTCAGCGCCGCGCCGCCGAGGAACGCACCCGGCAGGGCGCCCGCACCCGCTACCCGCGCGTCCGGCGGGACGGCGACCGCCTGATCGTGACGCTCACGTCCGGGCTGTGGTTCGAACTGCGGCGCATCCCGCCCGGCGAGTTCCGCATGGGGAGCGACCCGCTCCGCGACCCGCTGGCGCAGCCCGCCGAACGGCCGCAGCACGTCGTGCGCCTGAGCGAGTACTTCATCGGTCAGCACCCCATCACGCACGAAGCGTATCAGGCCTTCCAGGCCGCCGTCCATCCCAACACGCCCTGGCCCATCCCCGACGGCAAGGCCCAACACCCGGTCGCCAACGTCTCCTGGGACGACGCCCTGGCCTTCTGCCGCTGGCTCGACGCGCCCGGCTGGAGGTTCCGGCTGCCGACCGAGGCCGAGTGGGAGAAGGCCGCCCGCGGGGACGACGGCCGCCTGTTCCCGTGGGGCGACGCCTGGGACGCCTCGCGCGCCAACGCCGACGACCTGGCCGACACGACCACGCCGGTGGGCCTGTTCTCGCCCGCCGGCGACAGCCCCTACGGCCTGGCGGACATGTGCGGCAACGTCTGGGAGTGGTGCGCGGACCGCTACGCGCCGGACGAGTACGCGCGGCGGCGCGTCATCGTGGACCCGACCGGGCCGACGGAGGGCGAGGGCGCCGTGGTGCGCGGCGGCGCTTTCGATTCCCCCATGAAACGCGCCCGCTGCGCCCAGCGCAACTGGGACTACACGTTCAAGCGGCGCCCCAACACCGGCTTCCGGGTGGCGGCCGTGGCGGTGGCCGACGACGAGCGGCCGGGGGCCCGGGACGGCCGCTGATCTTTAGCCGCCGCCGTCCCGGCTTTGGCGTCCTTCGTCCTTCCCCCAATAGCGCCTGAGCGTCGCCCCGTCCGTCGTCAGCACGCCCGGCAGGTCAATGGGCACCAGGGCGCCCAGGCCGAGGACGACGAAGTTGTAGAACGCCGCGAAGCCGACGACCCAGGCCGTCACCCCGCCCACAAATGATAGAAAGAAGGCGTACGGCGTCAGAAACAAGCCGATGAGCAGATTGATCCAGAACCCGCCCAGCGCGCGCTGGATGTGGACGCGCGCCGGCAGATCGGGCTCGTCGGGCGGGTACTCGGAGACCGCCAGGATGGAATGAAAGTGGAGGCCGCGCATCGGGTAGCCGGTGCGGCGCGCGGCGAGCGCGTGCCCCATCTGGTGGACCCACTCGAAGACGGCCATGACCGCCGCGCCGAGCAGGCCGGCCAGCAGCGCCTCGCCCAGCGCCAGGCCGGAGAGCGCCGCCGCCGCCCCGGCCAGCACAAAGACGGCGATGCCGAAAGACGCCAGCCCGACGGGCGAAATGGTCGTCTGCACACCCATGAGGGAAAACAGCTTGAAGGTTCGCATCGGCCCGGCCTTTCAGTGAGCGGGGGTCTTCTCCGGCGGCGCTTTGCGCGTCTCCGGGGTCGGGCCGTTCCAGTCGCCGGGGAAAAGCTCCAGCGCCACCGCCGCCAGCTTCACGATCTGCGGGTCGCGGTCGAACTGGCACTGCACCACGGCGGCGCGGGCTTCCGGCGTGTGCCATTCCACCAGGCCGCCCAGCGCCACGCGCCGCGAGCGGGCGTTGTCGGCCTCCAGCGGCCCGGCCGGGCCCGGCACGAAGCCCTTGCGCGGATGGCTGAGGATTTCCACAAACACCGGCACCACGGCCGGGTCGTTTATCTGGCGCAGGCGTTTGACCGAGGCGTGGGCCTGGTCGAGCTCGGCCAGGCGCATGGCGCGCAGGCGATGAAACTGGATGACGGTCTGCGTGACCACCTCGCGCACCAGCGGATCGGGATGCTCCAGCGCCGCTTCCAGCTCCGCCAGCGCGGCCTCATCCCTCAGCATCCCGGGCCGGTTGACGAACTCCACCGCCGCCGCTTTGCGCGGCCCGGCGGCCAGCTGGCGCAGATCGAACTCGGTCTGGGCGCGCTGGATCAGGCGGCCGGCCGCCGAGATGGCCCCGCTGCGCGCGGGCAGCGCCTGGCGCGAGAGTTTCTCCAGTTCCTCTTCCGGCGCGTCCAGGACGAACAGGGCGCGCGCGGCGGCGGCGCGCACGGCGGAGTCGTCTTCGCGCTCCATCTCCGCCAGGAAGGCGCGCACGGCCTCGTCGTTCGGCTGCCGCACCGACGCCCGCGCCCGGTCCCGCCACAGGTTGACGGCGTCCGCCAGCGCGTGCTGCCGGTCTTGCAGCGCGGCCTGTTCAGCCAGCAGCGCCGCGCGCGCCGCCGGGTCGGCCTCCAGCAGGCGGCGCCCGACCGCCTTCAAGTCCTCGCTGACGGCGATAAATTCCCGCTGGAAATAGTCGGCGCGTTGGTTCAGGGCGTCCTGCAGACGCCGGAGAGACTGCGCGAACATAGGCTCTTGCGTGGTCCCCTATCGGCCGTGACACTGAACGCGCCCCCCTCGACCGCTCGGCACGCTCGCGGCTCGGGGCGGACGCAGACCTGACGTGATAGACCCTATTGTAGAACAAATCCCCGGCTAGGGGTCGCCGCGCAGCGCCGCGCACGCCTCCGCGAACGCCAGCCGCGCCCATTCGGCGTACAGCGCGCCGGACGGGTGCAGGCCATCGGGCGCGACGAGCGCCTCGTCCTGGGCCGCGCGGCGCGAGGCCGGCGTCACGTCCACGTAGCGCGCCCCGGCGCGCTCCGTCTCCGCCCGGTTGGCGGCGTTGAACCGGTCGATCGCCTCGGCGACGACCGCCGGGTCGCGCCCGGTGGAGCGGATAAAGGGCGTTACGCTCCAGTCCGGGATCGAGAGCACCAGGACGTTGCGGGGGTCGCCATAGGCGAAGCCGATGGCGCGCTCGAGCAGGGCCGCGAACTCGGCCCGGTACTCAGCCACGCTCCGCCCGCGATACTGGTTGTTGACGCCGATCAACAGCGAGACCAGGTCGAAGGGGGACCCCAGGACGCCCGGATCGGCCGCGTCGAGGGCGGCCGACAACTCGTCCGTGGTCCAGCCGGTGCGGGCGATGATCACCGGGTCCTCCAGCGAGACGCCCTCCGCGCGCAGGCGGGCCGTGAGCTGGACGGGCCAGCGTTCGGCCGCGTCCACGCCCTCGCCGATGGTGTAGGAATCGCCCAGGGCCAGAAACCGCATCGGGACCTCGCTCAGGATCAGGCAGGCCGGGACCGGGGCCTCGGTGGGCGCCGGGGCCGTCGCGGTCGGCGGCTCCGGCGAAGTCAGCGGCGCGCAGGCCGCCAGGCACAGCAGGCATCCCACGGCGACCAGCCCCGGCCGGCGTGCGGCGCTCATGCGACCTCAGCGGCTGAGATAGTCGCGCCCAAACAGGCGCGGCGCGCCAGCACACGCACACCGCGCGCCAGGGAACGGTCGTCCCGGGTCAACATGCCGCCAACACGTCGCGCAGGCCGGCGCTGGACAGGATCTGCGGGCGCGGGCGGCCGTGCTTATCCGGCCAGCGCACCAGGCGGATCTCGCCGCCGGCCAGCTCCAGGCCGGTGATGTCGCCGTCCACGAATGAGCAGCAGCCGGTGTTGAAGTAACAGGGCTTGTGCATCGGCACCGCCTCGCCCTCGTCGCCGGGCGCCTGGTAATCCTGGGCCCGCGCCCACTCCAGCTCGGCGGCGAAGCCGCCCACCAGCTCGCGCAGCCGGCGGTCGTCCGGGGCCTGGGCCTGGCGCGCCTCCAGTTCCCCCAGGATGTGCCGGACCTGTTCCATGTAGGTCCGCGAGCGGAACACGGGCCGATGGGTGTGGCCCGCGATCAGCACCAGCCTGGACTGCGCCTGCGCCCAGGCATACAGGGCGATGTTGTGGCGCTCGCGCAACTGCCAGTCGCGGGCCGGGGTGTTGGTGGAATAGCCGGTGAGCCGCTGGAACGTCCGCCAGCCGTAGCGCACCCCCAGGCGCGCAAACCGCGCCCATTGGTCCGCGGGCGGGTCGCCCTGATGCCCGTGCAGCAGCAGCAGGGTCCCCAGTTCGGCGCCGTCGTCCACCACGCGCAGCAGCAGGCCCTCGTGAACCGTCAGCGGCGCGCCGTAGGCCGGCTCGAGGTGCCAGGCGACGTTCTCGGGCTCGCTCCACTCGTCGTCGTGGTTGCCCCACAAGCGCAGATAGCGGCCCTCGCGGTGGAACTCGGCCTCGAGCTGCACGGTGTGCGCGTAGTGGCGCAGCACGGCCGCCGGCGATTCTTTCCACAGCTCTTCCACGTCGCCCAGGGCGACCAGGGTGTGGCCGAGCTTGTAGTAGTAGGCCAGCGCGGCGTTGTAGGCGCGCTCGCAGCGCAGGAAATCGTCCGCGCGGTTGCGGGCGCCGCGATGCTGATCGGAGAAGATGATGTAACGGCTGGAGGCCAGGTCGAAGGTGTGCCTGGCGTCCGCAGCCCGCGCGCGGCCCAGCGCGGCGTCCAGCGCCCGGGCCACGCGGCGCTGGTAGCCGTCGTTCGGCGCGGCGGTTTTGAAAGCAGTCAGCAGCGGCAACACGGATCTCTCGTCGAGCGTCTGGCTCGACTCCGGATTATAACGTCCCCGGTTTCAAGGATTCTTGAAGATGACGGGCGCCTGCACCGCGTCCGCCGCCTCGGACACCGGCGCTGCGCCGGCGGCGGCGGTGAGATGCGCGCCGCAGGCGACGGCGGCCTCGCCCTGGCGCACAAGAAATACGCGCAGGCGCGTGGACGCGTCGCGCAGCGTCCGGACCTCGCCGCCGCCCAGGTAGTCGATCTCCAGCCGGGCGGTGGCCGTGAGCCGTTGGGCGACCGTGGGCCACGGCAGGGCCGCATAGCCGCGCACCGCGTCGGCCCAGCTCGCGCGGGTGTGGTCCGCGCCGATCTGCAGGCTGCGCCCGCCCCAGGCCTGCTGGCCGCCGTCGAAGCCCGCGAACTTCAGCACCCAGCGGTCCGGCTCGTCCAGCACCGGCTCCAGCGCCCCCGCCTTCAGCACGATCGTCTCCGGCACGGCCCGGTCCAGCGCGCGCAAGAGGTCCGCCGCCAGGCGCGCGCGCACCCCGGGCAGGCGCGCCGCCGCCATCACGGCCTTGCTCTCCAGGTAGAAGGTGGTCGGGTTCAGCGGCGTTGCGCCGGCTGACTCCCACGCCTGGAAGCGGCGCAGCCGATCCGGCGTGAAGCAATCGAAGTAGCCGAAGCGAAAGACGACGGAGTCGCCGAGCGTCTCCGGCCAGGCCCGGTCCGGGGCCATGAAGCGCAGCAGGTCGCGGGCGCGCAGGCGGCCGGGCAGGTCGTCGTCCCAGCCGGGCGGCTTCGCGCTCAGCCCGAACATGGGCGGCTGCCAGCGGCGGCCCTCTTTGAACTCGCGCGCCATCCGGCCGAGCGGCCGGTCGTACAGCACGCGCGCCCGCGCGCCGTGGTCGGCCAGCGCCCGGCAGAAGGCCAGCTGCTCGATGAGGAACTCGCTCCAGGCCTCGGTCCCCACGAACCACAGCTCGCGGCCGGCGAGCAGGCGCGCGAAAGCCGGCGCCAGGTCCGGCTCCAGGCCATAGCCGACCTGCAGGGCGTGCGCGAAGCCGTGGGCGGACGGGCACATCTCCAGTTCCGTGGCGACAAAAGCGAAGCCGCCGTCCGGGCGCGGGACCAGTTGAAAATCGGGGCGCAGGCTGAGGACGCGCGCCGGGCTGACCAGGCGCGGGAGGTGCGCCGGGACGTGGTGGGTCAGCAGAGCGTCCAGGCCGCCGGCCGCGCCCTCGGGCGTGCCGTACAGCGCGACGACGGCGTCGAACAGGGCGAAGAGCGCGCGCCCGATCTCCTCCAGCGCGGGCCGCGCGGAGGCCGGGAGCGCGAACGGGCGCACGGCCGGCCGCCACCAGGCGCCGTCCACGCCCGCGAAGCCGATGCCGGTCTCGGCCATGCGGCGCGCGGGGTCGGAGGGCGAGGCGGGTGTGGGCAAGCGGGGGTGTTTTGGCCGCGGATTACGCGGATGAGCGCGGATTGCCGGAATGGATCGGGTTAATTATAGCGTTTGCCCATCACCAGGGCGTAGGGGCGCCGTCGCACGCTGCGCGTGCTCAGGCTGCGCGTGCTCAGGCCGTGCGCCCCTACGGTTGGCACACCAACACGTGAACCACGGAAGCAAGGCCTTCACCCTGGCCGGTCGCCGCCGCTGCCGGGGCGGCCGGTCCTAATGGTGACTATCTTCTTGATGCAGACGCAGGGGCGAACGGCCGTTCGCCCCTGCAGTTTGCGCCTC
The DNA here is from genome assembly GCA_034434015.1 of Anaerolineales bacterium. Lineage (GTDB taxonomy): Bacteria > Chloroflexota > Anaerolineae > Anaerolineales > UBA6663 > SpSt-583. The sequence goes on from DAOUAB010000183.1 coordinate 16,869, forward strand.
GAAAGGTAAGAGCTTATCTCTAAACCCGCCCGATAGCCGACGGCAGTGCCGTCGGCGACGCCTCTGCTGAGGTTTAGAGACAGGTTCTGAACGGATTCGACCACTTCGTCAAGCGCGAACTCAAGGCCGCCGCCTATCTGCGCTATGTGGACGATCTCGCCCTCTTCGCCGACGACAAGCGCACGCTTTGGGACTGGCGCGCGGCCCTGCTGGACTATCTGGCCGGCCTGCGCCTGACCGTCCACAGCCAGCGCGCCCACCCCCGACCGGTGGCGGAGGGCCTGCCGTTCCTGGGCTTCACGGTCTACCCGGACCACCGCCGGCTGAAGGCGAAGAAAGTCGTCTCCTTCCGGCGCCGTTTCACGCAACGCCTGGCCGCGTTCGCCGCCGGCACCCTCACGCGCGACGCTCTGGATGCCACGGTGCGCGGCTGGATCAACCACGTCCGCTACGGCGACACCTGGGGCCTGCGCGAGGCGGTGCTGGGCGGCGCCGTCATTCCCCCGGCCGGGAGGTGAGAATGGAAGAATCTCCGCTGTTCAGCCGCACGTTCGATTTTCTGTCCTGGCTGCTGCCGCGCGCGCAATCCTTCCCGCGCGCGCACCGCTTCGGCGTCACCCAGCGCCTGCAGAGCGCGGCCTTCGATTTTCAGGAGCGCGTCGTCGAGGCCGAGGCCCTGCGCGGCCCCGGCCGGTTAGAGCGCCTGCGCCAGGCGGACGCCGCGCTGGGCAAGGTGCGGTTGTATTTGCGGCTGTGCCGCCAGTGGGACTGGCTGACCTCGGGCCAGTATGAGCACGCCGCCCGGATGGTGGCCGAGATGGGCCGCCTGCTGGGCGGCTGGATGAAAGTCAGTGGCATCTCCGGAGCGGACTGAGCCGCCCCGAGTGCGGGGCCGGGCTGATGGACCCGTGTGTTGCGCGGCGGGTCGTTCAACAACAATCGCAGGAACGTCCGCTGCGCGTACCGCAACAACAACCACCCGGACAACCGTAACGACAACATCGGTTTTCGGGTGATGGTGTGGTCCCACGGCTGGCGGTTGGCGCGAAAGAAGGATCCATCCGGTCCGCCAGAAATGCCGGACAGCGATGAGTTGTCCAGCCGCGGCGCCGGTTGCGAGCCGGATCAGCCCAGGCCCTGGCCGCGCCGCTCACCCGTTGAGCGGCCGGGCGAATATCGAAGAGGCGCGGGCCTCGTCCTTGAGTGGGCCCGGCCCGCGCCGCCCGGCCTCTACCCGGCGCCGCGAGTCAATCTGTCGAGGGGCAATGAAGCCGGGGCGGCCGGTCCAAATAGAGTTTCCCTCGTCGATGCAAACTGTAGGGGCGCACGGCTGTGCGCCCCTACATCAGGCACGGCGATAGATAAATCACGGGGCCGGGGCGTTTCCCCGGCCGCGTGCTACGGCCCCGTCCACCCGGCGCGCCGTGGTAGCACGGCTGTGCGCCCCGACGTCAGGCACGGCGATCGATAAATCACAGGACGGGGGCGTTTCCCCGGCCGCGTGCTACGGCCCCGTCCACCCGGCGCGGATGTGCGCGCCGTGGTACGCCTCGAAGTATTCCACCACCACGGTGTGGACCCCGGCGGCCAGCGCTACCTCGGCCATGAGCAGGCCGCCGCTGCTCTCGCTCCAGCGGTTGATCACCAACTGCCCGTCCACGGTCACGCGCACGCCGTCGTCGGCGTCGGCGTAGAACTTGTGGACGCCCTGGCTGAAGACGGCCGTGCGCGTCCAGCGGACCGAGAACAGGTCGGCCGGCACGCCGTTGGCCGGGCCGCTCACGCCCCAGTTGAAGTCAATCTGGGCGTCGTTGCGGGTGACGGCCGGGCTGCCGCTCAGGTTCGGGCCGGCGAAGTACTCGCCCTTCCAGTCCGGGAAACCCGACGGCGTGAGCCGCTCCCATGTCAGCCGGAAGCGCGCGTCCAGCGTCGCCTCGTAATACTCGGCCCGGATCGGGTGGTTGCCGCCGGCCAGCGTCACCTCGACCGTGAACTCGCGCGCGCCGCCGCCCACCCACTGGTCGATGAGCAATCGCCCGTCCACCCACAGGCGCGCGCCGTCGTCCACCAGCAGCCGGAAGCGGTAAAGGCCGGCTTCCAGCGCGAGGGTGCGCGTCCAGCGGGCCGAGAATCCATCGGCGGGCAGCCGCCCGTCCGGCGCGCCCTGGCCCCAGGCGAAGTCGAGCGACGCGTCGTTGCGGCTGACCATGGGCGCGCCGGTCAGGCTCGGGTTGTTCCAATATTCGCCGTGCCAGTCCGGGTAGACGTCGATCTTCTCCCAGCTCAGCCGGGCGACGGCCTCGCCGCTGCCCTCGTAATAATCCACCTGCAGGCTGTGCAGTCCGGCCACGAGGTAGATCTCGCCGGCCAGGTCGCGCGCGCCGCCCTCGCGCCAGTCGTTGATCAGCAGGTTGCCGTCCACATACACGCGCAGGCCGTCGTCCACGCTGGCCCGGAAGCGGTAACGCCCGGTTTCGAACGGCAGGGTCCGCGTCCAGCGGGCCGAGAAACCATCGGCCGGCAGGCTCGCGGCGGGCGCGTTGCCGCGCCAGTTAAAGTCGATGGCCGGGTCGTCGCGCACCATCGCCGGACTGCCGGACAGGGCGCCGTTGGCGAAGTACTCGCCGCGCCAGAAGCGGATCTCCGGCGGCGCGGACGGGTCGGTGTAGACGCGCTCGCTCAGCGGCAGGTCGGCGATGGCGACGCTGGCGACCAGATAGCGGGCCTCCACCCAGCCCTCACGCTCGTCCGGCAGGCGCACGTTAACCCAGAGCGCGTTCAGGTTGCGGCCCAGCAGAGTCAGATCGCCGTGGCGGAGGAGGGCGGACTGCGACGGGTAAGACTGGCCCGGACCTTCGCGCAGGCGGACGCTGGCCGTGGTGTAGGCCTTGGGCCGCGCGCCGGAGTCGTCGGCCACGGGCAGATCGGCGATGGCGGCTGAGGTCACGATGTAGCGCGCGCTCACCCAGCCCTCGCCGCGATTGGGGAGGCGGGCCTTGAGCCAGGTGCCGTCAAAGTTGCGCCCGAGCAGCGCCACATCCCGGTCGCGGCCAAGCTGCGCCACGACCGGGTGGGTGGTGCCCGGCCCGGCGCGCACGTTGAGCCAGGCCGTGTTCACGTAGCCCACGATCAGGCTCTGCGCGTGCGCCTCCAGCGCAGGCGTGAGGCCGGTCAGGCTGAACAGCGCCGCCAGCAGCGCCAGGCCCAGACGAAAGGTGAACGATTTCGACGACATCGCCGCGTCTCCTTACTACCCAGCCTGAGCATAGGCCGGGCGGGCGGCGGCGGCATCCTCCGAAAGTACGAAATAGCCCTCGGCCAGCCGGCGAGGTTCAGCTCCGGCCAGACGCCGAGAAGGGTCGTTTTCGAATTCAGGTCCTGATGAGCGGCCGGGGACGATTGGAGATTATGGAAGTGAGACGGCCAGGCCCCAGGCGTGGTGCCCGTCCGGTGCCAGCGGGTCGCCGACGTCCACCGGCCCCTCCCACAGAGCCGCGAACGACTCCCAATCGGCGGCCTGCCCGGGGCCGTAGTACGGGTCGTGATAGTAGACCAGCCGCTGTCCGAGGTCAATCCCGTAGATCACGACGAAATGGCCCAGCCGCCCGGCGCTCGGGCGCCACAGGATATCGGCGATGATGGGGCGGCCCTGGGCCAGCGCCTGCTGCGCGGCTTCCAGCGTCCAGCCCGCGCGCGCCTCGACGTGCAGGCCGAAGCCGTCGCGCGCCACGGTTTCCAGGACGGCCGGCGACAGGCAGACGGCGTTGCGCGCGCAGGCCGGATCGTAGCCGCCGGCCTCCGGCGCGTAGAGCCGGGAGCGCTGGACGACGTCGTCAAACGAGGCCGGGACGCCGAAGTAGCGCAGCGCCATCAACAGCGAGGCCGGCCCGCAGGCGTTGGGCAGGTCGGGCCGGGAGCGTTGCGAGAAGTAGCCGTCGCCCATCGCCAGCGAGGCCGCGCTCACCTCGGGCGCGGGCAGGAAGGGCGCGGCCAGCACGACGGTCTGATAAGTGAGGACCGCCAGCGGCCGGGGCGCGTCCACCGTGCCCGGCACGCCGGCGGGCACATCGGGCCGGTCCACCAGGCGCAGGGCGGCCCGCGGCCGGAGGGCGGCCGGAGCAGCGGCTGCGGCCGGGGCGCTGTTGGAGGGAGGCGCGGCGGCCGTCCGGCCGCTGTTCCACACAAGCGCGGTCAGCGCCATCGCCACGACGCCGACGACGACGGAACGCCAGGGCATGACCGGAATCATACCGCCAGCGTAGAGAGTCTGAGCAGTCGGCGCATCCGGCTAAAGGCTGAGGCGCGGCCGGCTCCAGGGCCGCCGTCGGTCGTCCGCCATCAGCGGCCGGTCAGGGCGCAATCAACGTCCCATGCGCCGGCTCGAACTCGGCCGTGAAGTGGCGCAGGGTGGGCGGCGCGGCCGTCATGCGCACGCCGCGGATGCGGTCCTTGAAGCCGTTCACGTAGAGCAGGACCTCGGCCAGATAGTCCACGTGGCTCTGGGTGTAGACGCGGCGCGGGAAGGCCAGCCGCACCAACTCCATCGCCGCCGCCCTCTCGCTGCCATCCGGCTGGCGTCCGAACATCACCGAGCCGATCTCCACCGAGCGGATGCCGCCCTCCAGATAGAGCACCAGCGAGAGCGCCCAGGCCGGGTATTCCTCCGGCGGGATGTGCGCCAGCCAGGTCCTGGCGTCCAGGTAGAGCGCGTGCCCGCCGGACGGCCGGACCATGGGGATGCCGGCGGCGGCCAGCTTCTCGGCCAGGTATTCCACGGACCGGATGCGGTAGCGCAGGTAGTCCTCGTCCAGGGCCTCGCGCAGGCCGACGGCGATGGCCTCCAGGTCGTACCCGGCCAGGCCGCCGTAGGTGACGAAGCCCTCGGTGAGGATCAGGTTGTTCTTGCAGCGCTGGGCCAGGTCGTCGTCGTTGAGCGCCAGGAACCCGCCGATGTTGGCCATCCCGTCCTTCTTGGCGCTCATCGTGCAGCCGTCGGCGTAGCGGAACATCTCGCGCGCGATCTCGGTCGGCGTCCTGTCGGCGTGGCCCGGCTCGCGCGTCTTGATGAACCAGGCGTTCTCGGCGAAGCGGCAGGCGTCCAGGAAGAACGGCACGCCGCGGCGATGGCAGATGTCGCTCGCGGCGCGGATGTTCTCCAGGCTCACCGGCTGGCCGCCGCCGGAGTTGTTGGTGACCGTGATCATGGCCAGCGGCACCTTGCCGGGGTTCTCAGCCAGCGTCCGCTCCAGGGCGGCCAGGTCGATGTTGCCCTTGAACGGGTGAAGGGTCTGCGGCTGACGGCCCTCGGGGATCGGCAGGTCGAGGGCGACGGCGTTGCGGTACTCGATGTTGGCGCGGGTGGTGTCGAAGTGGGTGTTGTTGGGGACGATGTCGCCGGGCTGGAGGGCGGCCCGGAACAGGATGCGCTCGGCGGCGCGGCCCTGGTGGGTGGGGATGACGTGCTTGAAGCCGGTGATGTCGCGCACCACGGCCTCGAAGGTGTAGAACGAGCGCGCGCCGGCGTAGGACTCGTCGCCGCGCATCATGCCCGCCCACTGGTTGGACGACATGGCGCCGGTGCCGGAGTCGGTCAGCAGGTCGATCAGCACGTCTTCGGCCTTGAGCAGGAACAGGTTGTAGCGCGCGTTGCGGAGCGCGGCTTCGCGCTGTTCGCGTGTCGTTTGCCGGATCGGCTCGACGGTCTTGATGCGGAAGGGTTCGATGATGGTCTTGAATTTCATTGAGTCTCCTGGTTACAGCCCGCGCGCCTCCAGCCAGGCCGCGATGTGCGCGGCCACCTGCGGCCAGCCCGGCTCGAGCATCAGGTCGTGGCCCATGTCCGGGAAGACGGTCGCTTGGACGCCGCAGGCGCGGGCCGTGGCTTCCACCTCGGCCGGCGGGAAGAGGCCGTCCTGCGCGCCGCCCAACACCAGCAGCGGGGCGCGGACGCGGTCCGGGCGCGGCAGGTCGAGCGCCAGCATATCCAGGAAGGCGAGATAGGACTCGTCCTGCAGGCGCGCGTGGCAGGCCCGGACGACGGCCTCCGGGGTCCCCGGCGAGAACAACACCTCGCGCGCCAGCGCCGGCGTGCCCACGACCGGCGCCAGGCTGAAGGTGAGATTGACGCGCAGCAGAACGAGCGGGTGGCGCTGCGATAACCGCAACGTCCCCGCGAGGACGCCGCCCGGCGGGACGGAGGCCAGCAGGACGCCGGCCGGCGCGGCGCAGGTCTCCAGCGCTTTCTGGACGGTCAACCCGCCCATCGAGTGGCCGATGAGGACCGGCGGCGTCGGCAGTCCCTGGGCCACCTCGATCACCGCCGCCGCGTACTCGGCGATGCGCGTCCAGCGCAGGCGCTCACGCCCGGGGCTGCCGCCGTGGCCGGGCAGGCTCAGGGCATGCGCGGCGTAACCGCGTTCGGCAAAGTATCCGAGGAAGTTCTCCCAACACCAGGCGGCGTGCCAGGCGCCGTGGACGAAGAGCAAGGGGGTCGGACGCGGACTGCCAACGGGTGGACGGGACACAACCTCGAGCGGCATGGCGGCGTTCACTTATGGGATTGTGAGGCGGCGACGAGGCTGACATTATAGCGCGGGTGGGCCGGCCTGGGCTGCGCTTCGCCGGTCGCGGCTGGATGCTGGCGCGGCTGAAAGCCGCGCTTACAGGGCGGCGAGGGTTTCGTCGAGCGCGGCGTTGGGCGAGGTGCGCCGGGCGCGCAGGAAGGCGGCGGCCTCGGCCCGGCCGGGCAGCGCCGGCCCCGCGCCCCAGGTCTGCACGGCCAGCGCCCCGAGCGCCGCCGCCAGCGCGGCGGCCGCCGGCAGGCTGAGCCCGCGCAGTTGCGCGAAGATCAGGCCGGCGCTGAACGCGTCGCCGGCGCCGGTGGTGTCGACGACGTCCACCGGAAAGGGCGGCTGCCGCACCGTGTGGGAACGCGACCGCAGAACCGCGCCCTGCGCGCCCAGCGTGAGGGCGGCCAGGCCGACGCCGGCCGCCGCGAGGGCTTCGGCCGCCTGGGCCGGGTCCGCGACCTCGCCGACCACAGCCCGGGCCGCCTTCCCGTCCAGCACGCACACCGCCAGCCCGGGCAGCAGCCGGCGCACGAGGTCCGGCTGCTGGAGGGCCGGGAAACGGCCCACGTCCAGCGAGGCCGGCACGCCCTGCGCCTGCGCCCATGCCAGGGCGCGCAGCGCGGCGTCGCGCTGGGGGGCCTCCAGCAGCGCGTAACCGGAGACGTGCAGCCAGCGCGCTCCGGCCAGCGCCGGCGCGACGGCGCCCGGGTCCAGGCGGACGTTCGCGCCGCGCAGGCCGAACATGGTGCGCTCGCCGTCCGGCGTCACCGGGATGAAAAACAGGCCGGTGGGGGCGGCCTCATCGCGCTGGATGGTCTGCGTGTCCACGCCGGCCAGCTCCAGCGCGCGCAGCGCGGCGTCCGCCCAGGCATCGGCGCCGAGGCGGGCCAGCAGGCGGCTGGGCTGGCCGAGTTTCGCCAGGACGATGGCGGCGTTGGCGGCCGAGCCGCCGGCGCCGAGATGCGACGCGGTCGCGAGCGCATCGCCGCCCGGCGCCGGGTAAGCCGGGACCGCGAGCAGGGCGTCGATGTTCAGGTCGCCCAGGACGACGACGGGGCCGGCCGTCATGGGGCCGCGCCGCGCACCGCGGCCACGAAAGCGCGAATGCGCCCCAGGTCCTTGGCCACGGGATCGCCGGGCACGTTGGTGGCCGTATTGGAGTCCACGCCGGCCGGGCGCACGGCCCGGATGGCGTCGGCCACGTTGCCGGCCGAGAGGCCGCCGGCCAGGATCACGGGGAGGTTCACGGCCGCCACGATGCGCCGGCTGATGGACCAATCGTGCGTCAGCCCGCTGGCGCCGATGCCGGGCAGGCCGCGGCCCTTGCTGTCCAGCAGCAACACGTCGCAGACGGGCGCGAAGCGCCGCGCGGCCTCCAGGCTCTCCTCGCCGCCGACCGGCAGGGCTTTCATGAGTTTCATCCCGTCGGGCAGGCGCCGGCGCAGTTCGGCCATGGCGTCCACGCCCACGGCCTCCAGGTCCGTGGAGATGTGGACGATATCCGGCCCGACGGCCTCGGCCATGCGCACGATCTCATCCACGTCGGTCGCCATGGTCAGGGCCACGCGCGTCGCGCCGGGCGGCAGCGCTTCGGCCAGCCGGCGGGCCGCGGCGAACGACAGTTCGCCGTGCACCAGGCCGTAGTCGCCGGCCACGAACCCGATCTGGTCCACGCCCATCTCGGCGGCGGCCACGGCCTCGTCGATTTTGGTGAAAGCGTAAATCTGAATCAGCATGAGGCTCAGGAGTACAGGATGAGCTGCGTGCAGCGGAACAGGGCGATGGTCTTGCCCGTCGACTCCAGCCGCACCTCGGCGTCCCACACCTGAGTGGTGCGCCCGCCGTGAACCAGCGCCGCCGCGCAGGTGATGACGCCGTCGCGGGCCGTGCCCAGGAAATTGCTCTTCAGCTCGATGGTGGTGAAGTTCCGGGCGCCCGCCGGCAGGTGCGCGACCGTCCCATAGCCGCAGGTGGTGTCGGCCAGGGCGACGACGGTCGCGGCGTGCAGGTAGCCGTTGGGGGCCAGCATTTCCGGGCGCAGGGCCAGGCGGCTGGCGAGCCGGCCCGGCTCAAGCGCCGTGAACTCCATCCCGAACCAGCCGGGCAGACGCCCCCGGCCGCGGGCGTTCAACTGCTCGAGCGAGAGCGCCGGCCGCACCGCTCACCAACCGCCGGCGTACTCGAGCGAGAACGGCGGCGCCTGCGTGGCCAGATACTGCCAGTGCAGCTCGTTCAACTGGCGCAGGTGCAGGTGGTCGTGCGCCACCCAGGCGGCCAGCATATCGCCGGCGGTCACGCGGCCGCCGGCCGGGTGCGCTTTGGCCGAGGCCCAGTTGGGATGGGACAGGCTGGACAGCCAGCCCAGCGACTGCTGCCGTTCGGCCAGGAAGGCCTCCAGGGCCGCGCGGGGGTCGCGCTGGTTATAGCCGCGCGCCGTCACCCAGCCCTGCGGGTCGATGGGGGGCCAATCCGCCTCCGGGCGGTGCAGGAGACAGTCCACGCGTTGGCGGAAGTCCTCGCGCTCCTCGTCGTAGAGGTGGCCGATGACCTCCAGGATGGACCAGGCCTCGGGCGCCGGCCTCCAGCGGGCCTGGGTCTCCGAGGCGGAGCGGGCGAAGGCGGCGATGGCTTCGGCGTTGGCGGTCAGGCGGGTGAGGGCGAGTTGAAGATTCAAGTTCGTTGTCCACGAAGGGCGCGAAGGCCCACGAAGGCGCCTCGGCTTTTTGGGATTGGTTGCAAATCCGCGTCATCCGCAGCCAAATACTCAGCATCTTTCCCGCGCGGCGACGGCCTCCGGGTAGGGGAGTTCGTCTTCGCGCGCGAAGGGCGCAGGCGGGTTGGACATGCTCAATGCCGCCCGCGCGCGGCGACGGCCTCCGGGTAGGGGAGTTCGTCTTCGCGCGCGAAGGGCGCAGGCGGGTTGGACATACTCAATACCGCCCGCGCGCGGCGACGGCCTCCGGGTTGGGGAGTTCGTCTTCGTGCGCGATCAGGATGTTGACGGCGCAGGCCTTGAACTCCGGGATCTTGGCGTGCGGGTCGAGGGCGTCGATGGTGAGCAGGTTGGCGGCGGCCTCGGCGAAGTGCATGGGGATGAAGACCACGCCCGGGCTGGTCTTGGGCGAGACCTTGACGCGCAGCACCACCGAGCCGCGACGAGACGAGACGCGCACCACGTCGCCGGTCTTCACGCCGCAGCGCGCGGCGTCCAGCTCGTGCAGTTCCACCAGCGCCTCCGGGAATAGCGCGTCCAGTTGCGAGTTGCGCGTCATGGAGCCGCCGTGCCAGTGTTCCAGCAGGCGGCCGGTGGTCAGGATGAAGGGGTACTCGTCGTCCGGTTCCTCCGCCGTGGGCACATGCTCCAGGGGGAAGAAGCGCCCGCGCCCGGACGGGAAGCTCTCGCTGAACAGGAACGGCGTGCCGGGGTGGTTTTCGTCGGGCACCGGGTACTGCAGGCCGACCCGGTCGATGCGCGCATAGGTGACGCCCTTGAGCATGACGGCCACGTCGGCCATTTCGCGGAAGACCGCTTCCGGGTCCTGGTACGTCCAGCGCGCCGTGTTCGGTCGGCCCAGGCGCCGCTCGATCCGGTCCGCCAGGTCGCAGATGATCTGCCAGTCCGCCCGCGAGTTTCCCCGCGGGGCCAGCGCGGCGCGCACCCGCTGGACGCGCCGATCGGTGTTGGTGAAGGTGCCGTCCTTCTCGGCCCAGGAGGCGGCCGGCAGGAAGACGTCGGCGAACGCGCCCGACTCGTTGATGAAGACGTCCTGGGCGACGATGAACTCGAGCTGCTCCATGTGGCGGCGCGTGGCGTTCAGGTTGGGCTCGGTCATCATCGGGTTCTCGCCCATGATGTACAGCGCGCGCACGCCGCCCGGTCTGGCATTCGCCAGGATCTCGGTCGTCGTCAGGCCGCGTTTGCGGCTCAGCCCGCCCGGCTCCACGTTCCAGGCCTGCTCCCATTTCCGGGCGTTCTCCTCTTTGTCCACTTCCATGTAGCCCGGATAGTGGAAGGGCATGGCGCCGGCGTCCGACGCGCCCTGGACGTTGTTCTGGCCGCGGAGCGGATTGAGGCCCGTGCCCTCGCGGCCGATGTGGCCGGTGAGCAAGGCCAGGTGGATCAGGCCGAGCGCGCTGGCCGTGCCGGTGGACAACTGCGAGATGCCCATCCCCCAGTAGATGGCGCCGTTCTTCGCGGCGGCGTACATCCGCGCCGCCGCGACGATCAGGTTCCGGTCCACGCCTGAGATGGCCTCGGCGTACTCCGGCGTGAAGGTCTCCAGCGACTGGACGAACTCGGCGTAGCCCTCGGTCCGGGCCTCCACGAAAGCCCGGTTGACCAGCCCTTCCTTGACGATCACGTGCGCCATGGCGCTGAAGACCGCCACGTTCGTGCCCGGCTTGAGCGGCAGCCAGAGCGCGGCGAAGTCGCACAGCTCGATGCGGCGCGGGTCGATGACGATGAGTCGGGCGCCGTGCCGCTCGACGGCGGCCTTCATCTGAAGCGCGATGATGGGGTGGTTCTCGGTGGTGTCCGAGCCGGTGACAATGAAGACGTCGCTCTGGATCACCTCGGCGGCGGTGTTGCTCATGGCCGAGGTGCCGAGCGCCTTGAGCAGGGCGACGACCGAGCCGGCGTGGCACAGGCGCGTGCAGTGGTCGACGTTGTTGGTCCGGAACAGCGCCCGGTACATCTTCTGCAGCAGGTAGTTGTCCTCGTTGGTGGCCTTGGCGCAGCAGTAGACGGCCATGGCGTCCGGGCCGTCGCGCCGGTAGATCTCCACCAGCCGGTCGGCGGTGTAGTCCAGGGCCTCGTCCCAGGAGACCGCGCGCCACTCGTTCAGGTCAAAGGCCTGGGTGCGGCGGCCCGCCGTCTGCTGCGTTTTGCGCAGCAGCGGCGTGGTGACGCGTTTGGGGCTGTAGATGAAGTCGTACCCGAAGCGGCCCTTGACGCACAGGTTGCCGTGGTTGACGACCGAGTCGAACGGCGACGTCACCCGGTAGATGAAGTCCTCCTTGAGGTGCAGGTCCAGCGTGCAGCCGACGCCGCAATAGGGGCAGGTGGTGCGGGTAACGCGGTCGGGGTTGATCACAGCCGCCTCCTTCGACTTTATCCCTCACCCTTTTCCCCGATCCGGGGAAAAGGCAGGAAAAAGAAACCTCCACCGGGGAGAGAAGCGCTGGGGATGAGCGGGGGTCATGCGTTGTTCACGCCGCAATCAACGCAATCGCCAGCAGCGTCGCGCCCACGCCCAGCCACTGCCTGAGGTTGAGCCGTTCCCTGAGCACCAGCCCGGCCAGGGCCACCGTCGAAGCCGGATACAGCGACGCAAGCACCGAGGCCACGTCCAGGCGGCCGGTCTGCGCCGCCAACGTGAAGAAGGCGTTGCCGCCCGCGTCCAGCATCCCCGCCAGCGCCAGGAGCGGCCACAGTCCGCGCCCCGGCGCCGCCGGTTGGCGCTGGATCAGGGCCAGGCCGCTCAACAGGGCCAGCGAGGCCGCGCGCGCCGCCACAATCGGCCAGAACACGGCGCGGTCGTTGGCGCGGTCCATCAGCACGAAGAACAGGCCAAACCCCAGCCCGGCGACCACGGGCAGACCCAGGCCGTGGAAACGAAAGCTCACCGGACCCTCCGGCTGCGAGAGCAGCCAGACGCCGGCCAGCGCAAAGCCGAAGCCGAAGGACTGGAACGCGTCCGGCCAGCCCTGGGTGAACGCGCCGACCACGACGGGCAGGGCGGCGGCCAGCACGGCTGACAGCGGCGCGACCAGGCCCATGCGCCCGTCCGCCAGCCCGCGGTAGAGCGCCAGCAGGCCGACGGAGCCGACGGCGCCCGCCGCCGCGCCCCACGCCAGGTCGCCCCAGGGCGGCCACGTCTCACGCAGGGCCAGCGCCAGACCGATCAGCAGGGCCGCGCCGACCGCCTGTGAACCGATGACGACGCCATAGGTGCTGGCCCGCCGGCTGGCGAGCCCGCCGCAGAAGTCGCCCGCGCCCCAGGTGGCGGCCGAGAGCAGGCCGAAGACGATGGACGTGATCATCGGTCAGCGCTTCTTCCGCCGCTCCGAGCGCGTCAGCGCCATGATCTCGTCCGGCGACTTGCCCTCTTCCAGCAGCCATTCGCGCTTGGGCTTGAGGGCGCCGGTGGGGCAGACGCCCACGCACTGCCCGCAGAAAACGCAGGTCGTCTCCGGCATCGGCTTGTCGAAGAACGTGCCGATCCGGGTCGCGTAGCCGCGCCCATCGAAGCTGAGCGCGAACGTGTACTGCGCGTCGTCGGCGCACACCTGCACGCAGCGCCAGCACAGGATGCACTTGGCGTAGTCGCGCACGTACATCGGATTGTCGTCGATCACGGGCTGCTCGCGCCGCTCGGCCTCCGGGAAGCGCGCCGGGTCCGCGCCGCAGGCGCGCATCTGCGCCTGGATCTCGGGCGCCTCGGTCAGGTCTACGGCCGAGTTGAGCATCTCCATGATCGTGCGCCGGCTGCGAGCCACGCGCTCGCTGCGCGTGCGCACCTGCATCCCGTCGCCGGCGGCCGCGATGCAGGCCGGCTGCAGCAGCCGCGCGCCCTCCACCTCCACCACGCACAGCCGGCACAGGCCGTTGGCCGTGCAGTGGTCGTGGTAACACAGGGTCGGGATCTCGATGCCGATCTGCTGCGCGGCCTTGAGCAGGGTCGTCCCGGCCGGCACGCTGACGGGCTGGCCGTCAATGGTGAGGGTGAGGGTGGACATGGTGGAGGACAGAAGGCAGATGACCGATGACAGATCGCAGCCGGCCGATTACAGATCGGCGGCGGGCGGGACGTTGTCGCGCAGGACGAGCGACCGGATGCGCAGCGACAGGTCGCGCAACTGGGTGAAGTCAATGGGCTTGAGGAGCACCAGGTCCACCGCGTCTTTGACTATCTCGGCCTGCTGGGCCTCGCCCGTGGTCAGGATGACGCGGATGCGGCGCAGCCGCTCATCGGCCCGGATGTAGCGCAGGATCTCCTCGCCCGAGACGTGCGGCAGGTTGAGGTCCAGCACGATGACGTCCGGGGCGATCTCGGTCAGCCGCGTCAGCGCCCGCCGGCCGTCGGCTGAGATTTCCACGTCGAAGCCCGCGCCGCGCAGCGCCTCGGCCAGGAAGTTGGCGATGTCCAGGTCGTCTTCGACGATAAAGGCTACTGGGTTGACCATAGTTCCGGCCATAGTCGCATCGCGCTCAGGACCGCGCTCGCCGCCGTCTGCCCCAGGCCGCACAGCGAGGCGTCGGTCATCGTCCAGCCGACATCCTGCAGGCGCTCGCGGTCGCCGGGCAGCGGCCGGCCGGCGGCGAAGCGCTCCAGGATCTCGTGCTGGCGTTGCGTGCCAAGCTGGCACGGATAACATTTGCCGCAGCTCTCGTGGGCGAAGAAGCGCCCCAGCCGGCGGCAGACCTCGCGCATGTCGCGCGTGTCGTTGAAGACCATCACCACGCCCGAGCCGAGCGGCAGCCCGGCCGCGCGCAGGTCCTCGAACGACAGCTTCACGTCCAGATGCTGCTCGGCGGCGAACGCGCCGGCCGCGCCGCCGAACAGGATGGCGCGCAGGTTCCCGCCGATCACGCCGCCGGCCAGGTCGTCCACCATGTGCCGGATGGTCACGCCGAAGGGCACCTCGTACAGGCCCGGGCGCGCCACGTCGCCGGAGACGCAGAAGAGCTTGGGGCCGGTGGAGCGCTCGGTGCCGAAGCCCCGGAACGCCTCCCAGCCGTGGTTGACGATGTACGGGATCTTGGCCAGCGTCTCGACGTTGTTGATGGCCGTCGGCCGCCCGAACAGGCCGTGCGTGGCCGGGAAGGGCGGCTTGACGCGCGGGAAACCGCGCTTGCCCTCGATCGACTCAAACAGCGCCGTCTCTTCGCCGCAGATGTAGGCGCCGGCCCCGGCGCGCACCTCGATCTCCAGGTCGAACCCCGAGCCGAGGATGTCCCGGCCCAGGTAGCCGGCCGCCCGGCATTCGTCGAGGGCGGCCTGGACGCGCTCGATGGCGGTGGGATACTCGCCGCGGATGTAGAAATAAGCCTTGTTCGCGCCGATGGCGTACGCCCCCAGGATCGCGCCCTCCAGGATGCGGCACGGGTCGCCCTCCATCAGCACGCGGTCCTTGAAGGTGCCCGGTTCGGACTCGTCGGCGTTGATGACGAAGTACTTGGGACGGCCCGGGGCGCGCGCCGCCCCCTCCCACTTGACGGCGGTCGGGAAGGCGGCGCCGCCGCGGCCCAGCAGCGTCGCCCGGTTCACCAGGTCCACCACATCCAGCGGCGCCATGCGGCTCCCCAGGATGCGGCGCAGCGCCTGCATCCCGCCCACGGCGTGATACTCGGTGAGCGTCATCCGCCGGCCGCGCCCGCACAGCGCGGTGACGATGCACAGGTCGCCGCCGACGTAGTCGTCCGGCGCGCGCCCACGGCCCGCGAAGACCTCGTCGATGCGGTCCGGCTCGACGTGCGCGTAGGAGGCCGAGCGGGCCGGCCGCGGCTCGTTGAAGGTGACGTTGACTGACGGGCCGACGTTGCACAGCCCCAGGCACGGCGAGCGCTCGATGGTGTAAGCGCCGTCGGCCGAGGTCCCGCCGACCTCCACGCCCGCCCGGCGGCAGGCGGCGTCCAGCACCGCGTCCGCGCCGCGCATCCAGCAGGCCGGGTCGGTGCAGACGCGCACCACCGTCCGGCCCACCGGCTCGCGGTAAAACAGGGCGTAGAAATCGATCACGCCGTGGACGTCGGCCAGCGGCACGCCCAGCGCGCGGCCCACCGCCGCCGCCACCGGCTCCGAGAGGTGCCCGTACAGCGCCTGGGCCGCCTGCAAAGCGGGGAGCAGGCCGGAGCGGCCCTCGGGCGCGTGGCGCTCCAGGATGGGCCGCAAGGGTGTCAGATCGAGTGCCTCGGTCAGGACCACAATTTGGCCTCTTTTGTCGAGAGATGCGCTTAGTTTACTCCGAATTCGAGGCCCCCTCCAGACCAAGAATACCGCCGGAAGTTGTGCCGGGCAAACAAAAAGAGCGGCTGGCAGAGCCGCTCTCCCGCGTTAACCCCGTCGCCGCGCCTCACTGGCCCGATGATCGAACAGCCTCACGCAGCAAATCCTCGATCATGCTCCCTGTGGAGAAAACCTGCTCCTTCCACCCGGGTCTGAGCCGGTCGAGCAGAAGGGCCTGGGCGAAACCGGCGTAGTAGAAGCGGGTCTCGCCCTCCCGACCGGCCAGCCGGCGGGCCTCGTCGAGTTGCTGTGAAAAAAAACGGTCGCGCGTCCGGTAATGCTTGAAGGCCGGATCAGCCGCCAACTCAGCCAACGGCGCGTAGCCCTCGGTCGCGCCGGCCGCCCGCGTCAGGGCCAGCTCGGCGTACTTGGCCAGGCCCTCCAGCCACTCACGCTGCCGCTCGTAGTCAATCAGCGCGGCCGACAACGCGGCATCGGCGCGGCGCGCCTCCCGACGGTCGAGGAAACGGCTGGCGAGTTCAAGGGCCTCGGCGTCGGAGTCCGATTGAGCGGCGCGCACCAGCCAGTCCAATTCCTCCTGCCAGGCCCGGGCCAGGTCAGGATCGTCCCAGGGATAGTCGCGGCCGGGACCGTTCGCCCATTCGGCCGCCCTCAGCCGGTCTTCAGCGACACGGCCTTGAAAAGCGTGGAAGGCCTCGTGGGCCAGGCCGGCCAGGTAGGCGTCGGTCTCGCCGCCCAGGAAACCCCAGATGAGCCGGTAGGGGACGAAGGCGCGCAGGGGAGCGGGCATCTCCTCCCGGAAGCCGGCGTAGAAGCCGATCTCCATGAACTCTTTCGTAGGCAGCGAGGCCACCCAACGTCCCCCGACGAGAACGGTGAAGGCTTCCGGCGTGACAGCCGGGTCCGGCAGGAGCTGACGGTAGTAGACCTGTCCTTGGAATCGATCACCCGGCACCGGCTCCCACGGTCCGCCGCGCCGCTCGTCGGCCGGCACTTTCAGCCAGCCCGCGGGCGGGTCCGCATAGCCGACCAGGAACGCGTATTGCTCGTTGTAGACGATCATGGGAATGGCCTGCTCCCCCCAGCCCGGCCAGACGCTATCGCCTAGAGGCTGCAGTAGATGACGGGCCTCGGCGACCCGGGCTTTCTCCAGTTCGCTCAGCCGATCCACCAGCGTGGAACGCGTCGGCAAGAACAGGTTGCTCACGGCCGAGGCGCCGGCCAGCCCCAGGCATAACAGGGGCAACCCGCCCAGGCCGAGCAGGATCCTGCGCCGGGCGGAAGCTGCACGGTTAACTCGCATCTCGGGCTTATAACCGGTCCTAAGGTGAAATGAGCCGCGCGCTCCAAGCGCAGCACGGCGCGCCCTTTGACTTTGGCCTCTGCTCAGGAGACGCGGCGCGAAGTCGTCGGGGGCCAAACCGCCCAAGGGCAACCGGAATCCACTCTATCCGAGCCGCGCTTTCAGCCTTTGCCGTTCACGGCCTCCACCTGCACGGCGCTGACCTTGAACTCCGGGATTTTGGCGACCGGGTCCAGGGCCGCGTCCTGCGTGAGACGGTTGGCGGGGGCCTCGCTCCAGTGGAAGGCGAGGAAAACCACGCCCGGCGGCACGCGCTCGCCCAGGCGCGCCTCGGTGCGCACCGCGCCGCGCCGGCTGCGGATGATGACCTCGCCGCCGTCCGCAACGCCGATCCGTTCCGCATCCTTCCGGTTGAGCTCCGCCCAGCCGTGCGGCGTGCGCCAGGCCAGCGGCCCGCTGCGGCGCGTCATCGTGCCGGTATGGTACTGATAGAGCACGCGCCCGGTGCTGAGGATGAACGGATACTCGGCGTCCGGCGGCTCCACCGGGCCCTGGGCCTGCACGGCGCTGAACCGGCCCAGGCCGCGTGTGAACTTCTCCCGGTGCAGGATCGGCGTGCCGGGATGGTCCTCCGCCGGGCACGGCCAGAACAGGCCGGCTTCGGTCAGCCGGTGGTGGCGGATGCCGCGGTAGCTGGGGGTCACGTCGGCCAGCTCGTCGGCGATCTGGGCGGTGCTGGTGAAGGACCACGGGCGACGGGCGGAGGCCGAAGGGCTTTCGTCTCGGGCCTTTCGTCCTTCGGCCAGCCGCGCTTCCACCCGCCGGGCGATCTCCTGCACAATCCACCAGTCCGGCTTCGCTTCACCGGGCGCTGAAAGCACCGGGTGGATGAGCTGGACGCGGCGCTCGGTGTTGGTCTTGGTGCCGTCCTTCTCCAGCCAGGCGGCGGCGGGCAGGACGACGTGCGCCCGTTGCGCGGTCTCGCTCAAGAAGATGTCCTGCACCACCAGGAAATCCAGGGCCTTGAGCGCCGCCTCGACGTGCTCCAGGTTCGGGTCGGAGAGCATCGGGTTCTCGCCCATCACATACAGGGCGTGGACGCGGCCGTCCAGGATAGCCGGCATCATCTCGGTCACGGTCAGGCCGGGTCTGGC
>DAOUAB010000184.1:0-19087 GCA_034434015.1 Anaerolineales bacterium
CAGGTGGGCATCCACATCGTCCGCAAGGCTCTGGAAGCGCCCATCCGCACGCTGGCCCAGAACGCCGGCCAGGACGGCTCGGTCATCATCGACGGCGTCCGCCGCGCGGCCAGGGAGCAGAAGAACAAGAACATTGGCTACAACGTGCTCACCGGCGAGTACGTGGACATGCTCCAGGCCGGCATCATCGACCCGGCCAAGGTCGTGCGCGGCGCCCTGGAGAACGCGGCTTCTACCGCGGCCCGGGTCCTGACGGCGGAGGCGCGGATGATGGACCTGCCCGGGGACCCGATCACACCGGCGCCGCCGCCCCCGCCGCCGCCCTCGACCAGCGACCGGTGAGGCCCGGGCCACTATGTTTACAGAGCTGCCGAAGCTCTTTGATCGTGATTTTGCGGTCGGTTATTTGCTGCCCGTGATCGTGTGGGTTGGCGCCAGCCTGGGACTGCTGGACCTGTTCGGCTTTTTGGCCGACGTGCGCCGTTGGCTGGAGGGCGATCTGCTCCTGGGCGCCACGGTTGTGAGTCTTCTGGCGCTTTTAGGCGCGATCCTGCTCCTCACGGTCAATCGCGAAATCCTGCGCTTCCTGGAAGGGTACGGCGCTTACAATCCGCTGCAGGTCCTGTTGGCCTGGGAGCGTCAACGCCTCCAGGCGATGGACGAGCGGATTAAGGTTCTGGACGAAAAATATCAGGCCGAGCAGCGCTGGTCGCCTGAGGATGCGCTGGAACGCAACCGGCTGATGAGAGATCGCGCCCGCCTGTTCCCGCCGGCTGACCATGTGCTGCCGACGCCTTTTGGCAATGTGATCCGGGCCTTCGAGGCCTACCCCGCGATCATGTACGGCGTCGACGCCATCCCCGCCTGGCCGCGGCTGGTGATGCTGATGTCCAAAGAAGCCCGCGCGCAGGTGGACAATGCCAAAGCCCAGATGGATTTCTGGATCAATCTGGCTGTGCTGAGCGGCGTGTTGGCCGGCGAGTATGCTGCGGCCTGCGTCTGGGTCAACCAGTTCCGGCATCCCTGGCTGCTGCTGGCGGCCGGGTTTGTCGGCTGGCTCGCTTTGGCGCGGTCGCTGAGCTCGGCGATCAGTTGGGGCAATACGATCCGCAGCGCTTTTGACCTTTACTTGCCCGAGCTGGCCAGGAAACTGCGGCTGCCGCCCCAGACGAGCCGGGCGGCCGAACGCGAGCTATGGGCCCGGGTCAGCCAGGCGTGGATCTACGGTCTTCCCCAGGTGTTGCCCGATCCCCTCGTCGCCACCCCCACGCCGCCTGCCGACCCGGAGAAGTGACTTCCCGGTGGCGCCTGACCGACTATGGAGGTCATCATAAGAGCGCTCCTGGCCCCCCTTCTATTCGCGCTGGCAGGGCTGCTCGCCGCCTGCGACGCGGCTTCAAGCGCCTCAGCCACACCCACCCTTGATCAAAGGGAGCAAGCCTGGCTGGAGCAGAAGATTACCTCCTATCGGATAGAAGTCCTGGTCGTTCGCAGTGTCTGGCATGCCCAATCGCATCAGATCACCGTCCGCGATGGCCAGATCGAAACCGCTACGGCCACCTGTATTCCTGCCCCGGCCGAAGCCGGGCAATGCGACGTGGAAGACTTCGACGCAGACGACTACACCGTCGCCGGGCTATTTCGCCAGGCGCAGACCCAATCCCAGAGTGAATACGCGCCCTGGGTGGTTATCACGTATGACTCGCGCTATGGCTTCCCCGGGCACATCTCCTACAACCACCCCGACCTCCTCGATGAGGACTGGTCATGGCGCGTCACGGCTTTTGAAGCCTTGAAATGAACGGAGGTGGGACCGGGCGCGGCCAACCCGCACGCGGTTGGAGGCGGCCGGTCCTGCCCGGTTGTTGCTCCGCTCGCGCTTTGGCCGAGCGCCTGAACCGCCGTGTTGGGCCGGTGTCCAACTGTGTTTACGGGCGCCTCGACTGCTCGACAAACCCGCGGCTCGGCGCGTTTCCCGTAAACACGGCGGGAACGTGCTCCAGGCGGCGCATGCTAAAATAGCGCGGGTCTGTGTTCGAACTGCGTCGAGGCTCCCAGCCGGGTCGGTGCGCGGAGGTTTCTATGAGCCCCAGGAAAGCCAGCCAGAAGTCCGGCCGGAGCGCTGCGGCG
Organism: Anaerolineales bacterium; assembly: GCA_034434015.1. Classification (GTDB taxonomy): domain Bacteria; phylum Chloroflexota; class Anaerolineae; order Anaerolineales; family UBA6663; genus SpSt-583. The sequence continues at coordinate 2,131 of DAOUAB010000184.1, forward strand.
ATCCGCAAGACGCCCAAAGGCTTCACGGACGAGGAACGAGCCGCGATGAAGGAGCGCGCCCAAGAATTGAGGGCGGAAGCGAGCCGGGCGGACGGGGAAAGCGCTGTGCTCGCGAAGATCGCCGAGATGCCGGAACCGGATCGAACCATGGCCAGGCGGCTTCATGCGATCATCAAGGCCAGCGCGCCGGCCCTCTCGCCGAGAACCTGGTACGGGATGCCCGCCTATGCCCGGGACGGCAAGGTCGTCTGCTTTTTCCAAAGCGCGCAGAAATTCAAATCGCGGTATGCGACGTTCGGCTTTAGCGACGAGGCGCACCTCGACGAAGGCGCCATGTGGCCGACCGCCTTCGCGCTGACGGCGCTGACGGCCGCCGAAGAGGCGCGGATCGGCGCGCTCGTGAAGAAAGCGGTGAGCTGAAGGCCGATCCCGCTGCTGGCTGTTTCGCGCCGGGACCGGAAGCGATTTCCCCAAACGTCGCAAGCGCCCTCGCGCCTGGAGAAACGCCGGGAATTTATCGCGATTCCCCCGTTTCCGGAGGGCGCCTGGCCCTCGGCCTCGCTCGCGCCGCCTCAGCCGGGAAAGGCCGCATGTTATAATCCCTCGCCGTTGATTCCATGCCACGGTCGGAGGCCGTCTTGAATAAGAAAGAGGGCGCGAAGCCGAGCCGGCGCGAACAGCGCCGGGCCGAGCGCCGCCGCACGTCCTTCTTGTGGAACGCCATCGTCCTGGGGACGCTGGCCGTCGCCGCGTTGCTCGTCGTGTTGTATATTGTGGCCAACGTGCGCCCCGGCGCGCTGCCCAACGAAATCGAGGTGCCGGACGAGGGGCGCGGCGAGGTCCCGGTGGGCACCGACCTGATCTTCCAGAATTACCCGCCCTCCTCCGGCACCCACTTCGACCAGCCGGCGCCGTGGGGCCGCGCGTCGGAGCCGCTGGAAGAGGGCTTCTACCTCAACAACCTGGCGCGCGGCGGCGTCGTCATCTTGTATGAGTGCGCGGACGACTGCCCGGCGCTGGAAGCGCAGCTCGACGAGCTGTTGCAGAAGGCGCCCAAGGACTCGCAGTTCAACACCGTGAAGATCCTGATCGGGCGCTACGGCCGCCCCTTGCCGGCGCCGCTCGTGGCTCTGGCCTGGGGCCACCAGCTCAATTTGACGGCTTACGACGAAGCGACCCTGCTGACGTGGTATCGCCGGTTTGTCAACGCCGGCCCGGCCAACGGGCCATGAGCCGGCGTCAACGCCTGAAGCAAGCGGGACGCCGCCGATGATGCCTGAATCCGGCCGGCTGGCCGCTATCCTGCGGTCGGTGACGGAGGCGATTGTCGCGACCGATCTCCAGGGCGCGGTGACGCTGATGAACCCGTCGGCCGAGCGCCTCTTCGAGACGCGGTCCGAGGCGGCCGCGGGCCTCCCGCTCGACCGTCTGCACGCCGGCCTGGGCCCGTGGCTCGACCGGGCGCGGACCGAGGGCGTCGCTCAGCCCATGGTCTTCAGCCTGGAAGTCCACTCCGGCCACCTGTACTCGGCCACGCTCTCGCCGGTGTCCGGCGAGGACCGCGCGGTCTCAGGCTGGGTGGTGGTGTTGCAAGATGTGACCCATCTCAGGCGGGCCGAAGAGTGGAAGTCCGAGGCGATCCAGGCCGCCACGCACGACCTGCGCAACCCCCTCAACCTGATGAACGGCGCGCTCAACCTGCTGCGCGATTCGCTCGGCGAGTTGACGCTGGAACAGCAGGAATGCCTGACCATGCTGCGATCCGGCCTGGACCGGATGGGCGGGCTGGTGGAGCAGGTGCTCAGCCTCGAGCAGGTCGGCCGGACAGACCTGCCTCTGGCCGGCCTCGATCTGAGCGCGGTGGCCCGCCAGGCCGTCGAGGATTTCCGCCTGGCGGCCGACGCCAAAGAGATCACGCTGGCGTTCGAGGGCGGCGAGGGGGCCGGGCGCGTGCTGGGCGACGAGAGCTGGCTGCACCGCGCGGTGACTAACCTGGTGGGCAACGCCCTCAAATACACGCCGCGCGGCGGGGAGGTGCGCGTGCGCTATCACGAGGCGGGCGGCGAGGCCGTCGTGGAAGTGGCGGACACCGGCCCCGGTATTCCCGCGGCGGCGCAGGGGCGCGTGTTCGAGCGCTTCTACCGCGTCCCGGGCGAGTCGGCCCGCCGCAATCCCGGCACCGGCCTGGGGCTGGCCATCGTCAAGGCCATCGTCGAGCGGCACTCCGGGCGGGTGTGGGTCTCCAGCGAAGAGGGCCGCGGCAGCACCTTCGGCTTCGCGGTGCCGCTGGCCGGCCCGGAGGCCCTCACGGCAGCACCGTCCACGGGTTGACGAAGACGCCGTTGTAGCGCAGCTCGAAATGCAGGTGCGGGCCGGAGGCGCGCCCGGTGGCGCCGGCCAGCCCGATCACCTCCCCCTGGCTCACGCTCTGTCCGCAGGCCACGTTCCACTGGCTGAGGTGGGCGTAGACGCTCTCCCAGCCGTTGCCGTGGTCGATGACCACCAGGTTCCCGTAACCCCAATCATTCCAGGCCGCATACATCACCACGCCGCTATCGGCGGCGAAGATCGGCGCGCCGGCCGGGGCCCGCAGGTCCAGGGCCCGATGGAGGTCGGTGTAATCGTAGCCGGACAGGCTGCGCGCCTCCGTCGGCCAGACGAAAACGCCCGTGCCCAGGATGCCGGTGTAGCCGCCCGGGCACTGGCCGAAGTTGCTGGCGGCGCCGGAGCGGGCCCGCGCGGTGCGCGGCAAACTGGGCACCACCCAGGCCTGCAGCTCGCGCCGGCCGCCGGGGATGACCAGATACGCGCCCGGGACAAGCTCCGGCGCCTCCGGGTCGAGGCCGTTGCCGGGCCACTCCACGATGGCGCCCGGCGTCACGCCGTAGAAGCGGGCGATCTGCTCCAGGGTGTTGCCGGCGGTGACGAAGTGGTACGTGCCGTCTACCGGCAGGATGTTGAGCACCTGCCCGATCCGCAGCCGGTGCGGGTCATCTTTGAGGGTGAAGTAATTGCCCCACAGGATCGTCTCCGGCTTCAGGTTGAAGCGCTCGGCCAGGCCGAAGAGCGTATCACCGGCCTGCACGGTGTAGGTGATGACGCTGGCCCGGCCCAGGGTCGGGATGAGGGTGTGGGGCTGGACGACGCGGGTCAGGGCGCCGGTTTCCGCCACCACCGGGCCGAAGACCGGCGGCGCGGCCGGGCCGGCCTGGGCGTCCGCGTCGGCCACCGGCCGCAGCGGCAAGCGGGTGGGCGCCGGTGTGGCCGCCGCGCGCGCCGCGGTGAGCGGGCCGGCGACGCTCTCCAGCGCCGGCAGGCGCAGACGGCTGACCGCCAACGACCCGGCGATCAACAGCAACAGCAGACCGTGCGACGCGTAACGCAGCAGGGCCGGCCGCCAGCCGGCCGCGATCATGTCGGCCCAGATGCGGCTGAAAGCGGAGGGAGGCCGGGTTTCGGAGGAGGCCTGGCTTGGGGGTGCCATTCGGCGAGCGGCGGGCGACCGGTGGCGAGAGGGCGTCACGCGCCTCCCGTCACGCGCCCCCCGTCAGGGCAGATAGAGCCACGGGTTGACGCGGCCGTACTGGTCGTTGCGCATCTCGAAATGCAGGTGCGGGCCGCTGGAGTTGCCGGTGCTGCCCGCCAGGCCGATGAGCTGACCCTGATAGATGGCGGCGCCGCAGCCCAGGTTGATCTGGCTCAGGTGCGCGTAGGCTGTCTGCCAGCCGTTGCCGTGGTCGATGATGATCAGGTTGCCGTAGCCGCGCGTGCTCCAGCCGGAGAAGACCACCACGCCGGTGTCCGCCGCGTAGAGCGGGGCGCCCATGCCGGCGGCGATATCGATGCCGGGGTGGGTGTTGGGGCTGTAATCCCAGCCGGAGAGATAGTGGTTGTTGGCCGGCCAGACAAAGGTATAGGTGCCGGTCGGGCCGGAGTAGTTGCCGGGGCAGGAGCCGGGCTCGCTGCTGCTGCCGGGGCCGCGGCTGGCGGCCGTGCGGGCGGCCACGGGCAACGACCACGTGATCGAATCGCGCCAGCCGCCGGGAATGATGATCGGCTGGCCCTCCGTGATCACCGGCTCGCTCGGGTCCAGGTCGTTGCCGGAATAGCTCACGATCTCATCCACAGCGCCATGAAAAGCGGCGGCGATCTTCTCCAGGGTGTCGCCGGCCTGAACGATGCGCAGGGCGCCGTCGATGGGTAGGATGTTGAGCTCCTTGCCCGGCACCAGCAGGTTGACGTTCTCCACCAGTTCCGGGTTGCCCCACAGGATCGTGTCGGGTTTGAGGTTGAACTTGGCCGCGATGCCGAAAATCGTGTCGCCTTTCTGGACGACGTATTTCTCGATCGTGGCGCGGGCGCGGGTCGGGATGTCGGTGTCCGGGTTGGCCAGGCGGGTGATGGTCGCCGGCTCGAGCGGCTGGGCGGGCAGAGGCTCGAGGGTGGGGATCAGCACGGCGCCCGCGCCGCCGCGCCCGGCGGTGGGGGAGGCGGTCGGGTCGGAGGCGGCCAGGAACCCGGCCTCGGCCGGGACCTCCAGGCGCGCGATCCACAGGGCGGCCAGGATCAGGCCCAGGGTCAGGCCATGCGCGGCCAGGCGCAGCCAGGTCTCAGGCCGGGCCAGCCGGCGGATGTCACCCCGGGCGAGCGCGTTGTCAGGTTCAGGCGTCAAGGATGCTTCTCCGTCCCCCGCGGAGAGAAGTCTATCAGCCGGCGCGAAACAGCGTCAAGCGCACATAATAGAACCTGGCGATGACCAATTGGTGATTGAGGCTTGCTGGACTAAAATAACGGGCGCACTTCCAATCAACACTCAGCATCCCCCAAGCCACTATGCCTCTCAAAATCCTGTTCGTCAGCGCCGAGGTCGCGCCGTTCGCCAAGGTCGGGGGCCTGGCGGACGTGGCCGGCTCATTGCCCAAGGCTCTGCGCCGGCTGGGCCACGACGTGCGCGTCGTCATGCCGGCCTACCAATCCATCGAGGCCCGGGGCCGCGCCGGCCAGTTGCAGGCCCGGCCGGGCGGCATGATCGTCAACACCGGCGCCGGCCCAATCCCGACCGGGATCTGGGAAAGTGTGCTGCCCGGCAGCGACGTGCCGATCTACTTCATCGCGCAGTGGCATCTGTTCGACCGGCCGAACGTGTACGGCTATGACGACGACGCCTACCGCTTCGCGTTCCTGAGCCTGGCCGCTTTCGAGTTGACGCGCGCCATCGGCTGGATGCCGGATGTGCTGCACGCGCACGACTGGCACACGGCGCCTGCCGTCACCTGGCTGGCTACCGCCGGCCGGCACGACGACCGCTTCCGGGCCATGCCGTCGGTCTTCACCATCCACAACCTCGCCCACCAGGGCCGGACCAGCTGGGACGTGTTCCGCTACCTGGGCCTGCTGACGGAGCGCATGGCGGAAGAGGCCTACGGCGAGGTCAACTTCATGGCGCGCGGCATCTACCACGCGACCATGATCAACACCGTCAGCCCGACCTATGCGCGCGAGATCATGACCGCCGAGGGCGGCGCCGGCCTGCACAACCTGCTGCGCTTCCGCCACTACGACGTGCACGGCATCCTGAACGGCGTGGACTACGACATCTGGAACCCGGCGGCCGACCCGAAACTGGCGCGCCGCTTTGACGCAGACCACCTGGACGACCGGATCGAGAACAAGCGCGCCTTACAGCAACGCCTGGGCCTGCCGGTGCGCGACGACGCGCCGCTGGTGGGCATGGTGACGCGCCTGGACTGGCAGAAAGGCCTGGACCTTGTCGGCCATGTGATCCATCTGCTGATGAACGGCGGCGCCGGCGAGGCCCAGTTCGTGGTGGTCGGCACGGGCGCCGGGCACTATGAGGCCATGTTCCGGCATCTGGAGAGCTACCATCCGCACAAGATGCGCGCGGTGCTGGCCTTCGCGCCGGACATCGCGCCGCTGGTGTACGGCGGCAGCGACCTGTTCCTGATGCCGTCGCTGTTCGAGCCGTGCGGGCTGGGCCAGATGGCGGCCATGCGCTACGGCAGCGTCCCGGTGGTGCGCGCGGTGGGCGGCCTGGCGGACACCGTGCGCGATATGGTGACCGGCTTCCTGTTCAACGACTTCGACGCGGCGGCCTGCTGGCACGCGCTGCAGCGCGCCATCTACATCTACAACGTCGACAAGGAAAGCTGGCGCGCGATCCAGCGCAACGGCATGTCGGCCGACTTCTCCTGGCGCAACTCGGCGCTGGGCTACCAGCAGCTCTACGAGTGGGCGCTGGCCCGCATGCGGGGGTGGTGAGGCGGACGACGGGCGGCTGTCTTTTGTGGGCCGCCCGCGTTCAGCCGGCCGCCGGCTTCTCGAAGGTGATGAAGCGCCAGGCGACCTCGAAGCCGAGGCGCGTGTAGATTCCCAGCGCGCCGGTAGGGTTCTCGGCGTCGACGCCCAGCGTCGCCATATCGAAGCCCGCCTCCCGGAACCGCCGCATCGATTCGCATACCAGGGCCGAGGCCAGGCCCTTTTTGCGCCACGGGCGCCGGGTGCCCACCTGGCCGATATGCCCGGCGTTCTCGCCCGTGCGGGCGTTGTCGTCGGCATATACCCGGTTGAAGCTGTAGGCCGCGATCTCCCCGGAGGCGTCCAGGGCGATCACCGTCAGGTCCGGGCGGAAGTTATCCGCCCCGACGAAGAATATCTCCCAGTCCTCGCGCGTCTCGGCCTCGTGGCCCCAATGGTCGGCAAAGGCCTCGTTGTGGGCCCGGAACAGCGCCTCGCTCAGCTCCGGCGCGTAGCCGCGGAGCGTAAAGCCCTCCGGAAGGCTCACAGCCGGGATAGGCCGGCGCAGGTCGCGGCGCATCCGGTAGAAATAGCGGACCGGTGTGAAGCCCCGGGACCGGAGCAGATCGATCCGGGCCGCCAGGTGATCCGGCGCCCCGGTGCGCAGCGTGCGCTTCAGGCCGGCCGGGGCGCCGCGCAGGCGTTGCGCGGCCCGCGCCTCCAGCCAGGCGAGCGCCGCCGTTTCCAGGCCGCGCCCGCGGTGTTCGGGGTGCACGTCGAACCAGAGCCAGGCCGTGGCCTCGTGCTCCGGCTCCGGGTGCGCGAAGCAGCGAGCGAAGGCCACGGCGGCGCCGTCGGGCAGGCGCACGATGCGCGCATCCGCCTCGGGGTCGGACCACGGATCGTGAAACCCGTCCTGCAGCGACCGCAGGGTGTCGACGCGGTCGTGGCCGTCGGCCGCGGCCACGGCCAGCGTGAGGGCGTGCAGGGCGGGCAGGTCGTCGTAGCGCAGCGGGCGCCACATGGAGCCGGTTGTCTCAGTCGGCGTGTTCACGGTCTGTGTCGTCATCGTCAGGTCCTCGTTGCTCCCGTCGCGGAAATCACTCCAGCGGTTTGCGATAGACGGCGTCCTGGTTCAAAACCTCAAAGCCCACGTGCGCATACAGGCGCAGCGCGCCGGACGGGTTGTCGGCGTCGACGCCCAGCACCGCCTCGTCCATGCCGGCCTCCCGCAGACGGCGCAGGCTCTCCACCAGCAGGGCCCGACCCAGGCCGCGCCCGCGCCAGGCCGGCGCAACGCCCAGGCTGTGCACCCAGCCGCGCCGGAAGCCGTAGCGCGCGTTGTCGCCGGGGTGGATGTCGTTGAGCGCTATGCCCACGATCCGCCCGGCGGCCGTTTCCCAGGCCGCGACCCACAGGCCGAGGTCGCGGCGCGGCTGAGACTCCCAGAGCCGGTAATCGGCCTCGGTCTTGGCGGTGTGGCCCCAGTGCTCGGCGAAGGCGGCCTCCTTGACGTCCCAGATGGCGCGGAGCTGCTCCGGCTGCGCCGGCCGGAACTCCAGGCCGGCCGGGAGCGGCGCGTCCGGCAGGTCGTCCAGGGTGGGGCGCCGCATGAAGAAGAAGTAGCGCACCGGTCGATAGCCGTGCGCCTCCGCCAGCGCCCGCTTGCCCGGCGCGGTGTCCTCGGCCACCACCTGGAGGAAACGCGGCGCGCCGTCGGGCGGGTGGCCCCGGGCGATGACGCGCAACCGCGCCTCGGCCCAGCGCCACAGGGCCTGGCCCAGGCCGCGCCGGCGCCAGGTCGGATGGACGAAGCCGCGGTGCCGGTACAGGCGCTCGCCGCTGGAGGCCGTGGTCGTCCAGAAGTTGGCGTACCCCACCAGCCGGCCGGCGTCCACCTCGGCCAGGAGCAGGTCGGCCTGCGGGTCGAGGCCCGGCGTATGGGCGAGCTCCAGCGCCAGGTCCTCCGCGCTGTGCGTCGCCTCGATCAGGTCGGCGGCTTCGCTGGCGTTGATCACGTCCACGATGGCGGCGTAATCCTCCGGCCCGCGCAGTCGCCGGAGGATGATGCCCGGCAATGCCGGCTCGGTCCAGGCGTCAGCCGTCATGGCAGCCGGGCCTCGAAATCCAGGTCGTCGGCCGTCACGGCGTGCCGCATCCACACGTTCGGCTCGACGTACTCGCCATGGTCGGCCTCCCGGTCGATGGTCACCGGCGTGAGCGCGCCGGGCACCACGTAAGCGCCGCTCTCCGGGAAGCGCAGGCCGGTCCAGGCCTCCAATTTGGGCACGGCCTCACTTCCCCGTGGCCGGCCCGGTCGCCGGGCGGCTGTGAAAGACCTGCACCGGGCCGCGCCAGCGCTCGTCGTCCAGGACGACTTCCCTGAAGTCTCCGCCGGTGTAGCGGCCGATGATGCGCCGCCAGAAGGCCTGGGCCGGCGTGTTGGCCGGGATCTCGCCCACCTCCCAGACGCCCGGGAAACGGTCGAAGAGATGGGTAGCCAGGCGCTCGCCCCAACCCCGACGCCGGAACTTGCGCAGGATGAAGAACTCGTCCATCCACACGCAATCGGCGTCCGGAGTCACGTAGCTCAGGCCGGTCACCAGCCAGGCGAAGCCCGCCCAGCGGCCGTCCACCTTCAGCAGGAAATGATGCGCCCCGGGCCGCTGCCAGACCCCGTCCCAGAAGTCGGCGCGGGCGAAGCGGCCGTCCGGGCCGACGTCGTCGCCCGTCATCTCGCTGAAGTCGTGCTCGTACAGCTCGAACAGGTTCTGGAGGACGGGCCGGAGCGCGGGCGTCACGGCGGCGATCTCAAATTCAGGCGTCATCGCTTTGTCCCTCGTCTTCAGGCAGATCATCCTCGGCTTCCGGCGGCGGAGCCGGCCGCCCAGCCAGGATGTCCTCGCCCCAGCGGATATGGCGTGGAAGCATGCCGGCGCGGGTATGCGCGCGCATCCGGCCGATCAGGTCCAGCGCCTCGGCCGGGCCCAGGCCGCGCCAGCGCAGCAGGCCGTAGGCCAGCATCCCGGTGCGGTGGATGCCGGCCGCGCAGTGGATGAGGATGGCGTCGCCGGCGTCCAGGTCGCTGGACAGCACGGGCAGGGCGGTCGCCAGGAGTTCCTGCGCTTCGCCGCGCGGGTAGCGGCCATTGTTCAGCGGCAGCCACGTCCAGCGCAGGCCGAGGCTTTTGACGCGCTGGCCGAGCCGCGGCGCCTGTTCGTTCTCGGACAGGAGCGTGACGACGTGCGTGACGCCGAGCTGAGGCAGCCGATGCAGTTCGGTGTAGCCCGGTCGGTGGGCGAGCGCCAGCCGGCCCGCGCCGGCCGGGACCCAGTTAAGCTCCAGCGGCTTCGCCATGGCTGCTGTTTGTCCCCTGCTGCCGCAGCGCCGCGACGATCTCGGGATGCGGACGCCAGGCGCCTTCTGAGTACACGCGCTGATCCCAGGGAAAGATCACCAGCGCGTCCGTGATCAACGCCGCCAGGTCGGGGCGCGGCCGGGCCCAGGAGTGGGCGACGAGCGCGGCCGTGATCACGCGGGCGGCGCCCCGGGCGCGCACACGCTCGGCGACCAGGTGCAGCGTCGCGCCGGTGTCGGCGATCTCGTCCACCACGGCTACGATTTGACCGGCGACCTCGGCGGCGACGTCCACGCGCCAGACCGGCTCGGCGAACATCACCTGGTCGTTGACGCGCCGGGTGACACGCACCGGCGTCAGCTCGCAGCGCAGGCTGCACGCCGCGGCCGTGGCCGGAAACAGCCCGGCGCGGGCGACGCCGACGATCATCGTCACACGCGCTTCGGCCAGGCGCTCGGTCAGTTGCGCCGCCAGCGCCGCGAAGCGCTCCCAGCTGATTTCAGCGACGCCTTCGCGTTGAGTGTAGGCGTAGCTCTGCATCCTCTTCCTCCTATTTGTCACGGCGAGCGGCCGGGCCGGCCAGACTCAATGCGTCCGCCAGGTCAGGCCGCCCGCGCGGCGGCCAGCGCCTCCCACTCGGCCAGCAGCGCCTCCAGGTCGGCCTGGGCGTAGGCGTATTCCTCGCCCAGCTCGCGCACCCGGGTGTGGTCGTCGTCGGCCGACTGCATCAGGTCCGTGAACGTCGCCAGCTCGGCCTCTTTCAGCGCGATCTTCTCCTCCAGGGCGGCGAGCTGCCGGGCGCGCTTCCGGGCTTCACGGTCGGGGTTGGCTGGGCGGCGGACGGCGGACGAGGGCGGATTGACCTCCTTGACCGGCCCGGGCTCCGACGAACCGGATTGCTTCTTCGCTTTATTGACCCGGGCTCCCCGGCTCCCTTTCGCCTGCGCCCCGTCTGCCGCCGGCTGGCCACCGTCGGCCTTGCTCGTTATCCATTCCTGGTAGGTGCCCGGAAAGAGCGTGAATTGCCCGTCGCGCACCTCCCAGATCTGGGTCGCCAGGCGGTCGATGAGATAGCGGTCGTGCGAGACGAGCAGGATGGTGCCGGCGTAGTCCTCCAGCACCTCCTGCAACACCTCCTGGGCCGGGATGTCCAGGTGGTTGGTGGGCTCGTCCAGCAGGAGCAGGTTGGCGCCCTCCAGCGCCAGGATGGCCAGGGCCAGGCGCGCGCGCTCGCCGCCGCTGAGGGACGCGACGCGTTTGAAGACGTCCTCGCCCCGGAACAGGTATTGCGCCAGGTAACGGCGCGCCTCGCCCGGCGGCATGGGGCGATGCATCTGCAGGACCTCGATCACGGTCTTGTCGTTCGGCAGGGCGTCCTGGGCCTGGGCGAAGTAGCCGACGTTCAGGCTGGCGCCGAGCTTGACCGCGCCGGCCAGCGGCTCCAGCTGTCCGAGCAGGGTCTTCAGGAACGTCGTCTTGCCGGCGCCGTTCGGGCCGACGATGGCCGCGCACGCGCCGCGCCGCAGTTCCAGGTCCGGGGCCGTGAAGAGCCGGTTGCCGGGATAGCCCACCTCCAGGCCGTACGTCCGGACCACCAGCTCGCCGCTGACGCGCTGCGGGTCCAGGCGGACCTTGGGCCGGGCGTGGCGGCTGCTGGGCGGCTCCAGGGCGTTGATCTTGCGGATGGCGTCGATCACGCCGATGGTGCCGGCCGGCAGTGAGATACCCAGCTCCAGCCAGCTCTTGTCGCTGCGCAGGGCCTGGAGGCCGAGCTGGTCGATGATGAGCAGGTCGCGGTGGATGCGCTTGAGCAGGCCGACCGCGCGGGCGTTGGTGCTCAGGCGCGCGATGTTGCGCTGGACGAAGTCGATCTCCTTCTGCAGACGCGCCTTCTCCTCGGCGAAGACCTGCCGGTGCCGCTCGGCGCGCTCGTCGCGCTGCAGGAGGTAGGCGCTGTAGTTGCCGTGATAGACCTCGATCCCGGCCCGGCTCATCTCCCAGATGGTGTTGACGGCGCGGTCCAGGAAGTAGCGGTCATGGCTGACGACGAGCAGGGCGCCGGGCCACTCGGCCAAAGCGCGCTCCAGCCACTCCACCGCCTCGGCGTCCAGGTGGTTGGTGGGCTCGTCCAGGATCAACAGGTCCGGCCGCTCGAGCAGCAGCTTGGCGAGCAGGGCGCGGGTCTTCTGCCCGCCGCTCAGGTGGCGCAGCGGCGTGGCGTGCAGGCTCTTGTCGAAGCCGAGGCCCTCCAGGGTCTGCGTGATGCGCAGTTCGTAGTCGTAGCCGCCGGCGTGTTCGAAGGCCGCCTGCGCGGCGCCGTACTCGGCCAGCAGTTCCGGGGAGTGGTCGCCGGCCGCCATGCGCGCCTCCATCGCGCGCAGTGCGGCCTCCTGGGCGCGCAGGCCCGCGAACACGGTCAGCATCTCGCCGTAGACGGTGTTCTCGTCATCGGCGAAGGCCTCGATGGCCTCCTGGCGCAGGTAGCCCAGGCGCCGGCCGCGCGCGAGAGACACGCCGCCGGCTGAGGGCGCCATCTGCCCGGCCAGGATCTGGAGCAGGGAGGTCTTGCCGATCCCGTTCGGGCCGATCAGGCCGATGCGGCCGTCGTTGGGGATGGAGGCCGTCAGGCCGCGGAAGACGTCGAAGGCCCCGAAGGCTAATCCGAGATTGGAGATGGTCGCGATGGACATGGTGACACACTCAGTTCGGCGCCGGCGCCTCCAGGATTTTCGGCAACCAGTGCGGCATGGCCCAGTCGAGCAGCGGCCGCTCGCCGGGCTCCGCGCCCTGGAGCAGGTGCTGATAACTCACCGCCTGATGCGCGGCGCTGAGCGGCCCGGCCAGGGCCCACATCTCGCGCAGACGCTCCGGCGATTCATAGTCGGTCCACAGGCCGAGATACTGTTCCTGAAGCTGCCGGCGGATTTCCGCATCCGGCTCGCCCAGGATGTCGATCAGGTCCAGGAATGGGTGGGCCAGGCAGGCGTCGGTCCAGTCGTAGAAGACGAACCGGCCGTCCGGCCGCGCCACATTATCCAGGTGCAGGTCGCCGTGGACGAGCGAGGCGGGCACACGATAGCGGGCCAGCGCCGCGCATTTCTCGCGCAACTGCGGCAGCGCGGCCCGCAGGCGGGCCCTGTCCTCGGCGCTGACGTTCGCGCACTCGTCATAGAAATCGGCCAGCGGCTCGAGTTGGTCGGCGAGCACCGGCAGACGCCGGTCCAGGCACCCGATCGCCAGCAGGTCGGGAACCCGCCGCGCGGCCTCGACCTGGAGCGCGCCGTAAGCGCGCCAGGCCTCCAGCCGCGTCTCGCGCGGCGCCTCCCAGCCCAGCGACGGCCCCAGGTCCGGCAGCAGCATCCAGCGCCGCCCGGCGTCCACGGCCAGCGGCTGCGGCACGCGATCCGGGAACAGGCCGGCCAGGCCGCGCAGCAGCACGCCTTCGTTGACGAACCACGGCGAGTTCGGCGTGGTCGCCTTGAAATAGAGCGGGCCGCGCCCGGTGGGCGCGCGCCACACGCTGGAGAGGCTCCAGTGCTTCACCTGCTCGAGCGGGCCCACCAGGGACAGGCCCAGCTCGGCCAGCCGGTCCGCCACCCAGCCGAAGGCCGACCCCGTCCAGCCGGGGCGCGCCCAGGACGCGCGCTGCGCGGGCGCCTCGCCGGTCAGGATTTCGCGCAGATGCGCTTCGACGATGGGCCGGTGGGCGGGCCGCGCCAGCTCCAACTGCGCCAGCTCCGCCGAGTCAATCCAGCGCCCCTGGGGCGGCGCCCAGGCCGCGCCCGCCGGCTCCAGCACGAAGACGCGCTCGGCGGCGTGGGCCTCCCGGTCCAGCCATGAGTGCGCGCAGCGCAGGGCCGTGGCCGCCAGACCCCAGCGCGCCTCCACGGCCAGGCTCAACGGGCGCGGGTCGGTGGGCGCCACGTAGTCGCCGTGCTCGACGGCCGGCAGTGTCCAGCCGGCGCCGTCCGGCAGCAGCCACACGCGCGGCTCGGCCGGGTGCGGGACCAGGGCATACAAACTGGAACGCCAGGCGGCGGCAGTGTCCGTCATCGTTCAAGCGCCTCCTGCGCCGCCCGCTGGCCGGAGAACAGCGCGCCGTGCACGGTTGACAGGTAGCGGCGGGAGGTCGCCTCCCCGGCGAAGAAGAGGCGCCCGGCCACCGGCGCGGCCAGCGCGTCGCGGTCGGCGCCGGTCCCGCCCGGCCGCAGATAGGTGTAAGAACCGAACGCCCACGGATCGGACGCCCAGCGGCTGGCCTGAAACGCCTCCGGCTCCGGGACCGCCCGGCCGAACATCGTCCGCAGCGCCGCCAGGGCCCCGGCCGCCATCTCGTCGTCGGCCAGCGCCTCCACCTCCCGCCCGAAGCGCCCGGCGTTGTAGCCGACCAGCACGGGCTGGCCGGTGTGCCGACCGAGGTTGAACCATTCGGCCCACTCGCCCTTGCGGTCCGAGAGGCGCCCCAGCCATTCGGCCTCTTCCGGCCAGAAGACGCGCGGGAAGCGCAGGGCCAGTTTGTTGAGCGCGCCCATGCCGATGGCGTCGAGGGCGGCCCGCTTGCGCTCGGGCAGTTCCGGCGCGAAGGCCACCGCGCCCTGCTTGAGCACGCCCAGCGGCAGGGTGACGACGGCCCGCTCGGCCGTGAACACGCCGCGCCCGGTCTCGACGCTCACGCCGTCGCGGCCATAGGCCACGCACCGGACGGCGCGCCCCAGGCGGATATCCAGGCCGCGCGCCAGCGGCGCCAGCACGCGCCCATAGCCTTCGACGGGCAGCGCGTCATGGCCGCCCATATCCGCGGGTGTGCCGTCCTCGTCCCATTCGTACAGGGACATGTCGCCGATATCGCCGCTGTACTCGTGCTCGATGGCCGAGTTGAGCTTGTACGCCAGCGCCCGCAGATCGTCGTCCGCCAGGCCGCGCTCGCGGCCGAGTTGCTCGAAGGCCGCCTGAAGCGAGAGATCAGGCAGGCGGCGGGCGCGGCGCGCGTCTGCCAGCGCCGCCAGGCCCGCCATCAGGTCGTCGAAGCGCGCTTCCAGGGCGCGGCGCTCGGCCTCGGTCAGGCGGCGGCCGGCCGCATACAGCGCCAGCGAGCCGCCCAGCGCGATGGTGTCGCTGGGGCGCAGCGACACGCCGGCGGCGCGCGCCATCCCGGTCAGCGGGTTGCGGGCGTGGCCGTGGATCCAGCCGGCCCCCATGTCCACGGGCAGGCCCGGCCAGGCGTCGCTGGTCCACACGCGCCCGCCGATCCGGTCGCGGGCCTCCAGCACGATCACGGACCGGCCGGCGTCGGCCAGGGCGCGGGCGGCGGCCAGCCCGGCGGCCCCGGCGCCGATCACGATCACGTCGGCGCGGCCCGCGCCGGTCTCATTCGAGTCGGTCATCCTCACCCTCAGCGGCGGCGTCCGCGCGGTTCGAACGTCCGCGTATAAGCTTCGATCGTATCCTGCGGCCGGAAACCGACCGCGGCATACAGCGCTCTTGGAGCGGCCCCGGCCGCGTCAGCCGCGATGCTCACGCGCCGCGCGCCCGCGGCCCGCATCCGGCGAAACATCTCCAGCAACAGGGCCCGTCCCAGGCCGAGGCGTTGATAGTCCGGGCGCACGGCGAGCGGCTCCACCTGACCGCGCCCGCCCGCCGGGTCGAGCCAGCCGATGCAGACGGCCGCCAGTGTTCCCGCGGGCGCCTCGACCACCAGGTCCAGGTCCGGCCGGTGCTGCGGCAGCAGCAACGTCCGCTGACGCCACTCAAGCGTCATGTTCCTGGTGCCAAAGGCCGCCTGGTGCACGTCGACATATGCGCCGGCCTCGGCCTCGCCGCGCAGAGGCCGCAGGCGGAAGCCGTCCGGCACAGTCGGGGCCTCGGGCGGTTCATCGAGATCCCGGACCAGGTGCAGCCAGTCCCAGCCGTGTTCCGTGAAGCCGTGGGCCTGGAAGAGCGCGCGGCGGCCGGCGTCGTCCGCGCGCGCCTCAAGCGCCAGCGTGAAGGGTTGGCGCCGCCGGTCGGCGATGGCCTGGGCGCGGGCGACGCCCCAGGCCATGATCTCGGCCTCCAGGCCGGTGGCGCGCGCCGCCGGGCTGGCGCCGAAGTCCAGCGTCCCCCACGGCCCCTGCACGATGGCGAAGCCGGCCAGGCGGCCGGAGGCGTCCTCCCACAGCCGGGTGTTGTCCGGCGTGTCCAGCGACCAGGCGCTGAGCCGGTAGGGCATGTCCAGAACGTGGCCCTGCCCGTCCGGGTCGGCGTAGACCAGGTCCAGGAGGCGTTGCGCGTCGCCGGCGTCCCGGAAGGGGCGCTGGGTGTACGTGGTCATCCCGACCTCACCAGTCGCCGGGCTCATCCGCCATTCGGACGATCCGGGGCGTGAAGCGGCCGACGATCTCCACCAGGTCGGCCTGGGCGGCGATGATCTGGTCGATGCGCTTATAGGCCTGCGGGCTTTCGTCCAGGCCGCCGCCCAGCAAGGTGACGCCGCGCGCGCGCAGGTAGTCGTCGCGTTCGCGTTTGGCGATGGTGTTGAGGGCCTGCTTGCGGCTCATCTGCCGCCCGGCGCCGTGCGCGGCCGAGTCGAGCGAGGCGGCGACGCCGCGCCCGCGCACCACGTAGCCGGGATCGCCCATCGAGCCGGGGATAACGCCCAGCACGCCGGCCCCGGCTGGCGTGGCGCCCTTGCGGTGGACGATGACGGGCGTGCCATCGGCCAGGCGCGACCGCCAGGCGAAGTTGTGGTGGTTCTCGACGACCGCGATCTCTTCCAGCCCGGCCGCCGCCGCCACGCGGTGATGGATGACGAAGTGGTTGGCGGACGCGAAGCGCCCGGCCAGTTCCATGGCGATCCAGTATTCCTGCCCGGCCTCGGCGTCCAGGTCCAGCCAGGCCAGATGGCGCACCGCCTTGTCGAGCTGCGGGTGCAGGCGCATGGCCAGCTTCGAGTAATGTTCGGCCGCCTTGAAGCCCACGCCGCGCGAGCCGGAATGCGAGAGCAGCGCCAGGTAGCGGCCGGGCTGGAGGCCCAGGAGCTCCACGTCCAGGTCGAGCGTCCCCCACTCGACGAAGTGGTTGCCGGTGCCGCTGGTGCCGAGCTGCTCGTAGGCGATGTCGTGCAGGTGGCGCAGGAGCGGCGTGGCCTCCCAGTCGTCGTCGTCCAGCACCGGGTGCTCGGGGCGCTGGCTCTTCTCCCACTTGGCGCCCATGCCGAAGCGCGTCTGCGAGAGCAGGGCGCGCTCGAACTGGGCCGGCTTCTGGTCAAGCAGGAGCGGGCACTGGGGGTAGATCGAGAGGCGCATCCGGCAGGCAATGTCCACGCCCACGGCGTACGGGATGACGGCGCCTGCGGTCGCCAGCACC
>DAOUAB010000185.1:0-24930 GCA_034434015.1 Anaerolineales bacterium
GGTCGGTCATGGTCAGCAGCCTCCGGCCAGGGCCAGCACAAGCATCAGCGCGATGACGCCTGCGACAATAAGCCAGGGCCTCCAGGCGGGCGCGGGCGGCGGCTGGTCTGGGCGAGGGGGATCGTCCGGCGCGGGCCTGAAGGCGAAGGGGGGATAGGCCGGCGTTTCATCGTCAGGGTCGTCGGCCTCGTCGTCCGTCTCCCGATCCCGCCGCCGCTGCGCCCGCCGGTCCAGCCAGAGGCGGTCGTGTTCCCGCTCGCGCTGCGCCTGTTCCAGGCGTTCCTGCAATTCTCGTTTTTCGCGCTGGAGGCGCAGGGTCTCCCCGACGAGCCACAGGCCCAGCAGATCGTCGCGCCAGTCTTCGCGGTGGTCGCGGTTGAGGTCGCCGAACAGGCGGTCGTCGTCGCTTGACATCGCATTTGTCTCCGGATCAGCCCGAGCGTTTGAGCCGGGCGGCGTCGCGCACCGCCTGCAGGTTCAGCACCTCGGCCACCTCGTAGCGGGGCGGCAGGGCATCCTTCACCGGCCTGAGGCGGACGATGGGGGGGAAGTAGCCGGTGCGGCCGTGGATCTCGGCCAGCAGCAAAGCGGTGATGAAATTCAGGGAGGGCGGATTGATCAACAAGGAGGCCGTTTGCCACTCTTCCGGGCTCAAATCAATCTTGGCCATCAAGGCCTCCAACTGCGGGAGGAACGAGTGTTGATGGTCGAACTGCACGGGCGCGGCCAGCACGCGCTCCAGCGGCTCGGCGATCATCTGCCGGATGGAGTCGAGCTGAGCGGGGGTGAGGGGGTGGGAGAAGTTGAGGAGGATCATCTCGGATTTGCGGCGTCGGTTTGCCGAAGGTAATGCCTTCGGCAAACCGGCCGCCGTCTTCAGCCTACAGCATCGGCATCGTCACCGGCACCGCGTGCGCGGCGGGCAGGCCCTGATAGTTGGCCGCGCTCGACCAGGGGTAGTGGGCGGTTCGCGCAGCCAGCCCCGCGCGCACCGGGTTGGCGTGAATGTAATTGATTTTTTGCGCGAGCTTGTGGCGCGAATACGCAATGAAATCGTAACCGGCGCCCTGCCGCCAGACCTTGTGCGCCCATCGTCGAAAATGCGCCTCATCGCGCGGCTGACGGGCAGGGAGGAGCAGACCTGCCGGGCGGCCTCCAGTTCCTCGCAGAAAATCTGCGCGCACCCGGCCCGCGCGAAAAACGGCCGGCGTCCCCAGGTGACGGCGGTGAGGAAATGCGCGCCGTGAGGGAGGGCAGGGTGGGGCATTATTGTTCCTCTGGGTCGGCGGAGATGGTCGGGTTGCCTGCAACGAGCGATAACGCATCAAGTTGCCGGCATAGTTGTTTGATCTGCTCCACCAGGTCTTTTGCAGGGCGGGGATTCTTGCGCATCCCGGCATGGTCAATGTCATTTCTCGTATCGGCGAGATCGTTCCAGAGTGAGAGTGCTTGCGTCAATCCGGGCACAGCGCGAAACCACAAGGGCCTAAACTGCGCTTTAGCGCTTGTCTCGCGCCAACGGCGGCTTTCGCTGTTGAAGACGCTCGTAACGGACTCGCGCAATTCCCGGTTACGCAGATCATACTCCCCGATATGCGCCATGGCCCAGCTCACCAGCCACTCGCGCGCCAGCGTAATTGCCTGCACAAACTGCTGTTTTTCGACGCACCAGCCGATCATGCGCCGTGTGACAGTCAGTGTTTCCCATATCTGCGTTTGATCATCCGGCTTGTCAAAAGCGATAGGCGAGAGCGCCTGCTCTATATCTTCTGAGAGTAACTCAAACGGCTGAATGGCGAGCGTCGCTTCGATGGCCGGGCGCGCGCGCTTCAGTGCCGCCGGAATGCCGGCTGCCGCCTGCATCGCTTCATGAGGGCGGATGAGACGCAATGCCAACGCTGTTGATTCCAAGGTGCCTGCCGCCGAGTCCAGTCCCTTAACTTTCTCGATGACATCCGAGGCAAACCCGGACGCCCGCACGGATTTATCCTTTGCCGCGCGCAGCAGCGCCGCCAGATCGCGCCCATCGCCAAAGCGCTTAAACCTGTCCGTAGCTGCCGCCCATTCCAATAGCGCCATCATCGGGCTGAGGTCGAACATCGGCGTGCGATTCGGCGTCACCGATTGGTCGCGCACGTCATAAGCGCCGTACAACACCGCCGCCAGTTCCGCGCGCCGCGCCGCCCGCAGAAAGGCCGCCGCCAGCAGGCCAATCAGCGGGAATGAGCGCAGGCCGTGCGTCACATCGAACGCCACCTGCTCGCCCTCGGCAACGGCTTCAGCCACCTGCCGAAAGATGGTCCACAACTCATCGGTGTTCTGACCTTTGGGGACAGGGACAAAACGGGTGGGAAGCCCGGCTTCTCCCTGAAGCGCCGCGCCGTGTGCCGCCTCGGCTTCTTGAGTGGCAAAGACAACCAGTCCGCTTGGCTGAAGAAACGCGCACGAGGCGACCGGCGCATAGCGCGTCACGCGCCTCTGCTCGCCCAGCGCATATTCCGTTTCGCCGTAAGGGCCGGTGCCCAGAAAGGTGAGAAGTTTCATTCCGGTCTCCTATCCCCTCCGGCAGCGTACCTGCCAGACTCTGCCCTGCCGCGTCAGGCTGATCACTTCGCAAATCACCGCATCGCCCTCGTGGAACTTCTTGCTCGTGTCGTTATCTTCCGGCGCGATGTAGGCGTAGGCCACCGTATCGTCCAGGCCGGGGATGGACAACTCCAGCGCGCGCCCTTCGACGCTGAAGACTGTGCCCTTGAACCGGTCGCCGACTTTGGGGAGGTCGGTGAATCGTTCGGTCAGGGGCGATTTGGGCGCGGGCGGCGGCTTGGGAGGCCGCGGGGCGGCGGCAGGCGGTTTCACCGACGGCAGCGCCGCCGGTGACAATGCCGTCGGCGACCGCGGCGCGGCTTCAATTCTCATCGGCTTGAGCGTCGTCCCCGCGAGTTTTGCCAGCAGGGGCTGAGGCTCGTCCAGCGGCGTGAGCGCGAGCCGCACCCAGCCGAAGGGCAGGCCCAGCGCCGCATCGCCGTTCACCAGCCGGCGCGTCTTGGGGAAGGGCTTGCTCAAATCCGGCTGCCATGCGCCCTTATGCTGAGGCGGCCTGCCCAGCTGATAGCGCTTGCGCGCCTCGTCGCGCTCGGCCGGCGGCAGATGCTCGCCCACCGTCAGGCCGTTCCAGCCCGTGCCCCAGCTCATTTGCAGAACGAGGCCGGTTTCGTTTCCGACCAACTGCTCTTTGTAAAAAGCCTCGGCGGCGGAAAACCCCTTGGCTTGCGCGATGAGCAATTCCTCGTGGAGATGGCGGCGGCCGGCCTGCCGGGCAATCTCCGGCAGATGGGCCAGCCACTGACGGCTCCTCTGCCAGCCGAGGCGGGGCGCCTGTTCATGGTCTTCGGTGTACTTCAGCGTCAACTCATCGAAGGTGAGCGTGGTCTCGAACGTCACGCCGGCGCACACGGCCTCCACCGCCAGCGGGATTTCCGACTCGGTCTTGTCCGCGTCGCGCGCGTGGTTCAGCGACGGCTCTGCCTTCGCTAACACGCGCACATTTCCCAAGATCAGCGGCGACGGTTCAGTGGGGAGCGGGGCGCTGTCGGCCACGTGCAGGGCGCGCAG
This sequence comes from Anaerolineales bacterium, assembly GCA_034434015.1. Classification (GTDB taxonomy): domain Bacteria; phylum Chloroflexota; class Anaerolineae; order Anaerolineales; family UBA6663; genus SpSt-583. The sequence goes on from DAOUAB010000185.1 coordinate 3,616, forward strand.
GATGTCGCGGTTGGGGTTATCGCCGAAGACCTGCTGTTCCCAGTGATCATCCGCCCTCTTGGTCTCACTCCCCGGCCCCAGAGTCGCGGGAACCGCGCCGGTATCCAGCGCATAGCGCAGGAGCGCGGTGCGCAGCGCGCCCTTGAGCGACGAGCCGGGCAGGTAGCATCGCCCGTGGACGTCCTTGATTTGCTCGCGCACTTGAGCGACGGAGGTGCTCCCGCGCAGGGTGTAGCGCACAAAGGGCGAGCCGGGGCGCAGTTCATCGGAGATGATAAGTTCGCGGGCGGGTTTATCGAGCCGGGCGCGCGGGCCGTTGCGCTCCAGTTCGCGGGCGTAAATCGCGTCCTGATCGAGCACGAAGGTGGTATCGCCCGTCGTGTCGAAGTCGAAGTCCCTCAACAACTCTGTGCCCGCGCCGATGTGCAGGGGCGTGAGGGTGGTGACGGTGACTTTGTACTTCATGGCGCGTCTCCTTCCCACAACCGCCCGGCGGGGATGGTAAAGGCCAGCCCACAGCGATAGACCGGGCGCTCCGGCCCGGCCCACGCCACGCCCTCCGGGCGCACATTCACCAGCGCGCCGCGCGCCCCGCCGGGCAGCAGCGCGCCCTCGGCCACCAGCCGCACCGCGCGCCGCCGCCAGGGATTGCCGTCGGCGTCTTCGCACCAGCCGCCCACGCGCGCCAGCGCATAGGCGCTGTTTTCGGTTTGCAGGCCGCGCAATTCTTCGTCGGTCTGCGGGGCATAACGCGAGAGCAGGAGCGCCGGGCCGCCGTCCGCGGCGGGCAGGTCATTTGCGCTCGGCTCATACGTAAACGCGCCGTGGCCGATGGAGCGCAGGCCGCCCAGCCCGGCGTCCTGCAGATACTTCAGCGCCGGCTCGATGAGCGCCGTGTCGCCGCGCGCCGCGAACCATAGCCCGCAGTTCGGCGCAAACAGCACGCGCCCGCTGTGGAAGAGCGCCGAGGCATTGCTCATCCGATCCACGGTCACCCGTGGCACGGTCTGGTGACGCCACAACAACAAGGGTTCGCCGTCTGTGGGCTTGAGCGCCGCTTCAATCTGCCGGCGTTCCTCCGTCGTCAGCCATAAGCCGCCGCCGTGCAGGAATTCGCGTTCGGGCACCCGGCCGGCGCGGAGTGAATCCAGCACGGCCTGCGAGAGCCAGCGGATTTTCTTGAGCGCCTTGCTGTCGTGTTGAAACGCCTGCGCCGCGAAGCCGGGCAGGCGCGGCGGACAGGGATAGAAACGCACCCCTGCCGCCAGCGGGAAGGCCGAGGTGAGCGTGAACGGCGATTGCCCGTCTTTGAGCGTCGCATCCACATCCACGCCGGTCTGCGCCCACGCCGTCACCAGGGCGGCGAACAGGCTGTCGGCGGGAATCCACTCCTGCGCCGCCTCGCGCCCGACGCCGACGAACTCGCCGAGGTGCAGCGCCGCGCGCAGGGTCAATTGATAGAGGGCCATGCGGCCTCCTTTCACTGCGCCAGCTTGCCCTTGAGCCAGCTCAGCACGGCGTCCTTTTGCGCGGCCAGTGCCGGCAGGTCGTCGGCGGTAATTGTCTTTGTGTCTTCGGCGTACTGTGGGCCGTAGCGCAGTTTCAGGCTCAGGTTGCGGAAGGCGATCTTGCCGCTGCCGCGCGAGCCGTGCCCGCCGAGGTAGTCGTCCTCCAGCAGTTGCATCGCTTCCACGACATGCCAGAACAGTTCGGCGTCGCCGGGCAGGTAGGCGTTGAAGACGATCTCCATCGGCCCGAAGACGGCCCCGGCCGGCACGCGCTCGATCTGGCGCGGCGTGGCGGCGGCGGTCACCCGGTCAATGGCCGCCTCCCACTTGACTTCGGTGAAGGGGAGGTCGGTTTTGGCGTTCAGTAAATCCTCGCGCGACTTTGGCGTGAGTGGAACATCACGCACAGTCAGGCGATTCGGCGCGGTAATCCAGTCCCCCCCATCGCCAGTGACACCAAAAACCGGATTTACCCAGTAAGCCTTGTATTCTTCGGCATTCCGAGCCGTGTGAATTTCTACTTTGCCTTGACCATCGCGCTTGCCTGGGTTAACCGTGAAGTTGAGTGGTGCGCCCAAAGCCTTTTCACCCAGGGATCGCATTTTGCCCTTCAGTGACGAACCGGGAATATAAGGTTCGTTGTTGCGTTTGTTTCGAATAACAGGCAAATCCACGCCACCGATGGTCAAGGCGCCTTGGGTGTCGCCGATGCGTAAGCCGGTCTTGGTTTCGATCTCGCCGTAAATGAATATACGCCCTCGAAGTTTGGCCGAGCGGGTCATGAGAGTTCTCCTTTCTAATCTTTGCCGGGGCGATAGAACCGGTGATAGGCTACGACGGCTTCACAGAAATCTACAAAGTTCTTGAAATGTTTTTCGTGAGGCTCTGCGTCTTGCCGGATCAGCTTGATGGCCTCATCCAGGGCGTCTTTGAGCGGGCGCATGGCGCTGCCGGCGCGCTGGGTGTAGTAAGCCAACTTGGGCTGAAGCAGGATGATTTCCTGATAAGCCTTTTTGCGGTCCGTGTCCCAGCGGAGCGCTGCCTGTCGTACAGCCCCATAAATATTGCGAAGCTGACTGGTCTTAAGATCGTTCGCCAACTGCTTCCCCAGCTTGTTTGCCTCATCTACCAATAAGGAAGCATCATCCTCCAGGATGATTTTGCGGGCAATAGCTTCAGAGAAAGCCATGGTTAGTCCTCCTATCGAGTAAGAAATTGCGCCCAGCGCGCGGCCAGGCCGGCCAGCTCCATCGGCGCGGCCTGCGCGCCGAGGAAGACGGTTTGGATGCTCTCGATTTCTTTCTTCGCCGATTCGTTCTCCTTCTTGATGGATTGGATAGCGCGGGTGAGCTGATAAGCCGCCAGCCATGTCCAGCGGCCAAATTCCACCTTGCCTTTGTCGCGTTTGGCCCGCGCCACCTGCGCGCGCAGGGCCAGTATCGTTTGCAATACGGCGCGAGAGATTTGCGATCTGTCCACAAAGTCGGCCAGCGTGTAGGCGCGGCGCTGGGCGGCGGCTAATGCCTTCCAATCCAGCGCCTGCTCCAGAAAGGTCACCGCGTCTTTTTCGGGCCGCAGACTCTTGGCCGCGCGCTCGGCCGCCTCGGCCATCTCCGCCGCCTGATAGAGGGGGAACTTCTCCTCGGCCAGGGCGATGCCCGCCGAGAGGGTGAGCGCCGGGTTGCCGGCGGTATATTCGCGGAAGGCCTCGCGCACGCGGCGGGCGAACTCCGGCAGGGCGTCCCACGCGCCCACCACAAACACATCATCGCCGCCGGAGTATTGCAGGTAGAGATGGTTCGTCAGATCCTGCTTTTCGATTTCTTTGGCGTCCTTCTCGCCCTTCGCCAGTTCCGGCAGATAGCCCTCGAAGAACAGGCGCAGGGTGAACGAGAGGCTGGCGATGCGCGACGGGCTGGCGGCCTGCCCGAAGCCTGCCTGAAAGAGTTTGCCGAGGTTATCCACATCCATCCGCAGAACGCCCCAGCGTTTGAAGCCGCCGCGCACCGGTTTCTGCGCCAGTTCATCGAACGTCCGGGGGCGCGAGAGCTGACTGCCGTTTTCTTCAACAAGCGGAGTCAGCCGCGCGAAAGGGCGATAAGAGATAACCCGCGGCGCGTTGCCCAACACACCCAGCCGGCGGTCTGCCTCGCTCGTCGGCTTCAGCCGCCACACGCGCACGAACTCATCCGTGCGGATGGGGTCGGTGCGGTGGTCGTCGCGCGTGCTCACCAGTTGAAAATCGAAGCCGAACACGCGCAGGGCCTGCTGCCAGCCGATGGCGCGCCCGGCGGCGGCTTTCTCCACCGGCGCATAGGCGATGTGTGTGGCCGCCGGCAACTGCCGCCCGAGTTCCTCGAGCGAGAGGACAAATTTTGCGCGGTAAGTCTCCGAGCCCTCTTCCTGGACTTTCTCCACCGTGTCGCCGTCCTCGCCTGTCACACGGCAGAAGAGGAGCGGGTCGCCGCCCTGCGAGATGGGCCGACCGACATGCTGACGGAGCGCCCCCAGCGTGGCCTGTGAAAAAGGCTGGCGCTTGCGGCGGTTGAGCTCCCGGCCAAAACGCTCGCGGCTGGCGCCGAAGTCCTTCAGGTCGGCGGCGGTCAGCGGCATCCAGTGCAGGGTCAGCCCCAGCGCCCCAGCGTGCAGGGTCAGCAGGCGATCGGTCAGGTCTTGCGCGATGGCCCGCAATTTCTCCTGAGCGCCGACGTGGGCGAAGAGCTGAAACCCGCCGCCGCCGATGTAGAGCGCGTTGGTGAGCGGCAGGCCCAGTTCGCGCAGCACGGCCAGCGCCAGCGCCTCCGTCAGCAGCTGCACGTAGAAGGAGCGGGCGCGCAGGGATTTGGCCGCGCCCTCCGAGGCCAGCGTGTAGATGAACGCCTGCAGGCCCGAAAGGTCCCCGCCGACCAGAAGGCAAACCTTGGCGTTGGAGTCTTCTGCAGCCCTGCACCAATCCGCCGAACGATTATCTGACGCGAGGCAGGCCGCGAAGGCGGCTGTGGTCCGCAAATGGTCGAACAGCGAAATATCCGGCACGCTTTCCCAATAGGCTGACGGGATACACCATGTGTAATCCTGCAATAATGCAAGGATCGTCTCCAGATAGCGCGCCTTATCGGTAAGTTGAGATAGGCCGGCCTGCTCGCATTGAGTTGTAAAATCGCTCCATAGTTTTTCGTAATCACGTTGCCACTCAGCCCGCCATTCGTTCTTGCCGGCACGCGGCATTGTTGAGGGGAACAGGGACTCCTGACGGTTGGGGGCAAGGCGCCCCAGCGGCACGAACCGGGACTCACCCGAAAACTCTCTCACACCACAGAAGATGGACTGTAATCGTGGGATACGGTTATCTTCATCTTTTTCACGTTCCATAGCTTCCTCACGTTCCATGGCAGAGAGATGGTCGGCAAGTTGAATCCACAGTTCGCGCTGATTGCGGGGGCGATGGTGATAGGCAATGCCGCTCAACTCTTCGCGCCACGCTTCCGGTATAAAGGTTTTCATAAAGTCGTAGGAAGCCAGCGCGTGAATGTAGCCAAAGTCTTGCCTGGCCTCTGCGGCGCGGGTTTCGCTCATCCCAACCCCCGCCCTCTGCGCAAACTTCCCCACATCATGCAGCAGCCCGGCCAGCGCCGCGTTCAAGACGTGTCCTTCCATTTGAGCCTCCTTGTACACCTGCGCCAGTCTACCCCGGCGCAGGGCCGATGTCATGCGGGATTCCCCGTATTTCCGCCCGGCGGGGGCGTCAGCGTGTAGTACAGGCTGAGCAGCCTCACCAGCTGCGTCCGGTTCACTTCCGTTAGCGCCCAGTGCGCCGCCGCCTTGCGGTAGGCCGAGCGCAGGTGCTGTTCCACTGTGCGCGGCGAGAGCGCCAGCCGCGCGGCCAGCTCCTGGTCGCTCAAACTCTCGCGCACCAGCAGCTCCACCACGCGCTGCTCCGCGTCGGTCAGGCCGTCCAGCACAAAGGCCCGCGCCTGGTCCCGCGACTCTTGCAGGCGCAGCGCCCGTTGCCGCTGCACGGCCTCGAATGGGTCGTCCACCTGGCTCAGATCGGTCAGCACCGGCGAGACCGCGCTCCACAGCACCACCGGGATCTCGATCAGGCTGAAGGTGTCCCCCGGCTCGGCGTGCAGGCGCTTCTCCTCCAGCAGCCGGCCCTGCGAGACCAGGTGCCACAACCGGTCGCCTTCGTCGAACAGCATCTGGGCCACCGCCATGCCGAAAACGCTCATAGTCTTGCGCCCGCCGGCAATGGACACGTGCACCTGGCGGCCGGCCAGCTTTTCGGCCCGTACCACGCGGTATAAAGTCGTGAAGACGGCGGCGGCCCCGGCCGTGCTGTCCACGTCCTTGAGCGGGCCGGCCGGGCCGGTCAACTCGACGGTCTCGAATTCGATGGGGAGGTAGAGCGGGGCGGTAAAGGCGGCCCGCAGGCGGGCCAGCGAAGCCGCGATGGAGTCGGTGCCGGGGGCGGTGTGGACCACCACCACCCGAGTCACGCGCGCGCCGCGCGCCAGCAGGCTGTCCAGGGTGAGGGTGACGACCTGGGCCTCGCTGCCCAGTGTGGCAATCAGGCTGCTGGCGCCGGGTTGGGAGATCGGCATCGTCTGGCGATTTAAGCCGGCCACCCGCCGTAGCGGCGGATGGCCTGGTGCCGGAACATGCTGCCCCCAACCAATCGCCCCGACGCTGGTGGTACCTGGCAGGTAAAATCAGACTCTAAGCGTCCACTGGCCCATTATACGGAGGATCGGCCCATTTGTATCTACCCAGTCTTTCGCACTCAACAAACGCCAGGTTAGATTATAGAATGTCGGCTATCCGTTACAACCGGTGGGCTGATCAGCGGCGCACCAACATGACCACTTTCCTCAACAGCCTCGGCCTGCCTGCCCCCGAACTGGATGGCTGGGGCTGCCTGTTTGCCCACCCCGACCGATTCGAGGCCGGGGAAGGCGAGGCGACCCCTGATTGACAGGAGCCGCAGGTCATTACGCAACCCGTCGCCATGTTGACCATTGACCTCGAGACAGCCCGGCGCTTTATCCTCGGCAAGCAGGGCTTGTGGCCCGGGCGGCGCTGGCGCGGCCCCCGGGGGGTGGAGCCGGCCATGCGCGCGATGGAGTACCTGCAGCTGGACCCGCTGCAAATCGTCGCGCGCAGCCAGGACCTCGCCCTGCACAGCCGTGTGCTCGATTATCAACCCGGCGCGTGGGAGGCGGTGACGTACCAGCAGCGCAAGTTCTTCGACTGGGGCGGCTGGCTGGCCGTCCGGCCGATGGACGAGCTGCCGCACTGGCGCGTGGTCATGCGCCGCGAGCGCGAGGGCGGCTATGGCGACCCGCGAATCCGCCGCCTGGCTCGCGACCACGCCGGCGCCATCGCCGCAATGCGCGCCTTCTTGCGGGAACGCGGCCTGGTGAGCAACCGGGACTTCGAGATGGCGGCCCGCGCGCGAACGCAGAGTTATCGCGGCCGCAAGGACAGCGCGCTGGCCCTGTATTATTTGTGGCGCACCGGCGAGGTGATGATCCACCACCGGGACCGCTTTGAGCGTGTGTATGCTCTCGCCGAGCAGGTCGCGCCCGCGCACCTGCTCGGCGAGAGCAGCGAGGCCGAGGCGGATCGATTCTTAGTCAAGAAGGAAGTCGGCTTCAACGGCCTGTCGCGGCTTAACCGGACGAGCGATGGATATCATGGTCGCGGCGAACCGGATCGCGCGGCGAAGCAGAGGCTGGGGGCGATGCTGGCCGACGGCGACCTGGTCGAGGTGAAAGTGGACGGCTGGAAAGCCGTGCACTACGCGCTGAGCCGCGACCTCCCGGCTCTGAGCGCGTTGAGCGCCGGGCGCATCCCGAAGGCCTGGAAGCCCCTGGCGACGACCACAACGGACGAGGCCGTCTTCCTCGCGCCGCTTGACCCGGTCTGCGCCCGCGGGCGAGCCGGGGTCTTGTTCGGCTTCGACTACGTGTGGGAGGTCTACAAGCCCGAACACCAGCGCCGGTTCGGCTACTACACGCTCCCCGTCCTGTGGGGCGACCGGCTCGTCGCGCGCTTCGACAGCAAACTCGACCGGACCACCAGCACGTTCGTCATCCTGGGGTTTTGGCTGGAGGACAAAGCCCTCGGCAAAGACGAGGGCTTTGCCGAGGCGCTGAGCCGCGGGTTTGCGCGCCTCCTTAAGTTTCTCGGCGCGAGCAAAATGGAGGCGCAGGCGATCCGCGAGCCGCTCCTGCGCCGACGGGCAGGCCCGGCATGAGTATCTTGCTCAGCCGGCACCTGGGCGCCCAGGCAGCCGTCGCCAGCCCGCAGAGCCCTGCCGGGACTTCACGCGCACGGAGCGCTGGCGCAGTTCATGATTAAGGACCTGTCTCTAAACCTCAGCAGAGGCGTAGCCGACGGCACTGCCGTCGACTATCGGGCGGGTTTAGAGATAAGCTTTAAACGTACAAAGCGAGCCGGAGGTCTCCCGACTCGCTCTGTGTATAGCTTCTATGCGCCCGAATGGATTTGAACCATCACAGCCTTTCGGCCACTAGGCCCTCAACCTAGCGCGTCTGCCAATTCCGCCACGGGCGCAGGCTTGCAGTGATAGAATTATAGCCAGTTAGAGGGTGCTGTCAATTCACGCGCCGCGTGACGTGTTGCTTAAACTCCCGCTTTTTCCGCTCCATACCGTCTTTTTCCCCGGGATGACGCTGCCGCTGCATATCTTCGAGCCGCGCTACCGGGAGATGATCAACCTGTGCCTGGACGACGGGCTGCCGTTCGGGGTCGTGCTCATCCGTTCCGGGCCCGAGGTCGGCGGCGACGCCCAGCCGCACCCGGTCGGCACGTATGGCTCCATCTCGCGCGTCGAACGGCTGCCCGATGGCCGCCTCAACATCGAGGTGGTCGGCCAGGAACGCTTCCGGGTCCTGGACCTGCACCGTGATCGCGCTTACCTGACCGGCACGCTGGAGAAGTTCCCGCTCCGGGACGCCGACGGCCCCGGCGCCGTCCATTGCGCCCGGCGCCTGGTCCCGTGGATCACGCGTTACCTGAAGCTCCTCGGCGACGCCGCCGAGCTCGCGCTCGACCAGCAGGCGATGCCCGTCCGCCCGGCGGCCCTGGCTTACCTGGCCGCCATCATCGCCCAGGTCCCCATGGCCGAAAAACAACTCCTGCTCAACTGCGTCACCACCGAAGAGATGCTCGAGCGCGAGCGCGCCCTCTACCGCCGCGAGCTCAGCCTGATCCGCGCCATGCTCACCAGCCCCCAGGCGCGCCACAACGCCGATATCTCGCCCAACTGAGCCGGCCCCCGGCCGAGTCCCGACGAGCCTCAGCCGCCTCGTTCGCCCGGCTGCGCGGGCCGTATCCCGCTTGGTGGGCCGATGCGTGGGGGCGCACGACCGTGCACCCCTGCCGGCGGGAATTTACACAAAACTCGGAAAACACCTCCTGCGCGCCGACCCGATGGCCCACTTTACCATTTTCGGGTTATACTTCCCAATAAGCTCCGCATTGTGAGAAATCTTGTGCAAAGCATCGGTCAGCCGCTGAAAATCGACGGGGAGGCGTCCGTGGTCGAGGCGTTTATCCGCCGGGTGCCTTTGTTCGCGTCGCTGCCCGATCGCGAGGTCGGGCATCTGGCGGATACGCTGCAGCCGGTCGAGTTCGCCCCGGGCCAGGTCGTGTTCCATGAGGGCGAGTACGGCGACCGCTTCTACATCGTCCTGTCCGGCGAGGTCGAGATCATCAAAAGCCTGGGCGCCGAGGCCGAGCGCCTGATCAGCGTGCGCGGCCCGGGCGACTACATCGGCGAGATGAGCCTGGTCAACCGGGACGGCCTGCGGACGGCCAGCACGCGCGCACGCGGCCCGACCCGCGTCCTGGAGATGACGCGCGAGGACTTCGACACGCTCCTGACGCGCTACCCCACGCTGGCCTATGAGATGGTGCGCGTGCTCAGCCTGCGCCTGAACCAGGCCCACAACCTGGCCACGCGCGATCTGCAGGCGAAGAACCGGCAGTTGACCGAGGCCTACCAGGCCCTGCAGGCGGCGCAGGCCCAGATCATCGAGAAAGAGAAACTGGAACACGAGCTGCGGATGGCGCGCGAGGTCCAGGCCAGCCTGCTGCCCCGCGCTTTGCCGCGGCCGGCGGGCTGGGAGTTCGCCGCTCACTGGCAACCCGCGCGCGAAGTCGGCGGCGATTTCTATGACTTTATCCCGCTTGATCGGCCGGGCGGTCAGGGCCTGGGTATGCTGATCGGCGATGTCTCCGGCAAGGGGATGCCGGCGGCCCTGTTTATGGCGATGGCGCGCAGCCTGCTCCGCGCCAGCCTGGCCCTGGCCGGACCCCCGGCCGACGGCCTCACCCAGGCCAACCGGCTCATCCACGCCGACGCCGGCGCCGGGATGTTCGTGACCCTGTTCTACGCCCAGCTCGATCTGGCCGCCGGCGAGCTGACCTACGTCAACGCCGGCCACAACCCGCCCTGGTGGTACCGGGCGGCGCGCGAGGACTGGGAGGAACTGAAACGGACCGGGACGGCGCTGGGGTTGTTCGGCGTGCAAGCCCTCGGCCAGCGCGCGGCGCGGCTCGCGCCGGGCGATTGCCTCTTCCTGTATACCGATGGCGTCACCGACGCCGCCGATGCCCGCGGCCAGCGGTTTGGGGTCGAGGCCCTGCGCGCGGTGTTGCACGCTCACCGGCACAGCACGGCCGCCCAGATCGTGGCCGCCGTCGATCAGGCGGTGGCGCAATTTCGCGGGGATCAGGGATTGTTCGACGATATCGCCATCGTCGTGGCCAGGCGGATCTGAAAAGGAGGCTGGAATGGAGATCGCCGCTTCTCAACACCACGGGCGGGTGCCGGTGACGGTGTTCCAACTCAGGGGCGACCTCGACGCGAACACGTACGAGCAACTGGAAACGCGGGCGCGGGAGGCGCATGCGACCGGCATGCGTGATCTGGTGCTGGACCTGGCCGGCGTCCCGTATATCAGCACGGCCGGGATCCGCGCCATCAACAATATCTTCAACCTGTTGCGGACCGGGGCGCCGACCGAGAGCGACAGCGCCATCCACCAGGGCCTGCAGGACGGCACCTTCAAGTCGCCGCACCTCAAACTGCTCAATCCGCCGCCGCGCGTGGCCGACGTGCTCAACATGGCGGGCGTGGATATGTTCCTCGAAATCCACAGCGACCTTGGCGTGGCTGTGGCGTCGTTTTAGGCCCTGGCTCAGCCGGACTTCGCCGGCGCGGCCTTGCGGTTGCCGTCCAGGGGGCCGTCCGGAGCACGCCGGGCAGGTTCGGCGCGTAGCCGGGGAAGACCTCATCCAGCCGGGGGTTGTTCAGGCGCTTGAGGCAGACCTCGGCCAGCACGTCGCGGTAGTCGGTGGTCACGGCCAGGTCGCCGGGGCCGACGAGCTGCCCCTCGGCCAGGCCCGGCCAGCGCCCGTGGACCTGGCCGCCGACGACCTGGCCGCCCAGGAGGAACAGCGCGCTCCCGTGGCCGTGGTCCGTGCCCAGGCTGGCGTTCTCGGTCAGCCGGCGCCCGAACTCGGACATCACCACCACGGTCAGCCGGTCGGCGTGATCAAACAGGTCGGCGTGCAGGGCGGCCAGCCCGTCGCCCAGGTCGCGCAGCAGGCCGGCCATCAACCCCTCGCTCCCGCCCTGCGCGAAGTGCGTGTCCCAGCCGCCCAGGTCCACGGCGGCCACCTCCAGCCCGACCTCGGCCTTCACCAGCTGCGCCACCTGCTTCAGGCTTAGCCCGAACTCTGATTCGGGATAGCGGGCGTCGCGCGCCGGGCGGTACCCGGCCGGGTCCAGGCCTTCGAGGGCGCGCAGCGTCGCCAGCGTCTCCCGGCCCACCACTTCCAGCGGCCCGGCGCCCGCGTAGAGGGCGGACAATGCGGCGCGCATGTGTTCCAGGCGGCGCGCGTCGCCGCCCAGGTGGAAGTCGCCGATGGAGCGCAGGGCGGCGGCCGGCACGGCGCCGGTGAGGCTGCGCGGCGTGAGCGGGCCGAGGCCGATAGCGCGCAGCGGCGATCGGTTGTCCGTGTTGAGCGTCGCCAGGTGGCGGCCGATCCAGCCGGAGGCCGGCCCGCGCTCGTCCTCCACACCGCGCTCCATGAGTTCCATGGCCCGGAAGTGGCTGCGGCTCTCGTCCGGCGCGCCGCAGGCGTGCACGATCGCCAGGTGGCCGGCCTGCCAGGCGGGCAGCAGGCCCCCCAGCGCCGGGTGCAGGCCGAAGAAGCCGTCCAGGTCGAGGGTCCGCGCCGCCTTCGGCGCAGAGGCGTGATCGGGGCGCGGGATGCCGAGCAGGGGCCGGGCGGCGTAGTAGGCGGCCTCGCCGTGCGGCACGACCATGTTCAGCACGTCGGCGGCGCCGCGCAGGAAGACGACGACCAGCACGTCGCCGCGCGGCGCGGTCTGGGCCGGCGCAAACGCCAGGCGCGGCATCCAGGCCGGCCAGGCGGCGGCCCCGGCCAGCGTGGCCGCGGAACGGAGGAAATCGCGGCGGGCGAGGGTGAGATTCATGATCGGACTATCTCCACTGGAACTCCGGCGAGGCGACCAGCCCGGCGACGAGCACGCGCGGGAGGTCGTCGCCGGCCGCGCCCACGACGTCGAGCAGGGCCGCGCGTTGGGCGGCCGGCCGCGGCGCGCCGAGCAGTAGTTCGCTCAGCCGGTCGGTGATCTCTTCGGGCGTCCGCGCGCCGGCGCGGGCCAGGAGGCCATCGAGGTCAACCGTTGTCCCCGGCAACGCGCCCTCGGCCAGGGCGAGCGCGAACTGCCAGCGCGGCAGCAGGTTGCCGCTCCAGGCCTCGGCGTGGTCGGGGTAGCCGTCCGGCGTCGGCCAGCCGAAGGGGAGTTGCCCCAGCCGCCTCAGGACCTCCAGCAGCGGCGGGCCGGCGTCCGTGGCGGCGTTGAGCTGGCGCAGGGCCGAGACCACGAAGTTCACCGGGCGCTTGAACTTGGGGACGAGCGCGCCAGGCGCCACGCCGTCGAGCAACACCGGCCGCAGGGTCGCCCGGATGTCGCCGCCGCTGTCCGTGAAGACCCGGGCCGCGCGACCCACCAGCGCCTCGGGCGCGTCCGGGCCGAGAAAGCGCGCGGCCAGCTTGCGGGCGATGAAGCGGGCCGTGCCCGGATGCGCCGCCAGCCGTTCGACGACGCGCTCCGCCTCGGCCTGGCCGCCTGGCTCGATCCGCTCGCCCAGCACCGTCTTCACGCCGTCGTCGTGCCGGTCGGGGTCGAAGGTGAACTCGCCGCGCCACCAATGTTCCTTCACCGTCCAGCCCGTGAAACAGCGGGCCAGCTCCATCACGTCGATCTGGGTGTAGCCGCCGTCCACGCCCAGGGTGTGCAGTTCCATCAGCTCGCGGGCGTAGTTCTCGTTGGGGCGCGTCCTGTCGCTGACGTGCTGGTCCAGGTAAACGAGCATGGCGGGCGAGTGGGCCGAGGCCCAGAGCAGGTCATGGAAGTTCCCGAGCGCGTGCGGCCGGATCACGGCCCGGTCGTCCACGGTCTTGAGGTAGAAGCAGTCGCCCTTGTCCGCGCTGATGTTGAAGTGGTCGCTCCAGAACTCGACCATGACCTCGTACAGTTGGCGGCGGCTGTAAATCTGGCGCAGGAGCGTGGCCTGGCGCAGCTCGGCCGGCGCGCTGGCCCGGTCCTGGTCGTCGAACAGCTTGTCGCTCCAGGCGTGCAGCTCGTGCGCCTTCATCGTCAGCGACGGGAAGCGGCGCAGCATCAGGTCGGTCGCCCCATCGTCGATGGTCTCCGGCGCGAGCTGGGCCTCGATCCAGCCTGCCAGGCCGGCCTCGGCGGCGGCGAGGCGCTCATCGGGGCGCGGGCCGAAGGTCAACCGGTTGAGCGCGGCGAAGACGGCGTCGTCGCGCGGCCAGGCCGCGATCGGGCGCGGCGCGCCGGCTAAAAAGCGATAGGCGGGCGCGCAGGCCGAGGCGGTGACGCCGGCGGCGGCCAGGGCGGCGAGGCGCAGGAAGGCGCGGCGCGAAAGAGTCATGGAAAAGTCGCCAGGAAGAGACACGCCGGGCGCGCCGACTCGCGCCTGGGCGGCCTCGTCGTCAGACCCCCGCTGCTTGCTGAGCGAGGGCCGGCTGAGTTTTGGGCAGCCAGCGGAGCAGGGCGAAGGCGGTAGCGCCCAGGGCGAGGACCACGGCCAGCGGCAGCACGATGAACCAGCCGACAAGCGGGAAGAAGGCGGCCAGTTCCAGGGCGATCGCGCTGCGCGCGAAGGCGCCGGCCGGCGATAACCCGGCGCTGCGGGCCGACAGGTGGCCGGCCATCTTGGCGCACAGCCCGGCCGCGCCGAGGGTGGCCACGGTCAACGCCACGGCGATGAGCGCCGCGCCCGCAAGCCGGGATGCGCCCGCGGGGATGGCGAGCAGGATCACGACCGGGATGCTCAGGAGGGCGACCAGCACGCCGCCGAGCCAGAAACACAGCCAGGGGGTGTGGTCCAGGCGGACTCGCGCCCGCTCGACGGTGGCCGGGAACAGGAGCCAGACAGCCGTGAGCAGGCCCGGGAAGGCCAGGCCGAGCGCCAGCAGGCTGCCGAAGATCGCGGAGAGGTCTGCCATATCACGCCGTCCTTTCAGGCGCCGCGCCGGGTTGAATTGAGCGCGACGTCTTGACGGGTAATACAGGCAGGCGTCCGGGAAAGTTGCGGGCGGCGCGCCAGGCGTTACCGGCGCAGGGACGCCAGTTCCGCTTCCAGGCGCGTGATCTCGGCCTGCAGATCGGCCGCGATCTGGCCGAGCAGGTTGTGGCCGGCATGGCGGGCCAGGCTCACTTCCAGCTTAAGCTGCACGGCCGGCGACCGGGACAGCTCATCCAGTTCCCGTTCGAGGCCGGCGATGACGCCGTCCAGGCGCTCCAGCTCGGCCTGAAGCGCCGCCAGGCGCTGCGCGCGCGACTGCGGGCCGGCCTCGGACGTTACCTCGGGCAGGGCCGCCAGCGCCTGCAAGGCCGGTATGTCGTGAGCGCCATACGCGGTGTTGACCTGCGCCATCAGCGTCTGGCGCCGCGCTTTCTCGGCTGGATCGGCGGCCAGGTCGGGGTGGAAGCGCTTGGCCAGGGCGCGGTAGAGGGCCTTGAGGTCGGCGTCGTCGAGCGGCGCCGGCCCGGGAGGCGGCGCGGGCGTCGAATGCGCGTCGTCAAGGGCCGCAGCGTGGTCGGCGCGCCAGCGGCCGCCGCGCGCCTCGGCCAGCCGGGCGCGCAGTTGTTCCAGGCGATGCTGGAGCGGCAGAAGGTGGGTTTCGACCTCGGCCACGAACCGCCGCAGATCAAACAATTCCTGCTCCAGTTCGGCGGCCTCTTCCTGGCGCCGGGCCAGCCGGGCGCGCAGGCGCGCGATCTCCGGGTCCTCGCCCGGAGGCGACGCAGGCTTCGGTTTGCGTTTCCAGAACATCAGGCGGATTGTACCTGAGGCGCGTTCAGGCCTCCGGGCCGGGCGCGGGCTCCGGCCGGGCGCGCACGAAGAAGCTCAACAGGAAGGCGCCCAGGCCCAGGCAGGCCGCATACGGCAGGAGCCCGAACCAGCCGACGACCGGCAGGGTGCTGCCCAGGCTGAGCGCCAGCGTCCCCCAGGCGGACTGGCGCAGCGCCCCGTCGCGCGGGCGCAGCCGCCCACCCACCAGCCGCGCCACGCCGGCCAGCCCGTAACTCAGGCCGAGGCCGACCAGCCCCAGCAGGCCCAGCGCCGGGAGGCGCGGCAACTCGCCGAGCCAGTTCGACGGAAGGGCGAACAGGATCAGGATGATGGCGCCGAAGAAGACGGCGTTGACGGCGCCGGCCAGGAAGGCCCGGCCCGGCATCTCATCGGCCAGCGCGCGTGTGCGCGCCAGCCGGCGCGGGAACAGCGCCTCCAGGGTGAGCACAAAGGCCACCAGGCAGAGGTTGCCGAAAATCAGGAGGGCGATCAGGCGCAGCGTTTCCGTCATGACTGTCTCCGCTGAAGAAGGGTGGAACGCAGCAAGAGGCCGTTGCCCAGGAGTCCGAGCGCCGCCGCTGACCCGAGCAACAGCCCAATCTCGAGGGGGGACCAGCTTTCGGCGGAGGCCGCCAGGCTTTGAGCCGGCGCCAGGCCCGCGGACCACCACTGCGCCAGGGCGGCCTGAAGGCGGCTCCATTCCGCCGACAACCCGGCCAGGGCCTGCCCGCCGGCGGCGGCCCAGGTTTGCGCGGCCAGCCCGATCTCCGCCAGAACAGGCGGCGTCAAGACCAGCCGGGCCGCCACGGCGAGCAAGACAGCGCCCAGCACGGCCTGCGCGGCGATGGCCCAGCGCAGGGCCGGGCGCAGGGCGGCCTCGCGGCGCGGGCGCAATCTGACCGTCACCGCCGCCGCCAGGTCGCGGGTCAGCGGCGCGTCGGGCAGGGCCTCCAGATCGGCAAAGAGCGCGCGGTAGCGGGCGAGCCGCGTGGAGCAGGCCGGGCAGGCGTCCAGATGTGCGTCGGCGCTGGCGCGGGCAGCCGGGGCGAGCGCGCCGTCCAGGTATTCGTTCAGCAGGGCGTCGTCCAGGTGATCGTTCATCGGGCGTTACGTGGGCTCAACTCTCGGGCCTGAGTTTTTGCGCCAGCAGTTTGCGGGCCCGGAACAGGTGGCTCTTCACGTCGCTGAGCGGCAGCGACAGCGCCGCCGCGATCTCATCATAGCTCAGGCCCTGAAAATGCCGCAGCTCGACGACGGCCCGGTAACGGGGCGAGAGGCCGGCCAGCGCCGCGCGCACGGCCTCGGCCTGCTCCGCCTGTTCGCGCGCCGCCTCCGGGTTGGCGAAGGGCGCGTCAACGGTCCGGTCAAGCTCGTCGTCGAGGGCCAGGTGCGCCGGGCCGCGCGCCTCCAGCCGGTTGAGGCACAGGTTGGCCGCCACGCGCCGGATCCAGGGCCCGAACGGCCGGGCCAGGTCAAAGGTCTCCAGGCGGGCGTAAGCGCGCAAAAACGCCTCCTGGGCCGCGTCCTCGGCCTCGGCGCGCTCCCCCAGCAGGCGGTAGCAGACATTGAAGACGGCCGCCTGATAGCGCCGGACGAGCTCGCCGTAGGCGCTGGCGGCCTCGGCGCCGCCGCGCCGGGCGCTTTCAACCAGGGCCCGCTCGTCGGGCGGGGCGCCGCCGGCGCCAGGGTGGGCCATACTCACAGTTTAATACAGGCGGCATGGGCGGAAAGTTGCAGACGGGGTAAGATGGGCGGACAGGAGAGATTGATGCAGACTGTGCGCTTCGCCAGCTTCCTGGCCCCCAACATGCTCCCGGTTTACCGGTTCATTGCGGACCGGATCGGCGCGGCGCTAAACGTCCGGGCCGAGCTGCACACCGGCGCCGCCTTCGACGAGTTCGCGCGCGGCGAGGCCGATGTCGGTTTCTTGTGAGGGCTGCCCTACGTGCAGCTGGTGCGCGCCGCCCCCGGCTGGCTGGAGCCGCTGGCGGCGCCCGTGCTGCACGGCTCGCGGTTCGCGGGCCGGCCGATCTACTTCTCCGATGTGGTCGTCCGCGCCGACCGCCCGTGGCGGTCGTTTGATGATCTGCGCGGCCGGTCGTGGGCTTACAACGACCCGGACTCGCACTCGGGTTACAACGTCACGCGCGCCGCGCTCGTCCGGCGCGGTGAGACGCGCGGCTTCTTCGGCCGCGTCGTCCAGTCCGGCTTTCACCAGCGCTCGTTGCAGATGGTGGCGGACGGGGAGGTGGACGCCTCCGCCATCGACTGCCAGGTGTTGGCCATCGAGCTGCGCGAGCGCCCCGATCTGGCGGCGCGGGTGAAAGTCATTGATGCCCTGGGACCGGCGACCATTCAGCCGGTGGTAGCGGCCGGCCGCCTGCCGGCGTCTCTGCGCGCCGACCTGCGGGCCGCGCTGCTGGCGCTGGGCGACGACGCCGAGGCGCGCGAACGGCTGGCGTATGGATTTGTGGAGCGGTTTGCGGCCGTGACCGATGCGGACTACGACGACATCCGCGCCATGCTGGCCGATTGCGAGCGCGCCGGGTTCCTGGTGTTGCGTTAGCGCGCCGCCGGGCAGGTTAGGCCGCCAGTACTATTGAGACCAATAGGGGATTGACCTACATTGATCGCGAGCGACGCAGTCCGCCCGGACGTTGGAGCCGTCGTTGAGCGCCTGACGCCGTTTTCTTCCACAACCTCATAATCCACTCAAAGGAGGGAGTATGCGAACGCCTGGCTTGGCTTTGCTTCGTTTCGCGGCAGTTGTGTTGTTGATTCTTGGCGCGGTGGCCGTCCCGGGCCAGGCCCGGGCCCAGGCGGGCGATACCACGCCGCCCGATACGATCATCACCCTGGCGCCCGGCGTGCCGGACCCGCGCTTCCCGCTGCCGGTCTCGGACGACGTGAACCCGATCTTCGAGTTCACGGGCTCGGACGACGTGACATTGCCGGAGGCCCTGGTCTTCGAGTGCCAGTTGGACGGCAGCGGCTGGGCGCCCTGCTCCAGCCCGACGCAGTATCTCAGCCTGGCCTACGCCGTGCACACGTTCGGCGTCCGCGCCATCGACGAGGCCGGCAACAGCGACCCGACGCCCGCCGGTTGGATGTGGGATTTGCGTCCGGCCTGCGAGGGCGTGTTCGCCACCCGGTGGGGCACGCCCGGCGCCGACCTGATCAATGGCACTGACATTACCGATGTGATCGTCGGCCTGGGCGGCAATGACGTGATCAATGGTCTGGCCGGCAACGACATGATCTGCGGCGACGGCGGCCGGGACCAGATTGACGGCGGCCCGGACACCGACCGCGTCTTTGGCGGCGCGGGCAACGACGTCATCACCGGCGGCGATGGCAAGGACCTCCTGGGCGGCGATGGCGGTGACGACACGATCACCGATCTGTCGGGCGCCAGCATCATGAATGGCGACGCCGGCAACGATGTGTTGACCAGCGGGATCACGGCTGACACGTTGAACGGCGGCGGGGGCGATGACATCCTGAACGGTGGCGGCGGCCAGGACGCGTTGAACGGCGAGGCGGGCAACGATACGCTGAACGGCGGCGACGGTCCTGACATTCTCAGCGGCGGCGCCGGGGCCGACCTGTTTAATGGCGGCGCCGGTCGCGACATTTTCAACGATTTCAGCCCTGCCGAGGGTGACACAAACCCGAGCGGCACCTAGCGTGCGCCCTCGCCGGCGCAGAGACTGACCCGCCACTCTAGCCTTGGGGCGTTCGGGCGCCGGGCGCCCCGAGGTTTTTACGCTCCCGCAAAGGCTTCATCCACGCAGCGGCCCTCCCATTCCGGGTGCGGCGCGAGGCCCATCAGTCTGGCCAGGGTGGGGGCGGTGTCCAGAAGACTGACGGGCGTCGTCAGCGTCACCCCCGACCTGATCCCGGGTCCGGCCGCCAGCCACACGATCCGCATATCCTCGGCCTGGTCCGTGCCGTGGTTGCGGTCGTGCCCGCCGTGGTCGCTCATCACGATCAGGCGCGCCTCGGCCGGCAGCGCCGCGAGCAGCCGCCCCGCCAGGGCATCGGTCCGCTCGGCCTGGCGCAGATATTCGGGCGACATCCAGCCGTGGGCGTGGCCGGCGCTGTCCACATTCCCAAAGTAGACGAAGGCGAAATCGAGCGGCTCGGCCCTCAGCAGGTCAAGGAAAACTGGCAGATTGCGCGCGTCGCCGTCGAGGTCGTGCGAGTTGTTGCGGCAATAAGCCACCGCCAGCTGCTCCGGCCGGCTGAGGTCGCGCAGCGGCTCCCAGTTGTAAAAGAAGCCGCAACGTTTGCCGGCGGCGTGCGCGGCCTCGATCAGGCCGGGCAGGGGGCGCGCCATCGGCTGCCAGGCGTTGGTGGTGACGCCGTGGCGGGCGGGCGGGACGCTGTGGAAGAGGGACATGTGGCAGGGCAGCGTGATTGACGGCATGACGCTGCGGGCGGCTTCGGCCCAGACGCCGCGCGCGCGCAGCGCCGTCAGGTTTGGGCACGCGGCGCTTGAGCCGGGGACAAAATCGCTGGCGACCGCGTCCGGCCGCAGGCCGTCAATCATCAGGAGCAGTGTCAGGGACATGGGGCGCCTCGCGCGATACGGGTTAGGTAAATTGTACTAGTGCAAACTTAAATACTGTTGACATATCATTAATGTGCGGTGGCGTGATATGGCCTAATCTGCCTGTTATCGGCGCGCCGTGTCCCTCCTGAGCACGTGAACGATCACCCGATCACAATTGAACAGCCCGACAATTCCCGGCCCGGCCCGTGACGGCAGGCGGTTTTCCAACTGTCACCCGGCCCATTGGGAAAGGCTGCATCCGCTCATCCTCTTCAAGGAGACCTACATGAAAGCATCCCGTCTGCACGTCTTGAATGTGTGTGTGGCGACGCTGCTGGTCGTCACAGCCATCGCGGCGTTTTCGCCTGGGTCGGCGCGCGCATTGGCCATTGACCCGGACCTGGTCATCAGCCAGGTATATGGCGGAGGGGGCAATACCGGCGCGCCTTACACCAATGACTTTGTCGAAATCTTCAATCGCAGCGCCGCCCCGGTTTCGCTAAACGGTCTTTCCATCCAGTACGCCAGCGCCACCGGCACCGGCAACTTCGGCGCGACCTCCACGCAACTGACCGAACTGCCGAACGTGACGCTGCAGCCTGGACAGTATTTTCTGGTCCAGGAGGCCGGCGGCGCAACCGGCGTCGCTCTGCCCACACCTGACCTGATTGATGCCACGCCGATCGCGATGGCTGCCGGCGCTGGCAAGGTGGCTTTGGTCACGGGCACGGCTTCACTGGGCTGCAACGGCGGCTCGACGCCGTGTTCGCCGGCGCAAGAGGCCCAGATCATCGATCTGGTGGGCTACGGAAACGCCAACTACTATGAGACCATGGCGGCGCCAACCCTGAGCAACACCACCGCCGCGCTGCGCGCCGGCAACGGCTGCACGGACACGAACAACAATAGCGCCGATTTCGCCGCCGGAGCGCCGGCGCCGCGCAACACGGCCTCGCCGCTTAGCCCCTGCGCCAGCGACGCCGCCCCGGCGGTCGCCGGCACCACGCCGGCCGACGGCGCCACGGGCGTGCTGGCCGGCAGCAACATCACCGTCAACTTCAGCGAGGCCGTGGACGTGGCCGCCGGCGCGATCACGGTCGAGTGCCCGGCCGGCAACGTGGTCGCCAGCAACGGCGCCGCCGACAACGTGACCAGCGTCGTCCTCGACCCGGCCGGCGACCTGCCCCTGCTGACGACCTGCGCGATTAACGTGTCGGCCGCCGGCGTGACGGACGAGGACGCCGTTGACCCGCCGGACAACATGGCCGCCGACTTCACGGCCAGCTTCACCACCGAAGGCCCGGCCTGCGCGCAGCCCTTCACGCCGATCTACGCTATCCAGGGCAGCGGCCTGTCCGCCGCCATCACCGGCAACGTCACCACCCAGGGCGTCGTGGTCGGCGACTTTGAGGGCAGCTCCGGGCTGCAGGGCTTCTATCTCCAGGACCTGAGCGGCGACGGCAACGCGGCCACCTCGGACGGCCTCTTCGTCTTCACCGGCAGCAAC
Source organism: Anaerolineales bacterium (assembly GCA_034434015.1). Lineage (GTDB taxonomy): Bacteria > Chloroflexota > Anaerolineae > Anaerolineales > UBA6663 > SpSt-583. Next base: position 24,637 of record DAOUAB010000185.1, read on the forward strand.
AATCTTGTCAGCGCCGGGCAGGTGGTGCGCGTCACCGGCTTTGCGCGCGAGCGCTTCAACCAGACCGCGCTCAACGGCTCCAACAGCAACTCCTCGCCGGTGACGAACATCATCAACTGCGACGAAACGGGCGCGGTCACGCCGGTGGACGTGCTGATGCCGTTCCCCGACTCCACGTATCTGGAGCGCTTCGAGGGCATGCTGGTGCGCCTGCCGCAGGCCCTGGTGATCTCGGAATACTTCAACTACGAGCGCTTCGGCGAGATGGTCCTGGCCCTGCCGCTCGACGGCGAG
>DAOUAB010000186.1:0-5220 GCA_034434015.1 Anaerolineales bacterium
CGCCTGGGACCGGACCAGCGCGATGATCTCGGGGATGTCCCGGTCCCTGGGCGCGCGCCGGGCGGCTTCCTCGAGCGCGCGCAGGCTCCGGGCGTAGCGCCGGATGCGGGCATAGCCGAGCCCCAGGTGTTTGTAATAGGTCGCTTCCGTGGGCGCCAGGCCCACGGCTTTGCGCCACTGCGCCACGGCCAGGGCCCACATGCCCGCCCGGCTATAGTCGTGGCCAAGTTTATGAAAAGCCCCGGCGCTGTGGGCCCGCGGGTCCGGCTGGGTGAGCAGGCGTTCCCAGGTGACGGAAAACTCCTGGTAGGAAGCGCCGATCAAGTAGAGCAGCGCCAGCGCCAGGCCCAGGTTGAGCACGCCCGGCCCGGCCCCGACGTAGCCGCCGAACAACAGGAAGATGTTGAGCAGCACATCGGCCGCCAGCGCCGCGAGGGTCGCGTAGTAGGCCCACACCCAGCGCTGGGTCAGGCCGATCAGGCCGGCGACCAGGATCAGGACGCGCAGACCCAGGCCGTAGGCCAGCAGGCTGGCGGTTGAGGCCGTCAGATTCAGGAAGTCGCCCAGGACCAGCGAGACGCCCGGCACCTGGGCGAAGATCTCCAGCCCGGCCCGCGCGCCGCCCTGCAACGCGCTGAGGGCCAGCAGCGGCGTGCCCAGCTCGATCAGGCCGGCGGCGATGTCCACGCCGAGCAGCAGCAGCCCCAGCCTCAGGAAGGCGGAGTCCCGCGAAGCCTGCACGCGGACGAACAACCCCTGGCCGCAATGCGGGCACTTTCGGTCTTCGGCCTGAGTCGGGCGGCCGCAGTACACGCACTGGAGCGGGTCGTCAATGCCGTCGTCGGGCTCCTGCGGGACGGACGGCAACAGGCTCTGCCACTGGCTTTCGGAGGCCGGCGCAGGCGCCGACGGGGGCGGCGCGGCGCGCAACTGGTCCAGGCGCACCCTGGCCTCGATGTGTCCGGGTTCGAGCGTGAGGGTGTTTTCCAGCGCCACCTGGATGTCGGCCGGGTCGTCCACGGCCTGGCTCAGCCACCACCAGGCCTCGGCGTTGCTTTCGTCGCGCTCGACGGCCTGCAGCAGCAGCGTCCGGCCGCGCTCCCGGTCGCCGCGCCGGACGGCCGCGCTCCCGGCCTCGATCAGGCCCTGAGTTTCTGAAGGTGTGGAAGCCATGCGTGGTGGTCGCCAAGGGTCACGCCGACAAGCCGATTATACAATGCCCGTTCGTACCGTGGTCGGCCTCCCGGGCCTCGGGTGCATTTCACTTTGGGGGCAAGTGTCATTCTTCGCCGCTACGCGGCGAAGAATTCCGCCCCGCCCAGCGGCGCGAGACTCTTCGCCTTCGGCTTACAGCGATTTCCAGCTCGATTTATGCCAGTCATTCCGGCGAAAGCCGGAATCCAGCCGATTTTGGCAGGGTCTGGACCCCGGCCTCCGCCGGGGTGACGGCAGAGCAAACGGAACTCGCTATACGGTGACAAACTCGCCCCGGCGGGAAATGCACCCCGGCATCGTCCTGATTGTGTTTAACGCCGGTTGACTCTACAATCGCGGTCGATGCCCCCAGACGCGATGCCCCCCTGGGCGCTGGCGCTCGCCTACATGTTCCATCTGGTCGCCACCGTGGTCTGGGTCGGCGGGCTGGTGGTGCTGGCGCTGGTGGTCGAGCCGGGCGCGCGCGCCCGGCTCGGCCCGGGCCCCGCGCTGGGCCAGCTCCTGGGCGATCTCCAGCGGCGGTTCAACCCGCTGGCCTGGACCAGCCTGGCGGTGCTCACCGGCACGGGCCTGATGCAGATGGCGGCCGACCCGAACTATGAGGGCTTCCTGGTGATCGACAACGCCTGGTCGGTGGCCATCCTGGTCAAGCACGTCGCCGTGTTCGGCATGGTGGCGGCCGGCGCGGCCGGGCAATGGCTGATCCAGCCCGCCCTCGCGCGCCTGAACGTCCTGGAGGCGCGCGGCCGGCCGGCGCCGGAGGCGGCCGCCCTGCGGCGCCGCGCCGCCTGGCTGTCGCGTCTTAACCTGGCCTGCGCCCTGGCGACCCTGGTCTGCACGGCGGTGGCCACGGCGCAATAATGGGCCCGGTCGGCGCGGGGCGCGTCTCGCGCCATGTGACGGTGGTCTGTTCGCACTGCGGCCGCGCCGCCGCCGAGGTCGCGCTGCTGCCGGCCGAGGTGCCCGGCGCCGAGCCGTGGTCGCAGGGCGACCGGCTGGAGCGCACCGACTTCCTGGGCGCGGTCACGAAGTTCGGGGCCTACGACGCGCTGCGGCCGCTCTTCGACCTGGTGGCGCGCGGGGACTTCGACGCGGCGCGCGGCGCGGACGCGGATTTCGTGGCCTTCTACTGCCGGGCCTGCCGGCGCGTCTATTGCGACCGGTGCTGGGGCGCGCACCGCCTGGAGTTCGACGAAGGCTTCTATGACTGCACGTACGCCACGTGTCCGCGCGGCCACGAGCAGGTGATCGACGATTGACGTTGTGACCATGACCAGTGAAACGGCTCTCCCTCTCGACCAGGTCCTGCACGGCGATTGCACCCGGCTGCTGCTCACGCTGCCGGAAAAATCGGTTGACGTGGTCTTCGCCGACCCGCCCTACAACCTCCAGCTCCAGAAGGAGCTCTGGCGGCCGAACATGACCAGGGTCGACGCCGTGGACGACGCCTGGGACCGCTTCGGCAGCCTGGCCGAGTACGACGCCTTCACACGCGCCTGGCTCTCGGGCTGCCGCCGCGTGCTCAAGGACACCGGCACGCTGTGGGTGATCGGGTCGTACCACAACATCTACCGCGTCGGCGCCATCCTGCAAGACCTGGACTACTGGATCCTCAACGACGTGGTCTGGGTCAAGGCCAATCCCACGCCGCAGTTCCGGGGCGTGCGCTTCACCAACGCCCACGAGACCCTGCTCTGGGCGCAGAAGAAACGCGGCGCCCGGTACACGTTCAACTATCGCGCCATGAAGGCGCTCAACGATGATCTGCAAATGCGCAGCGACTGGTATCTGGGCCTGTGCACGGGCAAAGAGCGCCTGCGCCTGCACGGCGAGAAGGCGCACGCCACCCAGAAACCGGAGGCGCTGCTGTACCGCGTCCTCCTGGCCACCACCAAACCCGGCGACGTGGTGCTGGACCCCTTCTTCGGCACGGGGACGACGGGCGCCGTGGCCAAGAAGCTGCGCCGGCGCTGGATCGGCATCGAGAAAGAGCGTCGCTACGTGAAGCTGGCGCGCGAGCGGCTGGCCTCGGTCACGCCCGGCATGTTCCCGGACGACAGCGTCTACGTCGTCCCCGAACAGCGCGCGGCGGCGCGCGTGCCCTTTGGCCTGCTCCTGGAGCACGGCCTGCTGGAGCCGGGCCAGACCCTGTACTTTGGCCAGAAGGGCCAGGCGACGGCCGTGGTCCTGGCCGACGGCCGGCTGCGGCACGCCGACCTGATCGGGTCCATCCACGCGGTCGGCCGCGCCATCCAGAATGTGCCGTCCTGCAACGGCTGGGAGCACTGGTATTACGAGGACCCGGCGACGGGCGAGCGGCGGCCGATCAACGCCCTGCGCGAGCAACTCCGCCTCGGACGGGAGGCCCGTCCGCAATAACCTCGATGCACCTCGGCCTCGACGCCAGCCGGGCAACCGCGGCGCGCCGGACCGGCACCGAGCGTTATGCGCTGCGCCTGATCCAGGCCATGCTGGCTTCGGCCGCGACCCATTCGGTCCGCCTGTATTTCCGCGACCCGCCAGCCCCTGACCTCTTTCCCGATACTCCCGGCGTCCATCGGCGCGTTATCCCTTTCCCGCGCCTGTGGACGCACGTCCGCCTGGCCTGGGAGCTGGCGGCCCACCGTCCCCGGCCGGATCTGCTCTTCGTCCCCGCCCACGTCCTCCCGCTGGTCTGTCCGGTGCCGGCCGTCGTCACCGTGCACGACCTGGGCTATCGCCATTTCCCGGACGCCCACCCGCCGGGCCAGCGGCTGTACCTGGACCTCTCCACGCGCTACTCGGCCCTCTCCGCCGCGCACGTCATCGCCGACTCGCAGGCCACGCGCCGCGACCTGGTCCGGTTCTACGGCGTGCCGGAAGCGAAAATCACGGTGGTGTACCCCGGCCGGGACGAGGCGCTGCGGCGTGTGGACCCGGCCCCGGTCCGCGCAAAGTACGACCTGCCCGAGCGCTACATCCTGCACGTCGGCACCCTCCAGCCGCGCAAGAACCTGGTCCGGCTGATGGAGGCCGTCCGCCGCCAGCCGTCCGCCGTCGGCCTGGTGCTGGCCGGCCGACGCGGCTGGCTTTCCGGGCCGATTCTGGAAGCCGCCCGCCTCCACGCGCCGCGCGTGCGCGTGCTCGACTATGCGCCGGACGACGACCTGCCCGGCCTGTATTCCGGCGCCGCGGTCTTCGCCTTCCCGTCGCTCTATGAAGGCTTCGGGTTCCCGGTGCTGGAGGCGATGGCCTGCGGCGTCCCGGTGGTGTGCGCGGATACCGCGTCGCTGCCGGAGGTGGCCGGCGCCGCGGCGCTGCGCGTCGATCCGCTGGATGTGGGCGCGCTGGCCGAAGCGCTGACGCGGGTCCTCACGGATGACGGTCTGCGGGCGGAGCTGACGGCGCGCGGCCTGGAGCAGATCAGGCGCTTCTCCTGGGAGCGGGCCGCGCGCGAGACCTGGGCCGTTTTGGAACGGCTGGTCGCGCCAACCCGATACGGGAAGGCCGGGTGAGCGTGGTCTCCAGTCGCCGGTCTCCGGAAGCTGTAAATATTCTGGGCGTCAGGGTCCACGCCGTCACGATGGCCGAGACGCTGGCCTGGATCGAGGCCGCCGTCGCCGCGCGCGTCCCGCGCCAGATCTGCACGGCCAACCCGGAGTTCGTGATGACCGCGCAGCGCGACCCGGAGTTCCTGGCGCTGTTGAACCGGGCCGACCTGGTCATCCCGGACGGCGTGGGGCTGCTGTGGGCGGCCCGCTGGCTGGGGGGGCGCCTGCCGGAACGGGTGGCCGGCTCCGACCTCGTCGGCCTGATCGCCGAGGCCGCGGCCCGGCGCGGCTGGCGCCTGTTCTTCCTGGGCGCGGCCGAGGGCGTGGCGCAGCGCGCCGCCGACCGGCTGACGGCGCGCTGTCCGGGCCTGACCGTGGCCGGCGTCTTCGCGGGCAGCCCGCGCCGCGAAGATGAAGCTGAGCAGGCGGCGATGATCCGGGCGGCCGGGACCGACGTCCTGCTGGTGGCCTACGG
>DAOUAB010000187.1:0-6534 GCA_034434015.1 Anaerolineales bacterium
GTACCAGGTTATGGCCCCGCTCGGCCGGGGCGGTCTGGCCGCCGTTTACCGCGCCTTTCAGCCGGGCGTGGGCCGGTATGTGGCTCTGAAAATCCTGCCGCGACACCTGGCGAGCGAGCGCCAGTTCGTGGTGCGTTTTCAGCAGGAGGCCAGGGTGCTGGCGCAGCTTCAGCACCCGCACATCGTGCCCGTCCTGGACTTCGGCGCCGCCGACGGCTACGCGTACCTGGCGATGCCCTTCATCGAGGGCGGCACGCTGCTGAGCCTGATGCAGGGCGGCCTGCTGCCGCCGGATCGCATCCGGCGCATCCTCAGCCAGGTTGGGACGGCGCTGGATTACGCCCACACCCAGCGCGTCATCCACCGCGACGTCAAGCCCAGCAACGTGCTCATCGACCTGCGCGGCGACTGCCTGCTGGCCGATTTCGGCCTGGCCAAGATCGTCGAGGCCGGCACCAAACTGGCGCTGAACGGCGGCGTGGTGGGCACGCCGGCCTACATGTCGCCGGAGCAGGGCCTGGGCCTGCCGCTCGACGGGCGCAGCGACCAGTATTCGCTCGGCGTGATCCTGTATGAGCTGGTCACCGGCCGCGTGCCCTACGACGCGGAGACGCCGCTGGCCGTCGTCCTCAAGCACATCCACGAGCCGCTGCCGCCGCCGCGCAAGCTCAACCCGGCCCTGGCGCCGGAACTGGAGGACCTCCTGCTGCGCGCGCTCGCCAAGAACCCAAGCGAGCGTTTCCCGAGCGTGGCCGAGTTCGTGCAGGCGCTGCAGGCCGCGTTGCCGGAGACCGCCGCCGCGCCGACGGTTGAAAGCGTCGTCGCAGAAAGCGCGCCGGTCGGCGCCGCGCCGGTGGCGGGCGAACCCGGCCCGCCCGCCGAAGCGGCTCCGGCCCCGCCCCCCGTCGTCCGCGTTGCGCCCGGCGTGTCGCCCGCCGGCCGTCTGCGGCCGGTGCCGCGCGAGATCGTCTATGCCGGCCTCGGCGTCCTGGCCCTGGCCCTGGCGATCAGCGCCGTGCTTTTCCTGAATCGCGGCGGCGCCGAGGCGCAGGCCGCCGCAACACGCAGCGCCGCCAGCACCCAGACGGCGGTCGCCCTGGCCGCCGCCCCCGCGGCCAGCCCCACCCCGCGCCCGGCGACGGTCGTCCCCGTAACGGGCGCGGCCTCGGCCACGGCGACGCCTACCGCCACGCCCACGCGCACGCCGACGGCCACACGGACCGCGCCGACGCCCACCGCGACACTGGGCATAGGCGCGACGCGCGTTTCTGCCATCGACGGCATGGTGTCGGTCTACGTGCCGGCCGGCGCTTTCCGGATGGGCTCGACCGAGGACGATGCGAGCGCGCTGCCCTATGAACGCCCGCAGCGCGATGTGATCCTGGATGCCTTCTGGATCGACCGGACCGAGGTGAGCAACGCGCAGTACGCGCTCTGCCTGGCCGCCGGACGGTGCCGGCCGCTCAACAGCCCGAATTCGGGCACGCGCCTCGGCTACTTCACCGACCCGGCCTATCAGGACTACCCCGTCATCCGCGTAAGTTGGGACGACGCCCGGCGCTACTGCCAGTGGGCCGGCGGCCGGCTGCCGACCGAGGCCGAGTGGGAGAAAGCCGCGCGCGGCGTCGAGGCGCGCCGCTTCCCATGGGGCGATGACCGGCCCGCGCCGTCGCGCGCCAACTTCGACCGGCTGGTCGGGGACACGGCCGCCGTGGACGATTATCCCGAGGGCGCCAGCCCGTACGGGGCCCTGAACATGGCCGGCAACGTCCGGGAATGGGTGAGCGACTGGTTCCAGAGCGACTACTACCGCGACGCGGCCCGGGTCAACCCGACCGGGCCGGCGACGGGCCAGTTCCGGGTGCTGCGCGGCGGGTCCTGGCTCTCGCCGGTGGTCGAAATCCGCGCCGCGCGCCGGACCTTCGCCCAGCCGACCAATCGCGACAACGCCACCGGTTTCCGGTGTGTGCGCTGAGAACTGCCTGAGTCTTGCGCCGCGTAGTAAAATCAGAGGCGCAGGCGCTCAGTGCCATCGCCCCACCTCACGACGTTTGTCCCACCCTTCAGGAGACGTTCCCACTATGGCCACTGCAACAAAGAAGAAAAAGATTGTCAGGAAAGCCGCCAAAACCAGGGCGTCCAGCAACGGCAAATTCCGGCTGACCTACGCCACCATGTTCAGCCCGCCGGAGGCGCTGCACACGCGCTACGAGAAGGCGCTGGCGCAGGTGAAGGCGGACCTCGGCCGCGATTACCCGATGATCATCAACGGCCAGGATCGTTTCACGGAGGCCAAGTTCGAAGACCGCTCGCCCATCAACACCGACTGGGTGCTGGGCACCTTCCAGAAAGGCTCGGCCCAGGACGCCCAGGACGCCCTGGCCGCCGCCGCCGCCGCCTGGCCCAAGTGGTCCGGCCTGAAATGGCAGGACCGCGTCCGGCTGTTGCGCCGGGCGGCGGCCCAGATCGAGAAACGCGTCTATGAGATCGGCGTGGTGCTGTCGCTCGAGGTCGGCAAGAACCGCATGGAGGGCCTGGGCGACGCCCAGGAGACCGCCGACCTGATCTACTATGCCTGCGACCAGATGGAGGCCAACGGCGGCTACATCAAGGAGATGGGCCGCGACCCGCTGGTCGGCTTCAAGGCCACCAACGTCTCCGTCCTGCGCCCGTACGGCGTGTGGGTGGTCATCAGCCCCTTCAATTTCCCGTTCGCGCTGGCCGGCGGCCCGAGCGGCGCCGCGCTGGTGACGGGCAACACCGTCGTCTTCAAGCCGGCCACCGACACGCCCTGGACCGGGCGCCTGCTGGCCGAGTGCCTGCGCGACGCCGGCCTGCCGGACGGCGTCTTCAACTACCTCACCGGGCCGGGCAGCACCGTCGGCCAGACGCTCATCGACGACCCGCGCGTGGCCGGCATCACGTTCACGGGCTCGTTCGATGTGGGCATGAAGATCTACCGCTCGTTCGCGGCCGGGCGTTATCCGCGCCCGTGCATCGCCGAGATGGGCGGCAAGAACCCGGCCATCGTCAGCCGCAAGGCCGACCTGGAGGACGCCGCGACCGGCATCGTGCGCTCGGCCTTCGGCCTGCAGGGCCAGAAGTGCTCGGCCAATTCGCGCATCATCGCCGAGGCGCCCATCAAGGACAAGCTGACCGAGCTGATCCTGGCCAAGACCCGGGCGATCACGATCGGCGACCCGACCGAGCGCGCCAACTGGCTCGGCCCGGTGATCAACGCCAACTCCTACCGCGAGTTCAGCGAGTTCGCCGAGGAGCTGTCGCAGGCCGGCGTGATCCTGCACGGCGGCCGGCAATTGAAGGAGGGGGACTTCGCCAAGGGCTACTTCTGCGAGCCGACGCTGGTGGACGGCGTCCCCAAGGAGCACCGCCTGTGGCAGCACGAGATGTTCCTGCCGATCACAATGATCACGGCCGTCGACTCGCTGGACGAGGCCATGGACTTCGCCAACAACGTCAACTACGGCCTGACCGCCGGCTTCTACGGCTCGAAGCAGGAGGCGGCCTGGTTCTTTGACAAGATCCAGGCCGGCGTCACCTACGCCAACCGCCCGCAGGGCGCCACCACCGGCGCCTGGCCGGGCTTCCAGCCCTTCGGCGGCTGGAAAGGCTCCGGCTCCACGGGCAAGAACGCCGGCGGCCTGTATTACCTGCCGCTCTACATGCACGAGCAGATCCGCACGCATGTCGAACGTGTGAAGTGATGCCCTGGCCCCTCCCCCTCTCTCGATGAGAGGGGGAGGGGCGGCGGCGGCCGCGCGACGGCCGGACGCCGAGGGTGATGGACCCGTCCCATGTCTCTCCGCCGGCGCTTCAGCAATTTCCTGCTCTTTCTGAGCCTGCTGGCCATGTTCATTTTCGTGTCCGATCTGGCGTCGTTTCAGGAAGTGGTGCAGTGGCCGGCGCTGATGTTCGGGCTGGCGGCCTTCGGCCTGGGGGTGCTGTTGCGCCTCGGCGCGGAACCCGCGCCGCCCCCCCCGCCGCCGGCGCCGAAACCGGCCGCGCCGAAACCGGCGCCCGCCCCTAAGAGACCCGGACCATTCGCGAGCCTCTTCAAGCCAAAGCCCAAACCCGCGCCGCCTGCGGCCGCGCCCGGCAAAACCGGCCCCGGCCAGGCGGGGCCGAAAGCCGCTAAAAAATAACCAAGGAGTTTATCTCTCCATGTCCCGCTCATCCAACCTCACGGTGGGGGTGTTCGTCGATGTCGCCTACGTCGCGCGCAACGGCGGCTACGGCATGCGTTACGACGTGCTGCGCGAGTTCGCCTGCCGCGACGGCGCCGAGCTGCTGCGCCTGAACGCCTACGTCACCTACGACGCCGAGCGCGCCGACGAGGACAGCGCCTACCGCGACGGGCAGGAACGCTTCTATTCCATGCTGCGCGATATCGGTTACAAAGTGGTCCAGAAAAGTATCCAGTGGGACACCGACGAGGGCGGCAACCGCTTCGGCAAATCCAACGCTGCCCTGCACCTGGCCGTCGACGCCCTGCTGCAATCCGAGAAGCTGGACCGCATGCTGATCGCCACCGGCGACGGCGACTTCGTCCAGGTGGTGCGCGCCCTGCAGGCCAAGGGCTGCCGGACCGAGGTCGTGGCTTTCGACAACGTCTCCGTCGACCTGCGCCGCGAGGCCGACCTGTTCCTGTCCGGCTACCTCATCCCGCACCTGCTGCCCGTGCAGGCCGCCCGCGACTTGCCGCCGTGGGGCGAGGTGGGTTCGCGCGTGCGCGGCACCTGCTACGCCCACACCGGCAAGGGCTACGGCTTCCTGCGCTACCTAAAGATGATCTCGCCGGACCTGTGGAAGACGGACTCGCGCCAGCCGGACTCGCCGTACGGCTCGGTGTTCTGCCACGACTCGCAATGGCCGGTGGAGGTCTCCACCGACGAGCTGCCCAGCCGCAACCTGGTCTTCGAGTTCGAGCTGGCCCGGGCCGAAGGCCGCGGCGACAGCCTGCAGGCCGTCAACGTTCAGCTCGTCAGCCCGCGCCGCCGCGACGACCGGGAGCGCGCCGGGGACCGCGAGCGGGGCGGCGGGCGCCGGGTGCCGTATGAACTCAAGTCGCCGGAGGAGCAGATGGCGGCCTACGAGCCCAAGATCTCGTATGACTAAACTCACTTCCCTCGCCGACGCCGTCGCCCGGCACATCCACGACGGCGACCTGGTCTACGCCGCCGGCTTCACGCACCTGATCCCGTTCGCGGCCGCGCACGAGATCATCCGTCAGCGCAAGCGCGACCTGGTCCTGGCGCGCGCCACGCCCGATATCATCTACGAACAGATGGTGGCGGCGGGCTGCGCGCGCAAGTTGATCTTCTCTTACTCCGGCAACCCGGGCGTCGGGTCGCTGCGCGTCGTGCGCGCCGAGATGGAGGCCGGGCGCCTGGCGTACGAGGAGTATTCGCATTTCGCCATGATCACGCGGCTGACGGCCGGCGCGGCCGGGCTGCCTTTCCTGCCCATGCAGCCGGTGGGCACCCAGGACCTGGCGCGCGTCAACGACCGGTACCGGCAGGTGACGTGCCCATATACGGGCGCCGTGCTCAACGCCGTCCCGGCCCTCAACCCGGACGTGGCCATCATCCACGCGCAACGCGCCGACGTTCACGGCAACGCCCACATCTGGGGCATCCTGGGCGAGCAGAAGGAGGCCGCTTTCGCGGCCCGGCGCGTCATCCTCACCGCCGAGGAGATCGTGGACGAGGCCGTCATCCGCTCCGACCCGAACCGCACGCTCATCCCGGCCATGGTCGTTACCGCCGTGTGCCCGGTGCCGTACTGCGCCCATCCCTCTTACACGCAGGGCTACTACGACCGCGACAACCCGTTCTACCTGGAATGGGATCGGATCTCAGCCTCGCCCGAGGCCGTGAAGGCCTGGCTGGACGAGTGGGTGTACGGCGTGCCGGACCGCGCCGCCTATTGGGCCAGGCTTGGGGCTGAGGCGCACGCGCGGCTGGCGGTCAAACCGCGCTGGAGCGCGCCCGTCAACTACGGAGATTTCTGAAAGGGCGGCGCTGCCAACGTCCCGGCCGAACGCCGGGGCCTGCGCGGCTCTGTGGTCTGGCCGATCGCGGCGCCGCAGGGCGACGGCAGGGCCCGGCGCTCTTTGTGCCGGTTCTGGCGCCGCCTGCCGGAGACGGGCCCGATCGCCATTTTCGACCGCTCGTGGTGCGGGCGCGTGCTGGTGGAACGGGTCGAACGGATAGCTATCCACAGTCAGCCATGATCCCCTTCGACGATTTCGGCGGCGCCGGCCCGTGGCTGCACTTCGCGCACGCCAACGGCTACCCGCCGCGCGCCTATACGCCGCTGATCGAGCGCCTGGCCCCGCTCGGCCGCGTCCTGGCCGCGCATGCCCGCCCGCTGTGGCCGGGGTCGCGCCCGGACGGGTTCCGCGACTGGACCCCGCTGACGGAGGACCTGCTCGCTTTCCTGGACGAGCGCCCCGAGCGGCCGGCGTTCGGCATCGGACACTCAATGGGCGGCGTGGCCACGCTCGACGCCGCC